>CASFKY010000044.1 GCA_949295465.1 uncultured Oscillospiraceae bacterium
GAGGTCGCCATGCTGCTTTGCTACGAGGCCACCCGCGATCTGCCCACCGAGGAAGTGGAAGTGGAAACGCCCATTGCCCTGGCCCGCACCAAGGTACTGGCAGGCCGTAAACTGGCGCTGGTCCCCATCCTGCGCGCCGGCCTGGGCATGGTGGACGGTATGCTGCGGATGATCCCCGCCGCCAAGGTGGGTCACATTGGCCTCTACCGCAACGAAGAGACCCTGAAGCCGGTGGAGTACTACTGCAAACTGCCCAGCGATATCAATGAGCGTGAAGTCATCGTGCTGGACCCCATGCTGGCCACCGGCGGCAGCGCTTCCGACGCCATCACCCAGATCAAGAAGCGCGGTGCCAAGCACATCAAGTTCATCGGTCTGATTGCCGCACCCGAGGGCATGAAGGCGCTGCATGAAGCCCACCCCGACGTGGATATCTACGTGGGTGCCCTGGATGAACGCCTCAATGACAAGGGCTACATCGTACCCGGCCTGGGCGACGCAGGCGACCGGATCTTCGGTACCAAATAAAAAATCTTCTGCAAAAATCAACCGGGGCACAGGCATCCGCCTGTGCCCCGGTTTCTGTTGCCTTACAGGGAGAAATCCTCCGGTGCGGTGTGCAGTTCCACCGTGCGCCGTTCCAGCGTCATCAATCCGTCCCGCTGCATCTGAGAAAGGGTGCTGCTCAAGGCGCTGCGGTCCACCCCCAAAAAATCCGCCAGCTGCTGCCGGTCAAAAGGCAGGGCAAACCGCAGGCTGTTGTTTTTGACCGCCAGGGCCGAGAAGTAGGCCATCACCCGTCCGCGGATCGTTTTGGGGGCGGTGTAGAGATTGCGCCGGGCCAGCCCCAGGTTTTTCCGGGCGGCAATCTGCAAGAGGTTCTGGGCCATGCGCTGCAGCCAGGGTTCGTTGCCGGGGTGGAGCAGCCGGTCGGCAGCCAGAAAGAGCGCCTCCCCGTCGCTGGCGGCCACCACATTGACCAACAGGGCTTCCTGGGGCAGGCAGGCGTAGGTCTCGGCAAAAAGATCGCCTTCTCCGGCCTGGCCCAGCAGGGTCTTGCTGCCCCACACGTCCAGGTGTTCTATGTGCACCCGGCCCCGCAGCACCAGCCCCATATGGGTGATGCAATGCCCGGCCTGGAGCAGAAGCTCCTCCTTCACGAAGGAACGGCGGCGGGCATCCAGGGCGGTAAGGGCCCGCCGGGCTTCCTCCTCCGTAAGCCCCCGGAAAAGGGGTGTGGCGGGCAGATCCTGAAGTTCCATGATGTTCCTCCCAATGTGTTGTAGCTACAACATACATTCTTTGCCTATTGTAGTAAACTATCCCCAGAAAGTCAATACGGAGGCATTGTACCTATGAAACGACGGATCATTCAGATCGATGAAACCAAATGCAACGGCTGCGGCGCCTGCGCAGCGGCCTGCCACGAGGGAGCCATCGCCATGGTGGACGGCAAGGCCCGGCTAATGCGGGACGATTACTGCGACGGTCTGGGGGACTGCCTGCCCACCTGCCCCACGGGGGCCATCACCTTTGTGGAGCGGGAAGCTGCCCCCTACGACGAAGCTGCGGTGCTGGCAGCCAAACAGAATAAGGCCCGGGCGGCAGGCGGCTGCCCCGGCAGTGCGGCCCATACTCTCCATGCAGGCTGCCCCGGCAGCCGGGCCCAGGTGCTGGAGGGCAGCACGGAAGGCGCCTGCGCGCCCACCATGGCGCCCAGCCGGCTGCGCCAGTGGCCGGTGCAGATCAAGCTGGTGCCTCTTCAGGCGCCCTTCTTTGACGGTGCCAAGCTGCTGAT
>CASFKY010000045.1 GCA_949295465.1 uncultured Oscillospiraceae bacterium
GCGTCCCAGCCGCCCCCGGGCAGGGCAGCCCTCTCTAACAGGATTTCCCCCCGGGCCTCCAAATACCCGCTCAGCTCCCGCATTTGGTCGCAAAAGCGCCCCATGGCCCCCAGCGCCCCGCTGTTTGCCTCCAGCAGGGCGGGCAGGGCCTGACGGCGCAGCCGGTTGCGGGCGTAGCCCTCCTCCAGGTTGGTGGCGTCGGTGCGCCAGGAAATTCCCTCCTGGCGGCAGGCCTCCTCGGTATCGGCCCGGCCGATGGCCAAAAAGGGCCGCCGGTAGATCCCCCGCCGGGGCGGGATGCCCCCGGCACCCTTGGCGCCGCAGCCCCGGGCCAGCCGGAACAGAAGGGTCTCGGCCTGGTCGTTGAGGGTGTGGGCGGTGGCCACCAGGGCCCCCCGGGCCGCCGCCAGCCCCTCAAAGCAGGCGTAGCGGGCCCGGCGGGCCTCCTCCTCGCTCTTTCCCGTCAGGCCGTTCTCCCGGCCCAGCTTTTCCAGCTCCTTTTCTTCCGGGCAGGGCCGGCCGTCGGAGCCAAGGCACACCGCCCCCTGCCCCAGCCAAAAGAGGGTGAGCGGCACCCCCCGGCTCTGGCAGAAAGCGCGCACAAAGTCCTCGTCCCCGTCGGACTCGGCCCCCCGCAGCCGGTGGTTCACATGGACGGCCTCCACCCGGATGCCCAAGGAGGCGGCGTTTTCCAGCAAAAACAAGAGCAGGGCCATGCTGTCGGCCCCGCCCGAGACCGCAGCGATGACCCGATCGCCCTGCGCAAAAAGGGCCTGACGGCGGCAGTACCGCCGCACGTCGGCCCAGATGGATTCTTTTTTGTCTGTATGCTCAGTTTTCATGGCTGAAATCCACATCCAGAAAGCGGGTATGGGCGCCGTCCCACCCCAGGCGGACGGTATCCACCTCGCCGTGGCGGTTTTTGGCCACGATGCACTCGGCCACGTTCTCGTCGGCCTGCTCGCCGCCCCCGCCGCTGGTGGAGTTGTAGTAGGCCGCCCGGTACAAAAACAGCACCACGTCGGCGTCCTGCTCGATGGAGCCGGAGTCCCTCAGGTCGCTGAGCTGGGGCCGGTGGTCGCTGCGGCCGCTGGTCTTTTCGGCGGCACGGGAGAGCTGGCTCAGGGCGATGACCGGCACGTTCAGCTCCTTGGCCATGATCTTCAGGTTCCGGGTGATGTCGCTGATCTCCTGCACCCGGTTCTCGGTGCGCCGGCCGCTGGTCATCAGCTGGAGATAGTCGATGACGATGAGGCCGATGTTGGGGCGGCTGGGGTCCTGGTTGAGGCGGCGCACCTTGGCCTTCACCTCCGGGATGGTGATGCCGGAGGTGTCGTCCATGAAGATGGGGGCATTGTGCAGCTTCTCGCTGGCGTGGGCCAGGTCGGCCCAGTCCTCGTCGGTGAGGTTGCCGGTGCGGAAAGCCTGGCTGTCGATGTTGGCCTCGGCCGAGAGGATCCGGCTGGTGAGCTGGTCCTTGGTCATTTCCAGGCTGAAAATGGCCACCGGCACCTTCTGCTTCTGGGCCACGTTGGTGGCGATGTTCAAGGCAAAGCTGGTCTTGCCCATGCCGGGGCGGGCGGCCAGGATGATCAGATCGCTGCGGCCCAGGCCGGTGAGCACCTTGTCCAGATACCGATACCCGGTGGGGATGCCGGCGTACTTTTCCCGGTCGGGGCCGCTGATCCGCTGCAAGTTCACCAGGGTCTCCACAATGACGCTGGAGATGCTGGAGAGGGCGCTGGTATCCCGGCCGGAGCGGATCTCGTAGATCTTCTGCTCGGCGCTCTCCAAAAGCAGGTTGGCGTCGCTCTCCTCGCTGCACTGCTCCATGATCTCCTTGGTGGCGTTCATCAGCTGGCGCACCAGGTATTTTTCCTGGACGATCTTGGCGTAGGCCTGCACGTTGCTCAGGGAGGGCACCGTCTCGGCCAGGCTGGTGAGGTAGACCTTGGCCTCGTCGGTGCTCTCAAAGACATTTGCCGCCGAGACCGCGTCCAGCAGGGTGACGAAGTCCACGCTCTGGCCCGCGGTGAACAGCCGCACCATCTCGGCGAAGATCTCCCCGTTCTGGCGGGCATAGAACATCTCGGGCCGGAGGGTCTCCACCAGTTCCGGCAGCAGCTCGGCCTGCAGCAGCACCGCGCCCAGCACCGACTGCTCGGCCTGCATGCTGTAGGGTAGGCTCAGACCCATGCTCTCCAGGTCCAGCCCCCGATCCTTTGCCATCTTCCGGTCTCCTCCCCTCAGCGCCCCGCTTTATGGCCGGGGCGGCTCTTCATGCTTTTGACAATTGTGGTATGGTATTGTGGCCCTGCTCCGGCCTCAGGCCTGCTCCTCCACCTTCACCTTGAAGGCGGCGCTGACCCCCGGGTGCAGCTTCACCTCGGCGCCGTAGGTGCCGAAGTCCTTGATATCCTTTTCCAGCTCCACCTTGCGCCGGTCGATCTCGGCGCCCACCTGGCTGCTGAGGGCGGCGGCCACTTCCTTCACGGTGATCTTGCCGAACAGGCGGCCCGAAGCGCCCCCCTTGGCCTTGATGAGGACGGTGGTGTTCTTCACCTTGGCGGCCAGCTCTTTGGCGGCGGCCAGCTGCTCGGCGGCGTGGTGCTCCTTGGCCTCGTTCTTGGTCTTCACCAGGTTCAGGGCCGCCGCGTCGGCGGCGGTGGCCAGCTTGCGGGGGAACAGGAAGTTGCGGGCGTACCCGTCCGAAACTTCATGGATCTCGTCTTTTTTGCCGATGGATTTCACATCCTGCAACAGCAGTACTTTCATGGCTGTAACCTCATTTCTATGATTTTCCGCCCGAAGGCGGCCAAAAGTGTTGGATGTCGGGCCCGCAAAGGGCCCTTTTTTCGGATGTGCGGGGCCTCAGCGGCCCTTGGCGGGGGCCACAGGCTGGGCGCTCTGCTCGGCCCGGTATTCCTGGATGGCGTCCCGCAGCCGGCGGCCCACCTCTTCCACGGTGGTGTCCCGCAGCTGGGCCCCGGCCATGGTGAGATGGCCGCCGCCGCCCAGCGTCTCCAGGACCACCTGCACGTTCACGGCCCCCATGCTGCGGCCGGACACGTTCACGTTGGGCCCCTGCTGCACCGCCACAAAGCTGGCCTCCACCCCCTCGATGGTGAGCAGGTCGTTGGCCGCCTGGGGCACCGCCACCGCCGAGGCGGGGGGCAATTCGCCCGAGAGGGAGATGGCGCAGCCCATGTACAGCTTGGCCGACTCCACCAGCTTGGCCTTGACGGCGTACTCCTCCATGGTGGAGGCAAACAGGGCCTTCACGTCCTCGGTGGAGGCCCCCAGCCGCCGCAGGTAGGCGGCGGCCTCAAAGGTGCGCACCCCGGTGTGCAGCCCGAAGTTGCGGGTGTCCAGCATGATGCCGGCCAACAGGGCCTCGGCCTCCAGCTGGGTGGGGCGGTCGTTCTTGTCCCCCACATACTGGAGCATCTCGCTCACCAGCTCGCTGGCCGAGGAGGCGTAGGGCTCCTGATACCAGATCACCGCGTTGTCGATGGCTCCCACCGCCCGCCGGTGATGGTCGATCACCGCCACATGGCGGCACTGCTGGTAGACTTCCAGGCTTTCCAGCCGGTGTTTGAGGCAGGTGTCCACCACCACCAGAAGGGTGTCGGGGGTGATGGCCTCCAGCACCTTTTCGGGCTCGATGAAGGAGTCCTCCAGGCCGGCCTTGTCAAACTCCCGGATGAGGGAGCCGGCCAGGGTGGCCCCCCGGCGCAGCACCACCGCCGCGGGCACCTGGCAGGTCTGGCAGATGTGCAGCACACCCAGGGCGCTGCCCACGCTGTCCAGGTCGCTCATCTTGTGGCCCATGATCAGCACGCTGTCGCTGTTGCGGATGAGCTCGGTGAGGGCCCCCGCCACGATGCGGCTGCGCACCTTGCTCTGCTTTTCGATGCTGCGGGAGACGCCCCCGTAAAAGGAGAATCCCTCCTCGGTCTTCATGGCGGCCTGGTCGCCGCCTCTTCCCAGGGCCATATCCAGGCTCTGGCGGGCCCACTCCTGACACTCAGCCAGGCTGGCGCCGCCCCGGCCCACCCCGATGGAGAGGGTCAGGCCCATGTTGTCGTCCAGCTGGCGCATCTTGTCCAACACATCAAAGCGCCGGTCCTGCAAATCCTGAAGGTTCCGCTCCTCAATGAGAGCTATGTACCGGCAGGTGCTGATGCGGCACAGAAAGCCGGTATACCGGCCGATGGTGTTTTCCAAAAGCCGGTTCACCTGTTCCATCATGCGGGCCCGCTCCGACTCCTTCATGTCGCCGGTGACGGTGTCGTAGCCGTCCACCTCA
The DNA here is from genome assembly GCA_949295465.1 of uncultured Oscillospiraceae bacterium. Classification (GTDB taxonomy): domain Bacteria; phylum Bacillota; class Clostridia; order Oscillospirales; family Ruminococcaceae; genus JAFBIO01. Next base: position 4,310 of record CASFKY010000045.1, read on the forward strand.
AAGAGCAGGCAGACCGGCCGGGTGGCCCAGTACTCCTCGGCCTCTTTGGAGAGGCGGGTGATGTCGGTGAGGGTGAGGAAGATCAGCCCCTCCCTTTCGCCCCCGGCAAACACCTGCCAGCGGCCCCCCGCCGCCGTGAGCACCTGGCCCTGGGCGGCCTGGCACTGGGTCAGGTCCAGCCCGGGCAGAACCCGGTTCACCGGCTGGAGCAGCCGGTCCTCCCCGCCCAGGAACTGGGCCCGGAAGGGCTCGTTGTACCAGATGAGGGTCTTGCGGCTGAGCAGCAGGGCGGGGGTGGGCAGCCCGGCCAGGGTAAACTGGGCGTCGCTGCCCTCAAAGACCTCGCCGGACAGGTACCGGCCGATCCGCCGGCGCAGGGAGCGGCCCCGCAGCCAGACCACCAGCACCACCACCGCCAGCAGGGCGGCGGCCCCCAGCAGATGCCAGGGCTGCTGCCAGCCCGCCAGCACCGCCAGCCCCAGGCAGAGCAGGGCCAAAACGGCGGTGGTCAGCTCCAGTTCCCAGCGAGGTCCTTTTTTCATCTCGGTCACTCCTTTGTCAAAGCGCGGCTCAGATCTCCATCAGGATGGGCAGGATCATGGGGCTGCGCTTGGTCTTGCGGTAGATATAGCTGCTCAGCGCCTCCCGCACCCGGGTCTTGACGCTGTTCCAGTCCCGCACATGCTCGGAGCGGCACTTCTCAAAGGTCTGGATCACCAGCTTGCGGGCGCCCTCCATCAGCTCTTCGCTCTCCCGCACATACACAAAGCCCCGGCTCACCAGGTCGGGCCCGGCCAGCATCTCGCCGGTGGCGCCGTTGACCGTGGCCACCACGATGACCAGGCCGTCCTGGGAGAGATGGCGCCGATCCCGCAATACCACGTTGCCCACGTCGCCCACGCCCAGGCCGTCCACCATCACGCTGCCGGAGGGCACCGTGTCGGCCACCTTGATCTCATCCCGGCTCACCAGGATGTCCTCGCCGGTCTCCCCGATGAGGATGTGGGAGGTGGGGATGCCCAGCTTGGCGGCGGTGGTGGCGTGCTTTTTCAGGTGCTTGTACTCGCCGTGCACCGGCATGAAGAACTTGGGGGCGGTGAGGGTGAGGATCAGCTTCTCCTCCTCCTGGCAGGCGTGGCCGGACACATGCACGTCGTACATGGACTCGTACACCACCTCGGCCCCCAGCTTCAACAGGCCGTTCACCACCTTGGTCACCATCTTCTCGTTGCCGGGGATGGGGGTGGCGCTGATGATGATGAAGTCGCCGGGGCCCACCCGCACGTTGCGGTGGCTGCTGGAGGCCATGCGGGAGAGGGCGCTCAGGGGCTCGCCCTGGCTGCCGGTGGTGATGATGACCACCTTTTCCGGCGGATATTTGTTGATCTGCTCCACGTCGATGAGGGCGTTCTCAGGGGCGTGGAGATAGCCCAGCTCCAGGGCCATGGCGGTGTTGGAGGCCATGCTGCGGCCGGACACGGCCACCTTGCGGCCGTTTTCCACCGCCAGGTCGATGATCTGCTGGATGCGGTAGAGGTTGGAGGCAAAAGTGGCGATGATGATCCGCTGCTTGTCGGCGTTGCGGAACATGTTGCCGAAGCTGGCGGCCACCTTCTGCTCGGTGGCGGTGAAGCCGGGGCGCTCGGCGTTGGTGGAATCGCTGAGCAGCAGCAGTACCCCCTTTTTGCCGTACTCGGCAAAGGTGGCCAGGTCGGTGGGCCCGGCCGAGAGGGGGGTGTAGTCGATCTTGAAGTCGCCGGTCTGGAGCACAATGCCGGCGGGGCACTCGATGGCGTAGGCCACCGCGTCCGGGATGGAGTGGTTCACATGGATGGGCTCGATGTTGAAGCAGCCCAGCCGGAACTTCTGCTTGGGGGCGATCTCCACAAATTTGGTCTGGCCCAGCAGGCCGTGCTCCTCCAGCTTGTTCTTGATGAGGCCGATGGTGAGCCGGGTGGCGTAGATGGGCAGGTTCACCTGCTTGAGCAGGTAGGGCAGGGCGCCGATGTGGTCCTCATGGCCGTGGGTGATGAGCACGCCCTTGATCTTGTCCCGGTTCTGCACCACATAGGTGAAATCGGGGATGACCAGGTCCACCCCGTACATGTCGCTGTCGGGGAAGACGCTGCCGCAGTCCACCAGGATCATGTCGCCCTGGCACTCGTAGAGGGTGATGTTCTTGCCCACTTCCCCCAGGCCCCCCAGGGGGATCACATGGAGGGGCACCGCCTGGCCGGCACGCTTGCGCCCGAACACCCGGCGGGCCTTGGGGGCCGCCTCGGCGGCGGGCTGGATCACGGCCTCGGCCAGGGCAGCGGCTGCCTTGGCCGCCGCCTTGGCGGGGGTGGGCCGGCTCTGGCGGGGCTTGCGGGGCGTCTTGGGCTGGGCCTTGGCCTTGGCGGCCTCGGCCTTCTGGGGCGCTTTGGCCCTTGTCTTGCCCTGGGCGGCGGCCTTGGGCTCGGCCTCGGGGCCGGCCTGGACCGACCGGGTGCGGCGGCGGGTATTCTCTTTTCTTTCTTCCATGCTTTCCTCCATCTTGTCTTGCGGCGCAGGCCCTCCGGGCCTCTCTCTGCCTCCCCTTCCGGCAGGCAGCCGAGACACCCCTCGGCCCGCGCCTTTGTGATGCTGTCATGTACCTTCTTTTGCGGGGCCCGGCCCTCTGGCGGCAGGCTCCCTGTGGGGCGCGGCACTGCGAGTTCACCTGTCAAGCGCAACCCGGGCCGCTGAAAAGAAACGTATGACCGTATTCCCCTTCCTGGGCGGCGGCATCTTTGCCCGCCCGCAGGGAAAACTGTATAAAGATAGGTTTATTATAATCTCCCCGCCCGCCCCTTGTCAAATGGGCCGGCCCGCCAGCCTCAGTATGGGCCCGGGGGGCCGGTTTCATGCGGCGGGGGCCCGCGGGCGGCCTTGCCGGGCTTTGCCGGCCTGCACCCCTGCTCTGCCGGGCCGGAGAGCGCGCTCTTCCCGCCCTTGCCCGGCCGGGGCAAAACGTATATAATGATACAATATTCTATAGGAAGGCGAAGGGAATCATGAAGCAGATCGAGATATTCACCGACGGGGCATGCAGCGGCAACCCGGGCCCGGGGGGCTGGGGGGCCATCCTGCGCTACAAGGGGCGGGAGAAGGAGCTGTGCGGGGGCGAGGCCGAGACCACCAACAACCGCATGGAGCTCACCGCCCTCATCCGGGCGCTGGAGGCGCTGAAGGAGCCCTGCCAGATCACCCTGTGCAGCGATTCCCAGTATGTGATCAACGGACTGGAGAAGGGCTGGGCCAAGGGCTGGAAGGCCCGGGGCTGGAAAAAGGCGGACAAATCCCCGGCCCTCAACCCGGATCTGTGGGACCGGCTGCTGAGCCTGGCCGAGCCCCACCAGATCCGCTATGTGTGGATCAAGGGCCATGCCGGCCACCCGGAAAACGAGCGGTGCGATCGGATGGCAGTGGAACAGAGCCGGCTGTACGGGGGCCGGCAGCCTTGAAGGGAGGGGCGGCCATGAACGGGAAAGAAAAGGTGTTGCTGGGGCTTTCCGGCGGGGTGGACAGCAGCGTGGCCCTGCGGCTTTTGCAGGAGGAGGACCTGGAGGTGGAGGCGGCGGTCATCCGCTTTTCCCCCTGCCACGAGGGGGCGGTCAAGGCGGCCCAGGCCACGGCCCAGCAGCTGGGCGTGCCCTGCCACGTGATCGAGGCCGGCGAGGCCTTTGAGGCGGAGGTGGTGAAGCCCTTCTGCCAAGGCTATTGCGCCGGGCGCACCCCCAACCCCTGCATCCTGTGCAACCCGGCGGTGAAGTTTGCCAGCCTTTTGCAGAAGGCCGACGCGCTGGGCTGCCGGTACATCGCCACCGGCCACTATGCCCGGGTGGGCCAGAGCCCGGACGGGTTTTGGCGGGTGCGCCAGGCGGTGAGCCTGCCCCGGGACCAGAGCTATATGCTCTACCGGCTGGGCCAGGAGGTGCTGAGCCGGCTCTTGCTGCCCCTGGGCGGGCTGGAAAAGCCCCAGGTGCGCCAGAAGGCCCGGGACCTGGGCCTTGCCTGCGCCGACGCCCCGGACAGCATGGAGATCTGCTTCATCCCGGACGGGGACTATCCGGCCTTCATCCAGGGCCGGGGCTTTGCGGCCAAGGCCGGCCATTTCATCGCCCCGGACGGGCGGGACCTGGGCCCCCACCAGGGGGTGTGGAAGTACACGGTGGGCCAGCGCAAGGGGCTGGGGCTGGCCCTGGGCCGGCCGGCCTTTGTGCGCCGCATCACCCCCGAGGGAAATGTGGAGCTGGGCTGGGCCGGGGAGGAGTTTTTCTCCACCGTGCGCCTGGAAGGGCTGTGCGGCCCCAGCCTGCCCGCCGGGGAGTACCAGGTCAAGATCCGCAGCGCCGCCCTGCCGGTGCCCTGCACCTTTGACGGGCAGGCCACCCTCACCTTCCCCCAGCCGGTGCGGGCCCCCGCCCCGGGCCAGAGCGCGGTGCTCTACCGAGGGGACGAGGTGTGGGGCGGCGGCTTCATCGCCTCGGCTGAGCTCTGAGCCCTGCGCATTATAAAAAAGAAAAAACGGGCCTTCCGAGAAGTGAGCGTACTCCCCGGAAGGCCCGTTTTTCAGTCCATCGGCCCGCTCGGTATGGGGGCAGCCCCCTCAAAGGAAGCTCCCGGCGGGCCCGTATTCTCATCCTTTCAGGCCGGTCTTGTACAGCTGGCAGAGCCGACGGCCCATGTTGGGCAGGCTGCGCTCCAGCGCCACCTGACGGCCGGCGGCGGTGAGGTTGGGCAGCACCCCGCCCAGCATCCCCCGCAGCGCCGCCTCAAAACCGGGCAGGTCCTCGGCCTTGTACACCTGGCAGCCGCTTTGCAGCCACCCCTCGTACACCGGGATGTCCCGCAGCAGCACCGGCACCCCGCAGGCCAGAGCCTCCAGCACCACGATGCCCTCGGTCTCCTCCTGGCTGCAAAACACAAAGGCGTCGGCCCCGCAGTAGGCGTCCCGCAGGGCGGCCTGGTCCACAAAGCCGGGGAAGTGAAGGTTTTGGGGGGCCTGGGCCATGGCGGCCCGCACATGGCCGGGCACCAGGGCCGGCTCGGTGTAGCCGAACCAGAAAAACTCGGTCTCGGGCAGGGCCTTGGCCAGCTGAATGAAGTCCAGGATGCCCTTGCGCTCCATATAATGGCCCACGCTCACCACCACCTTCTGCTGGCCGGAAAGGCCATACTTGCGGCGGAAGGCCCGCCGCCGGGCGGCGCTGGGAGCAAAGAAGCGGGTGTCCACCCCGTTGGAGAGGGCGTACACCGGCTTTTTCAGCCGGTAGCTCTCCAGCAGGCTTCGGGAATAGGGGGTGGGGGTGAGCACCACGTCCCCCAGGCTGTAGCAAAAGCAGATCCACCGGCGGAACAGGGGCGCCAGCAGGTTGGAGCCCACAAAGGAGTTGCGGAAATCCTGCATGGTGGAGTGGCCGTAATAGACCACCTTCTCCCCCCGGGCCCGGGCCCGCAGGGCGGCCAGCACCGAGTCGGGCAGGACGGTGTTGATGTGCACCGCGTCGGCCTTTTCGCTCCAGTCCTGGGTCACATGCACCCGGGCGCTCTCCAGCATGGCCTTCTGGTGCAGTACCGCCTGACCCACCCCGCTCTTTTTCACCAGGCCCAGCGAGCCGGTATAGAGATGTACGGTCATGATTCCTCTCCTCCTTTTTCAGGCCCAGAGCCCCAGCACCTGGCGCAGCAGCACCGTCAGCCCCAGGCTGTAGGTGGCGATGGCAAAGGGCTTGCACAGCAGAATGATGGCGGTATAGCACCGCCAGCTCATGCGGGTGGTGCCGGCCAGAAAACAGAGATAGTCGTCCGGCGCCACCGGCAGAAAGATCAAAAGGGCGAACCACCGGGTAAAGCGGTCCTTTTCGCCGCTCCACTTGTCATAGCGGCGGATGAGCTTTTCGGGGAACATCCGATACAAAAGGGGCCGGCCGCAGTTGCGGGCAATGGCAAAAGCCGCCAGGCTGCCGGCGCAGATGCCCAGGTAGTTCCACAAAAAGCCCTGCCAGGGCCCGAACAGCACCACCCCGGCCAGGCAGCCCAGACCGCCGGGCAGGATGGGCACCACCACCTGCACCGCCTGGAAGGCCACAAAGGCCAGGACCGCGGTGGGGCCCAGCGGGTCCAGAAACTCCCGCAGGGCTTCTTCCGAACTGAGCAGCCCCTGCTGCCACAGCCAGGCGCTCATCCAGAGGCAGGCCGCAAGGCCCGCCGCCGAGACCCACTGGCTCCAGTTTCTCACCACGCTTTTTGCCATACCGACGCCTCCTTTGCCCAGGCCGGGCTCTTTTTCGCCTCCAGTGCCTTCTGGTACCACTCCTCCGCCGAGCGGGCGAAGGTGCGGGCCGAGAACTTTTGGGCCGAGAGGGCGGCCCGCCCGCCCATGGCCCGCAGCTCTGCCTCGTCTCCCAGCAGCCGGGCCAGCAGGGCGGCCAGCTCCTCCCGGCTCTGGTACTGCCAGCCGTTGAAGCCGTTCCGAATCACCCCGTCCAGGCAGGGGTCGGCCCGGCAGAGGGCGGGCAACCCCGCCGCCAGGGCCTCGGCGTAGGTGAGGCCCTGGGTCTCGCTGGAGGAGGCGCTCACAAACACATCCCCCAGCCGGTAATAGTCGGCCACCCGCCGGCGGTCCACCATGCCGGCAAACACCACCTTGTCCCGGATGCCCAGGGCCTCGGCCCGGCTCTCCAGCGCCGCCCGCTCGGGGCCGTCCCCCACCAGCAGCAGGGTCAGGTCTCCCCCCAGGGCGGCCCGGCACTCCAGCACTTCCTCCAGGTTTTTCTCCCGGGCCAGCCGGCCCACATACACCAGCACCCTGTCCCCCTCCGGGATGCCCAGGGCCCGGCGCATCCCCGCCCGCTTTTCGGGGGCCAGGGGAGCCGAGAAGGCGTCCAGATCGATGCCGGTGGGGATGACCGCCACCGGGGCGCTCACCCCGTACTTTTCCAGAAGGTCCCGCACCTTGCCGGTGGGGGCGATGACTCCGTCGGTCTGGTCCAGCACCCAGCGGGAAAAGGCCGCCGCCAGCTTTTTGCCCCAGCGCCGGCTGGGAGAAAAGTAGTGGGTGTAGTCCTCATACACCGTGTGGTAGGTGTGGATGAGGGGCGCGCCGCTGGCCCGGGCGATCTTTTTGGCCAGGGAGAAGGTGCTGAACTCGCACTGGGAGTGCACCACGTCCGGCTTCCAGCGGATGAACCGCTCCACCGCCTGCCCCGCCGCCAGGCTGCGCAGCCGGGCCCCCGGGTAGATGAGCCCCGCATCCAGGGAGCCCAGGTAGTATACCCCATCCTCCTCAAAGCTGTGCATCCCCTCGGCCAGGGTCAGCACCTGCACCTCATGGCCCCGGGCGGTCAGCTCCCGGCGAAGATTCAAAATCGAAGTGACCACGCCGTTGACGGCGGGCGCGTACCAATCGGATGTGATCAGAATTTTCATAACACTCTCTCCCCTTTTCTATTCCCGGCCTCTGCCCGGGCCTTTTGGCCCTCTGTGGGCGAAGCCCCGGCGCCTTGCGCCCCGGCCTCTCCTGGCAGGGCCGGCAGGCCCTCTCCTGCCGGTGGGGCAAAGGGCGGGGCTTGTCCCGCCTTCTGCCCTTCTATACGAACGGGCCCTGGCTTTTACTTCAATTTTCTGAAACTTTAACAGAATCTTTATATTGTATCTTTGTATTAACTAAATAATACAACTTACAGGGACAATATACCACGCCCCTTTTGCCCATGTCAAGGGGATTTGCAGTTTTTTTACATCCCAGCAGGCAAAAAAAGGGCCGGGGACGGTGTTTTTCCGTCCCCGGCTTTGCGGGTATGTGGGGGTGGGCCGGGCGCAGGCCGGGCCCTAAATGGGGGCAGGGCCGGTCTTTCAACAAAGGCCAGGCCGCGCGGGGAGCCCCCGGTTTCCCCTGCCGCCGCTCTCAGCCCCCGCACTCCTCCAGCAGCTGGCGCAGGGTGTCCTCGGCCCGGCGGCAGTGAAGGGGAAAGCGGGCCCGCATCTCTTCCGGGGCGCTCTCCATCACATAGGCCCGGCCGGCGGCCTCCAGCAGGGGCAGGTCGTTGAAGTTGTCCCCCAGGGCCGCCGTTTCTCTTGGGTCGATGCCCAGCACCCCGCACAGGTCCAACAGGCCGGTGCCCTTGGTGGAGGCGGTGAAGTCGATCCAGTTTTGGGTGGAGACGGCCACCTGGGCGCCCCGCCGCCGCCAGGGCTCTCCCACCTCCCGCTCCACCCGGGCCGAGCCCTCGTGGCAGTAGGCCGACACCCGCAGAATCTCCCCGGGGATTTCCTCGGGGGTATTGGCCAAGTGCACCGCGCTGCTCACCGAGAGATAGACGGTGTGCTGGCGGATCTGCCGCTGCACCGGCAGGATGTACAGGGTGCCCCCGGCGCTGATGAGCACCTCGCAGTCCGGCCGGGCGTAGAGCTGGGTTATGATCTCCAGGGCCAGGGCCCGGGGCAGGGGCCGGGTGCGCAGGGTCCTGCCCTGGTGGTACAGCCCGCCCCCGTTTTCACACATGAAATAAACCAACTCCTCCACCGGCGCAAAGAGGCGGTGGAGGCTGGTGTACTGCCGCCCGCTGCTGGGGCAGAAGGCCACCCCCCGCCGGTGGAAAGCCCGGATGAGGTCGAAGAGCTCCTCGCTGAGGGCCGGCTGGTCAAAGGGCAGCAGGGTGCCGTCGATGTCGCTGAGGATGAGTTTGAGCATGGGCAAGTGTCCCTTTCCGGCCCAAAGGCCCCAAAAACGCCGCCCGGGGAGGGCGGCGTTCTGTCTTGATTCAGGCGCCGAACACCTCTTTGGCGATGTCGGCGCTGCGCTTTGCGTCCTTGGCGTAGTAGTCGGCCCCGATGGAGGCGGCGTACTCGGGGGTGAGCACCGCGCCCCCCACCATCACCTTGCAGCCAAGGCCCGCCGCCCGCAGCTGGCGGATGGTCTCGGCCATGCTGGGCAGGGTGGTGGTCATGAGGGCAGAGAGGCCCACCAGGCCCACCTCCTCCTTTCGGGCGGTCTCCACAATCCGCTCGGGGGGCACGTCCCGGCCCAGGTCCAGCACCCGGTAGCCGTAGTTTTCCAGGATGACCTTCACGATGTTCTTGCCGATGTCGTGGATGTCCCCCTTGACGGTGGCCACCAGGATGGTGCCCCGCACCGGGCCCCCGCCGCCCTGGCCGGCCAGCACCTTCTTCACCTCGTCGAAGGCCTTCTGGGCCGCCGCGGCGGACTGGAGCAGCTGAGGCAGGAAGAGGGTGCCCTTTTCAAAGTCGTCCCCCACCCTGTCCAGGGCGGGGATGAGCACCTCGTTCACCACTTCCATGGGGTCCCGGGTTTTCAGCAGCCCGGCCGCCGCCGCCCCCGCCTCGGCCTTGAGCCCCCGGTAGACGGCGCCAGCCAGGTCTACCCCGCCGGCAGCCTGAGCCGCAGGGGCAGGGGCAGGGGCCGAGCCGTAGCGTCGGATATACTCCTCGCTCTTGTCATCCCGGGCGGTGAGCACCCGGAAAGCCGCCACCGCCGCCATCATCTCGGTGCTGTTGGGGTTGAGGATGGGGAAATCCAGCCCCTGGGCCATGGCCAGGGTGAGGAAGGCGGTGTTCAGATAGGGCCGGCAGGGCAGCCCGAAGCTGATGTTGGAGACGCCCAGGGCCGTGTGTACCCCCAGCTCCCGGCTACAGATGCCCACCGCCTTGAGGGTCTCCACCACTTCCTTCTGCTGGGCGCTGGCGGTGAGGGTGAGGCAGTCGATGTACACGTCCTCTTTGGGGATGCCCGCCGCCAGGCAGGCCTCCAGGATCCGCCGGGCAATGGCCACCCGCTCCTCGGCCTTGGGGGGGATGCCCTTTTCGTCCAGGGTGAGGCCCACCACCGCGGCCCCGTACTTTCTGCACAAGGGCAGGATGGCCTCCAGCTTTTCTTTCTCCCCGTTCACCGAGTTCACAATGGGCTTGCCGTTGTACACCCGCAGCCCCGCCTCCAGCACCTGAGGGTTGGAGGAATCCAGCTGGAGGGGCAGGTCCACCACGCTTTGCAAGGCCTTCACCGCCCGCACCATCAGGTCGGTCTCGTCCACCCCGGGGATGCCCACGTTCACGTCCAGCACCTTGGCGCCGGCCTCGGCCTGCTCCACCGCCTGGGTGATGAGGTAGTCCATATCCCCGTCCCGCAATGCCTGCTGGAACCGCTTTTTGCCGGTGGGGTTGATCCGCTCGCCCACCACCGTCACGTCGTTCACCTCCACCACCCGCACCGGGGTGCAGAGGATGCTGCGGGTTTTGGGATGGCGGGGCGGCGGGGTGAGAGAGCCGAACTCCCTGCTCAGCAGCCGGATGAAGTCGGGGGTGGTGCCGCAGCAGCCCCCCACCATGGCAAGGCCCAGCTCCCGGTAGGGCAGCATGGCCTGCAAAAACCCTTGGGCGTCAATGTCATAGCCGCTGCCGTCGGCCCGGGGCAG
>CASFKY010000046.1 GCA_949295465.1 uncultured Oscillospiraceae bacterium
TACCAGGGCTTTGCCGGCTGCCAGGTGATCCTGGTGTTTGACGCCTACAAGGTGAAGGGCAGCCCCGGCACGGTGGAAAAGCTCCACAACATCTATGTGGTGTACACCAAAGAGGCCGAGACCGCCGACATGTATATCGAAAAGGTCACCCACCAGCTGGGCCGCAGGCACCGGGTGCGGGTGGCCAGCTCGGACGGGCTGGAGCAGATCATCATCCTGGGGGCGGGGGCCATGCGGCTGTCGGCCCGGGCCTTCCGGGAGGAGATAGACGCGGCCGAAAAGGCCATCCGGGCCTGTCTGGCCGGGCCGGAGGATCTCTGAAAAAAGGAGAAAGCACAAGTGAGAAAGACCAAGACGGCCCTGTGGATTCTGATGGCAGCGGCCCTGCTGGCGGTGGTGGCGCTGCTGGTGGGGGCGGTGCGCGGGGACCTGCGGGAGGGCGAGCCGGACCGCAGCCTGCCCGCCGCCGAGTGGCCGGGGGAGGATTTTGAGTTTGTGTCCCGGCTGCCGGTGCTGTATTTTTCGGTGGAGGATGAATCCAAGCTCTACCCGGACTGGACCTGGAGCCCGGACGGCCCCCTGATGCCTCCCCGGGAAGAGACCCGGGCAGACCTCTATCTCTTTGACCGGGACGAAAACCGGCTCACCGACAATCCCGTCCGGCTGCTGGAGGGGGCCAGCCTCTGCCTGCGGGGGCGTACCAGCTCCTATATGCAGCAGAAAAAGCCCTTTTTGCTGGAACTGAGGGATGAGTACGGCAACCCGGAGGACCTGTCGCTCCTGGGCCTTGCCCCCGACTCGGACTATGTGCTCCACGCGCCCTATATTGACCGATCCCTCATCCGCAACTACCTGGCCTACACCCTGGGAGCCCAGGTGCTGGAATATTCCCCCGGCTGCGCCTTTGCGGAGGTGTTTGTGAACGAGGCGGGTCAGCCGGTGGAGCAAGCGGACTACGCCGGGGTCTACCTGGTGGTGGAAAAGATCAAGGCCTCGCCCTTTCGGGTGGATGTGGGGGACTACCGGGTGGCCCCCGAGCCGGAGCGGCAATTTGAGGACGGGGGCGGCTATATCTTCAAGCGGGACACCTATGCCGAGGGCTATGACGATGTGCTGCGCCTGGGCCCCACCCAGAGAGGCAGGGAGTACAGCCTGGTCAACCCCAAGGCCGACGAGGCAAATCCGGCCCAGGTGGAGCGGCTGGAAGAGGAGCTTCAATTTTTTGAGGACGTGCTCTATGAGGGCAGCGACGAGGAGCTGGAGCGGTATTTTGACACCGATTCCTTTGTGAATTTCCTCTTGCTGAACGAATTTTTGAAAAATATGGAGGGATTTTCCTCCTCCACCTATTTCTACCGGCAGGAGGGCGGCAAGCTGAAGGCCAGCCCGCCCTGGGATTTTGACATCGCCATGGGCAACTCGGACTATCTGGGCGATCTCTCCAACGCCGACGGCTTTTTTGTGCTGGCGGGGGAGTATGTCGCCCCTTATCTGGAACACCCGGCCTTTGTGGAAAAGCTGAAGCAGCGGTGGAAGGAGCTGCGGGCGGAGGACGGCGCCTTCTCGGAGGAGAAAATCGACGAGATGATCGACGGGCTGAACCTGCTCCTGGCCGATGCGGCCGGCCGTAACGATGCCGCCTACCCGGAGCTCTGGACCGACACCATCTTTGGCAACGCCGAGGGCTATGTGATCGAAAACAGCGGCCAGGACCGGGAGATGATCCGGGAATTTCTGCGCAGAAGGGGCAGCTGGCTGGACCAAAACATCGATTCTCTGTAAAAGATTTCCCCGAAAAAGAGGATATATGGGCATCTGCCCCACTTTGTATTTTTGCGGAGGGCAGCCTCCTTGTATTCCCCGCTGCCCTGTGGTAGGATAAGCCCAGAAAGAGAAAACGGAAAGGAACACCCCCGGCGGCTTTGTCTTGCGGCAGCTGCCGGGGCGGGCTGGCAAGATGAAAAAGCTGAATTTCAAGGAATTGCTGCTGGTGGGCATCACCCTGTTTTCCATGTTTTTCGGGGCAGGCAACCTGATCTTTCCGCCCTTTGTGGGCTATCAGGCCGGCACCGAGGGGCTGGCGGCCTTTGGGGGGCTGCTGCTCACGGCGGTCTGCTTCCCGGTGCTGGGGGTGGTGGCCGTGGCCAAGGTGGGCGGCACCGACCAGCTCTGCGCCAAGATCCACCCCAAATTTTCCCTCGTTTTCACCATCCTGGTGTTTCTGTGCATCGGGCCCATGCTGGCCATCCCCCGCACCGCCAGCACCGCCTACTCCATGTTCGGCTTCCTCACCGGCAGCCTGGAGGGGCAGAACTGGGCGGGAATCTCCGCCGAGTTGTGGGTGCGGGTGCTCTTCTCCCTGGCCTTTTTCGCCGGGGCCTACCGGCTGGCCCAGCACCCGGGCCGCTTCAAGGATGTGATGGGCAAATGGCTCACCCCTCTTTTGCTGGTGCTCATCGGGGTGATGTTTGTGGCGGGCCTGGTATTGCTGAAAGAGCCGGCGGCCCCGGCACTGCCCGCCTACCAGGGGCGGGCGGCTCTCCAGGGCTTTGAGGACGGCTACCAGACCATGGACACCCTGGCGGCCATCGTGTTCGGCATTGTCATTGCCCTGAACGTGAAGGCCTGCGGGGTGGAAAAGGACGGGGATGTGGCCCGGGAGACCATGAAGGCCGGTCTCATCGCCGGCATCCTGCTGGGGGTGGTGTACGGCTCCCTGGCCTGGCTGGGGGCCAAGGCCAGCGCCCTGCTGGAGGATGCCGCCGACGGCACCCAGATCCTCTCGGGGCTCTGCCTGGACTTTTTCGGCCCCTTCGGGGCGCTGTTCCTGGCGGTGATCTTTTTTGTGGCCTGCTTCAATGTGTGCACCGGGCTGCTTTCCAGCTGCGCGGCCTTCTTTGAAAAGGCCTTTCCCCGGTTTTCCTTTTTGTGGTGGCTGCGGGCCTTCACGGCGGCCAGCTTCCTGGTCTCCATCCTGGGGCTGGGGGTCATCCTGAAGATCTCGGTGCCCATCCTCACCCTGCTTTACCCGGTGGCCATCGGGGTCATCCTGGTAAACCTGCTGCCCTTTGGCTGGGCGGCAAAGCCGGCGGTGCACCGGGGGGTGACGGTGCTGGCCTTCTGCCTCAGCATCTGGTCCATCCTTACCTGAAAAAACAAAACAAAATACAAAAAGGCGGGCGCTTTTGCGCCCGCCTTTTTTGCGGAAATTTTATTTTTCTTCCCAGATGGGCTCTTTCAGCACCCAGCGGCCGTACTCGTCCTTTTTGAAGATCTCCCGGTTGTAGAACTTGTCCACAATGGACCAGAACTCCTGTTCGGTGTAGCCGCAGAACTGGCAGAAGTCCCGCACACAGAGGGGGTCCAGGGCGCCGTCCCGCTCCTTGATGATGGGCAGGGCCTCCTGCCGGGTCATCATGCCGTAGCGGATATACCGAGCGGTGTAATCGGTGGCGGCGGCGTGGCCGAATTTGGGGTATTTCAGCCAGGAGTGCACCAGATAGGCCCGGCTGTCGATCTGGTCGAAATTCTCGGCGTGATGGGTGCGGTCCCACTCGTGGGTCAGATCATGGAAGCCGTACCGCTTGGCCAGCTGGTAGTTCCGATAGCTGTTCCAGGGGAAGAAGTAGCTCATATAGAAGGGGTCCAGCTTGGCCAGCTCCTCCTTGCTGGGGGCCAGGGTCAGGCTCAGGTCGTTTTCGGTGACCCCGTCGCCCAGCAGCTCCTCCATGGGCATGCCCACGGCCACCCCGTTCTCAATCTGGTCCCGGGCGCTGTAGGTCTCCTGGTCGGCATTGCCGCCGTACTCAAAGCTCACGTTCTCCCCGTAGCAGAGCATGGGGGTGTTGAACTTGAGGGCCATGTGGAGGGGGAAGGTGTAGATCAGCCGGTCCACATACCAGGTGGGCTTGCCGTATTTTTCAAAGAACTTGCGCATCAGGATCTTCTGAACCCGGATGTTGGGCTTGCAGCTGATGATGGTGCAGCCAAAGGCCTCGGAGATGTTTTTCAGGTTGTGCTGGCCCGCCTCGGTCATGGGGAAGTTGTCCTCCACACTGAACAGGATGGGGTTCATGTGGTACACTTCCTTGAGCATATAGACCTGGTAGTGGCTGTCCTTGCCGCCGGACACCGCCACCGCGCAGTCGTAGCCGCCGGGGCCGTTGCAGCCCCGGTACTTGTCGCACAAAGCGGCAAATTCCTTCTCGCGGGCGGCCCAGTCTACCTTGGCCCGGCTCTCGTAGTGGCGGCAGGCGCTGCACACGCCCTCCGCGTCAAAGGTGATGCCGGGGCGGGTGTCGGGCATGGTGCATTTCTTGCAGTATTTCATAGAGAATCCTCCTGTTTTGTGGGGTGGGTTGCGCGCCCAGAGAGCAAGACGCGGATTCAGCCTCAGATACTATCAGTATACCACGGGCCGGGCCCCTTTGCCAGGCGGGGCCTCAAAATTCCAGGGCCCTCAAGGGGTTGGGGCGGAAAACTGGCCCCGGGCCCGCAAAAGCAGAAAGGCCAGCAGAGCCGTGGCCTGCACCGCCAGCGCCCCCAGAGTGGCAAATGCGGTGCCCCACAGCCCGAAGGCCCCGATGAGGGGGACGCTCAGGGCCAGGGCCGCCCCCAGGCCGGCCAGGTTGCCCAGGATCAGCCCCCGCATCTCCCGGGCGATGGTGAGCAGGTTGCACAGCACCGTCACCAGCACCGTGAGCACGGTGCAGACCACCAACGGCTGCAAGAGGCCGGCCCACTCCAGGATTTCGGGGGTGGTGGGGTAGAGCAGGCCCAGACCCCACCGGCCCAGCAGGGCCACCCCCGCCGCGCCCGCCGCCCAGAGGGCCAGCAGGCAGAGGGCCAGGGCGCGCAGACCCTTGAAATATCCCTTTTGGTCCCGGCCATCCCACAGGCGGGCAAAGAGGGTGATGAAGGGCACAAAGAGATAGACGGCAGCCACCTGAAGCAGCATCACCGGCAGGAACACGTTGGCAAAATAGTTCAGCTGTACCTCTCCCAGCATCCGCTCGCAGAAATAGCGGGGCACCGAGGAGATGGAGGTATTGAGGCTGGCATATACGGCCAGGGGCAGGCATTCCCACAAAAGGGAGAGCAACCCCGCCCCGCCCCGGCGGCCGAGATCTGCCCGGCGCAGGGCCAGAGGCAAGTCCACCGCCAGCACATACCCCAAATTCAAGGCAAACAGAAGCCCCAGGGTGAGCACCAGGTCCCGGGTGAACCAGAGCCCGCCGCTCACCGACAGGGCGGTGACCAGCCCCCGCACCCCGAAGCTGATGCCCACAATGTCCATCCGCTCGGCCTTCTGGAGAAAGCCGTGCCACACGTCGCTGATGCTCTCCACCAGCCGGTAGCCGGTGTAGAAGAAGATGACCCACCGCTGCTGGGCCGAATAGGCGTTGAAAAAGGCAAAGCCCATGCAGGCCAGCCAGGCCGCGGCCACCGTCACAAAGCGGCTGGCCAGATAGGTGCGGTCGGTGTACTTGCCCCGCAGATCCGACACCTGAAAGGTGCGCATTCCATAGCTGGCAAAGCTGAGCCCCACGTTGGCGATGGTCATGGCGGTGGCCAGCAGCCCGTTGGCCGCCGCCCCCGACAGGGCCGTGACCAGCAGGTTCATGGAGGCCTGGCAGATGTAGAACAACAGGCTGCCCGCCGTGTTGAAAATCAGGTTTTTGCGCAGCTGCCGGTTCATGCCTTTTCCCCGCCTTCCACAAAGGGACGGATCCGCTCCTCCATGGCCCGCACCTGGGCGGGGCTTACATGGGCTTTTTCCACATAGCCGTAGATCCGCTGTGCAAAATCCGCCAGCCCCTTGTGGAAGAAAAAGACTTTCCGGGGCTCCAGGCGCAGGGCAAACAGCAGGTGCACCCCCCACAGGGCAAAGTATTTCAGCCAGTTGAAATGAGGAGTGAAGCCGGGCCCCATGGGTTCATCCCGGGGAGGCTGGGTGTAAACCTGTTCCAAGAGGTCGGCCATCCGCAGGTAGGCCGGCCGGGGGCTGGGGTCAAAATACCCCTCGATCACCTCTTTGGGGATGGGAAACTCCGGGTTTTCCTCCTCCATGCCGGCGGCAAATTCCTCGTAGGTGGTGCGGTACTGCCCGCCCTTGTAGATCACCGGGTCGTACTCGTGCTCGATGGGCACCGGCCGCAGGATGAGGCAGCTCTTGCCTGCCATGTACACCTCGGCGATGGAGGTGCTCATCCAGATGCTGATGCTGTCGGCGGCCACGATCCACTCCTTTACGCTGCCCGCAAAGATCACATGGAAGTTGGGCCGCCGGGCCGCCAGTTCCTCCAGCTGGGGGCTGTTCCACTCGCTGGGGTGGCGCCGGTAGACCAGGTCCACCTCCGGGTGGTCGGCCAGGTAGCGGTCAAACCAGGCCAGGGTCTGCTCCATGCTCACCCGGTTGGTGCGGGCAAAGCCGGAAAAATCGGTGCCCGCCATCTCGCTCAGGCTCTTCACTTCCTCCTCGGTCATGCTGGCATAGCCGAAGCTGGAAATATACAGGTGCAGATGGTGGCCGGGGTTTAGCCCGAACCGGCGGCAGAGGGCCTCCTTGCCCTCAAAATACCCCCGGAACTCCGGCCGCAGAAAATCCATCATCACCGCCCCGGTCACCGGGCAGTTCTTTTCCTCCATGCCGTGGTCCATGAGGCGGCGGGCGGTGCGGCTGCCCCAGCAGGTCTGGATACACTTCTTGGCGTTGCCGCTGAAATTGAACCAGTCCCCCTCCTCCTGGGTGTCGCTGAGCATCTGCTCCCAGTGGAGGTTCACGATCCGATTGCAGCGGCCGATGTTGTTGTACACATGGCTGTTGATGGCCTCGTTGTCGTACATGCAGCTGCTCACCAGCACTTTGGGCTTTTTCCAGGTAAAGTATTTCAGCCGCTTGGGGTCCAGCAGCTGGCGGATCTCGGCGGTGTAGCCCCGCTTTTCCAGCTCCAGCTTCAGCAGAAGATCGCTCTCGTATTCCCGCACGGTGTGCTCGTACAGGATCAAAAAGTCAAGACTCATGGGCACTCCTTTCCCGTTTGGCCCTCAGGCCAGGCGGCTGAACAGATCCCGGGTGAACAGGGGCAGCCCCTTCTCGGTGTCCAGATGGAAGCCGTCGAAATACTGCCACTCCTCCAGCGGCAAGGAGATGCCGCCCCACTCGTAGTCCAGCACGTCCACCCCGTCCAGCCGGTCGGCCAGGGCATACAGCTCCTCCAGCACCGGGGCCATCCCCGCCTCAATGCCCTTCTGGCGGCACAGCTGGGTGACGCTCTCGTGCATGGGGGGCAATACCAGGGTCAGCCGGATGCCCCGGCGGGAACACTCTTCCATGGCGTCCCGCAGCCGCTCCAGCTGTTCCTCATTCACCGACCAGCCGGTGATCACCGGGTCGATGATCTCCACATACTCCCGCAGCTTTTTGTGCAGCGGGCTGCGGGTGCCGTCCGCCAGGATGTAGTCCTCCTCGGGCCAGTCGGCAGTCTCGGTCTCCTGCTGGGCCTGGGCCCAGGTGTCGGTGGTCTCGCCCCGGCGCACCTGCCCCTGCCAGATCAGCCAGTTGCGGAAAGATGTGAAGGCGTTCACGTTGTATTCCAGGTTGAAGAGATAGGCCAGGGGGTTCTCCAGCGTGTCCTGCAAGGCGCTCATCCGATCGGTGTCGTACTTGGCGTTCAGGGTGTAGAAGCTCACTTCCAGCAGGATCTGGCTGGTGTCGGGCTGAACTTCCAGGCAGTAGTCCAGAAGGTCCAGGGTCTCCCGCAGGCTGGCCCCGCCAAAGGCCAGGTTCTGCCAGCCCTTGCCGCCCCACTCTTCCACCGCATCCATATCAAAATGGGCCAGCCGGCTGTCTCCCAGAATCAGCCGGGTGTGTGGGTCCTGGGTGAAGGCCTTGACCCGACCGATGGGGGCGGTGCCCGCCGCGCTCTCCTTGAGGCCGAAGTAGTTGTTGGGCTCAAAATACAAAAAGAAGGCAAAGTAGACGGCCACCGGCACAAAAAGCAGGGCCAGCTTTTTCAGGATCTTTCCCATGGCGTCTCGCCGCCTCCTTCCTTGGGCTTGGAATCAGAAATTCGCGTAGGCAAAGCTGGCTCCGCCCCCGAAGCCGCCGTTCTGGATGATGAGTCCCGCCAGGATGCCCAGCACCAGCCCATAATAGATCAGCCAGCGCACCGGCGCTTTCTGGCCGGCCAGCACCACTTCGGCGGGCTTGTCCTTATAGCGGAAAAACCGCTGATGGTCCAGATAGCCGGTGAGCACAAATCCAAAGGCCGCGAAGGCCAGCCAGGCAGCGGTCATCATGGGGTCGTCGTAGAATCCGGCATAGAGGGCGTCCACCAGCTGGCCCCCAAAGAGCCGGGGCGACCAGCCCCTGCCCAGTCCGGCCAGGAACTGGAAGGCCTCCCCCAAAGCGGAGGTGTCCGGCCCGGAGCCCACCCGGAAAAAGACCATGCTGAAGCTCCACAGCACAAAAACCCCCAGCCGCTTGGACCAGAGCACCCGGGCCTTGACCCCTTTTTTGCGGGGCTTGCCCAGCTTCTGGTGGCAGAGCTCCTCCCCCACCCGGTACAGGGCCTGGAGCAGCCCCCACACCACAAAGGGCAGGGTGTTGCCGTGCCAGAAGCCGGAGAGGAAAAAGACCACAAAGACGCAGAAGGTGGCGGGCAGCCGGTCGTATTTTTTGCCGATCAGGGGCAGGCGGGAGGCGTCCGCCCAGACCAGGGGCATGAAGAGATAATCCTGCAGCCAGCTGGAGAGGGAGATGTGCCAGCGGTTCCAGAAGCCGGAAAAATTGGTGGAGAAAAAGGGTGTTTTGAAGTTTTCGGGCAGCTGGATGCCCAAGAAAAGGGCCGAGGCCCGGGCCATCTCAGAGTAGCCGCAGAAATCAAAGTAGAGCTGGAAGGTGTACAGCACCAGGGCCAGAGCCAGCACCCCGCCCCCGTACTGGGTCATATGGCCGAACACCTCGTTGACAAAGAGGCCCAAAAGGTCAGCCAGGGCCACCTTTTTAAAGAGGCCCAGGGCAAACAGCCGCAAGGCGTTGGTGACCCGTTCGGCCTCAAACCGGTGTTCCTGCCGCAGCTGGGGCAGCACCTTGCCCGCCCGGCAGATGGGCCCGGAGGTGACGGTGGCGAAAAAGAAGAGAAAGACCCCCAGCCGCACCGGGCTGGTTTCGGCCTCCACATCTCCCCGGCCCACGTCCACCAGGTAGCCGATGGCCGCGAAGGTGAAAAAGCTGATGCCCAGGGGGAAGGGCAGCTTTTGCAAAAGGCCGGGCCCGAAGAGGGCGGGCAGGAAGGAGAGGTTGTAATATTTGAAAACGGCCAGCACCGCCAGCATCCCGATCACGCCGGCCCGCACCAGCCGGCCCCGCCGCGCTTTTTCGGCCCGGGAGACGGCCAGCCCCAGCCGCCACAGCCCCAGCAGCAGCGCCGCCGCCAGCAAAAGGGGCAAAAAGTGGTAAAAACCGCCGGCCAGCGGGCCCAGATGTTCCCCCGAGGGCAGGGCCTGCCAGTAGAAAAAGAGGCTGGCCGCCAGCAGAAGGGGCGTCTGGAGCCGGGCGGGTGCCAGAAGGTACAGCGCCGCCGTCACCAGCAAAAAGCCGAAATAGCCAAAACTTTGCAGGCCCATGGGGCGCCCTCCTTTCTGGTCTCAAACCGGGTGTTACCCTTCGCAGCTGCGCACGATTACATAGCGCAACTGCGAAGAATATAGCAAACACCATTATAACGGCAAACCGGGGGGCTGTAAAGGCGGCAAAAGGGCCGAAAAGTGGGGCGCGGGCCCGCCCGAATAGGCCCAAAATCCCCAAAAATGGGAGGGGGAGAAGGGGCGGCAGAGGGCGCTTTGGTTGAAATCCGGCCCTGATTATAGTATACTAAACAATAATTATCGGGCCGTGGGCCCGGCGGGAAGGATGGACCGAACATGGCCAATACTGTACTGGTTACCGGCGCCGACGGTTTTATCGGCAGCCACCTCACCGAAGAACTGGTGAAGAAGGGCGAAAAGGTCAAGGCCTTTTGTTACTATAATTCCTTCGGCACCTGGGGCTGGATCGACACCCTGCCCAAGGAGATTAAGGACGAGATCGAAGTGTTCATGGGGGACATCCGGGACCCCAACGGGGTGCGCACCGCCATGAAGGGGATGGACGTGGTCTATCATCTGGCGGCCCTCATCGCTATCCCCTTCAGCTACCACAGCCCCGACAGCTATGTGGACACCAACATCAAGGGCACCCTGAACGTGCTGAACGCCGCCCGGGACCTGGATGTGAAGCGGCTGCTGGTCACCTCCACCAGCGAGGTGTACGGCACGGCCCGGTATGTGCCCATTGACGAAAAGCATCCCTTCCAGGGCCAAAGCCCCTATTCGGCCACCAAGATCGGGGCTGACCGGCTGGCCGAGAGTTTCTGGCGCAGCTTCAACCTGCCGGTGACCATCGTGCGGCCCTTCAACACCTACGGCCCCCGGCAGAGCGGCCGGGCCGTCATCCCCACCATCATCACCCAGCTGCTGGCAGGCCAGACCGAGATCAAGCTGGGCAGCCTGACCCCCACCCGGGACTTCAACTATGTGAAGGACACGGTGGCGGGCTTCATGGCCATTGCCGACTGCCCCGAAGCCATCGGCCAGGAGCTGAACATCGCCACCGGGGTGGAGCACTCCATCGGGGATCTGGCCAAGGAGCTGATCGCCCAGATCAACCCCGAGGCCCGGATCGTCTGCGACGAGGAGCGGCTGCGCCCCGAAAAGAGCGAGGTGAACCGGCTGCTGGGCGATTCCACCAAGCTGCGCGGCCTCACCGGCTGGGCGCCCAGGTATACCTTTGCCCAGGGCCTGGCCGAGACCATCGCCTTTTTGCGGGATAACCTGAACAAGTACAAGCCCGACACCTATCTGCTCTAAACCCTGAATACCGATGTCTTGCCCGGCCGGCCCCTGTGCGCCCAGCCGGGCAGCGTCCGTTTATGCTCGAGGTCTTTTATGGAACATACCCCTGCGCCGCGCCCCCAAAGACGGCCCGCCCCGGGCCTTTTGTGGCTGGCGGGGGCGGCGGTGGCCGTCCTTGCCAGCGGGGTGCTGGTCTACGCCTGGCGAGTTTTTTATTCTCTGGACGCCCGGGGCTGGCCCGCCCTGCCCCTCTTCTGCGCCGGGGCCGCTCTGGCCCTGGCCCTGGTGGGGGCTGCCTGGATCATCCGCCGGCTGCCGAGCCTGCCCGCCCGGGCCGCCGGCTGCATCCTGGCAGCGGGGGTGCTCTTCTGCTTTGCCAACCCGCCCATGCAGGCGCCGGACGAGTACAACCACTATCTGCGCAGCTATTCCATCAGCCAGGGCCACCTGGATTTTGATGCCGACCGGCAATACCCCGAGGATGTTTGCCGGCTGTACCAGGCTTTCCCCGGCGCCTGGGTGTCCGCCCACACCAGCCAGGGCCTTACCCAGGACGACGGGGGCAGCACGGTGGCCTACTCTACGGAAGGGTATGCCCTCAAACAGCGGGGGGAGGACGGCCCGGTGGAATCGGTGCTGGACAGCTTCCGGGAATACCTGAGCGCCGAAAAAGAGCCCCAGGCGGTGGGGGAGCCCATCCTCTTCATGGTGCTGCCCTTTTTGCCCCAGGCGCTGGGGATGTTCCTGGCCCGGCTGCTGGGCCTGGGAGCCCTGGGCTGCCTCTACGGCGGGCGGCTGGTGAACCTGTGCGTCTATGCCTTTTTGTGCTACAAGGCCCTTGGCTTTTGCGGGCGGGGGCGGGGCGTGCTGCTGGCCCTCACCCTCAACCCCCTGAGCCTTTATATGGCGGCCTCCCTCAGCTACGACGCCCACCTGCTGGGCTGCTATTACCTTTGCGCCAGCTTTCTGGGCAAGGAGGAATTCACCCGCCGGGACGCCGCCTGGTTTTTGGGGGCCTTCCTCTTGATGAATGTGGCCAAGCCCTATATCAACCTGCTGTGGCTGCTGTTGGTTTTCTTCTTGCCGGGTTCGTCCCTGCGCCGGCGGGAGTTCTGGCTGCGGCGGGGCGGCTTTGCGCTGGCAGGGCTGGTGCTGGCCCTGGCCGTCACCTTCTTTACCAGCTGGTACGGGGTGGCCCTGCGGCAGAACTACGGGGAGATCGGCCGGATGCTGGGAGAGGATGTGCAGCAGCTGCCGCAATTGCTCTTTGTGCTGAAAAATCCCCTGCGGTATCTGGCGGTCTTCCTGGGTACTCTCTATGAAAACGACTTTTTCCTGGGTCAGCTGGGGATTTTCGGGGCGCTGGATCTGCCGGTAAATTTCCTCAACCTGGCCAGCCCCCTGGTGCTGGGCCTGGCGGCGGCCCTTTGCTGCGGCCAAGGGCTGGGAAAACGCCAGGGCATCGGGGCCCTGCTCTTCGGCCTGCTCTATCTGGCCGGGGCGGCCACCGCCATGTATGTCACCTATACGCCGGTGGGCATGGTGCGGATCATCGGGCTCCAGGCCCGGTACTTTTTGCCGGTGTTCCTTATGCTGTTCTGGCTTTTGTCGGCTCTGCTGGGCCGGGCGCTGGCCCCGGCGGGGAACGGGGAGAGGCGGGAGAACGCCTGCCTCATTCTCTGCGGCTGCTTTGGGGCGGCGGGAGCCATCCTTTTGTTCCAGCACTACTTTGTGGGGCCGGTTTACCTGATCGGATGAACCATATCCTGTAAAATTTATCAAAAAGAGGAGGCGGGATGCCATGAACTGGGGGGACGGATTGCTGGCCCTTTTGGGCGTCTGCGCCTTTTCTCTTTTGTGGGCCAGAAAATGGAACCTGAACGCCGCCCTGCTGCCCCTGCCGGTGCTGGGGGGCTCGGTGGTCTGGCTGTGGCTGTTCGGCATGGCCGACCGGCTGGCCCTGGGAGGCTGGCTCTGGTTTGCCGGGGCCGCCGCGGCTTTGGGTTTTCTTTTGCTGCAAGGGCCCAAGGGCCGCAGCCTGCCGGCCCGCCTCAAAACAAACGGCATGGACGCCCTGAGCCGGGCGGCGGTGCCGGGCTTTGTGTTCTTTGTGGGGGCGGCCCTCTTTTTCTGGGTGCTCTTCGCCCTCACCAGGCCCATGTTCATCCGATGGGATGAGTTCACTTTCTGGGGCACCGCCTGCAAGATGACCAAGGAGGCAGACCAGCTCCACGCGGTGGCGCCGGGCAACCTGTCGGCCCGGGCCTACCTGCCCGGTATGATGCTGGTGAGCTATCTGTTCCAGTTTCTGGGGGCGGGCTTTGCCGAGTGGAAGACCCTGGCCGCCTACGACATCCTGGCCGCGGCAGTCTTTGCCGCTTTCGGGGCCACCGAAAAAAAGAGATGGCCCTTTGCGGTGCTCACCCTGGCGGGGGCGGTGCTGCTGCCCTATCTCTTTACCCCGGCGGGGGACGAGACCGTCTCCACCATCTACCTCACCGCCATGGGGGACCTCTCCCTGGGGCTGGTGTTCGGCGGGGCGCTTTGCCTCTATTTCCGCTTGCCCCGCTCTCCCAAAAATCTGGTTCTGGTGGGGCTGAGCTTTTTGCTGCTCACCCTCATCAAGGATATGGGCATGGCCTATGCCCTCATCGGCTCGGCCCTCATCGCCCTGGACATCCTGGTATACCCCCGGCCCTCTCTGCCTGCTCTGGGCAGGGCGGCGGCGGCCGGTGCCGGGCTGGGGCTGCCGGCAGCGGCGGCCTATCTGGGCTGGAGCAAGTATGTGCTGGCGGCGGCGGACATCGACAAGGCCGTGGTGGGCAACAGCGAAAAGAGCTATGGCTATGGCTACATGCTCACCGACGGCATCAAGCAATTCCTGGGCAGGGGGAGCGAGGAGAACGCCGAAAAGTTCGGCACCGTGCTGGGGCTGATGAAAAACGCCCTGGTGCACACCCCCCTCTCCCTGGCCGGCTCGGCCCTGGTGGTGGTGGCGCTGCTGGCGGCGGTGCTGGGGCTGTGCTTTGTGCTGGCCCCGGCCGGGCAGCGGCGGCGGCCCGCGGTTTTTGCCCTGGCGGGGCTGGGGGCCTTCGGGGCCTTTGTGCTCTTCCATCTGCTGCTCTATGTCTACAGCTTTTCGGACCGGGAGGCCCTCATCCTCAAGGACTACGCCCGCTATATCGGCACCTACCTGATGGGCTGGATGATGGCCAGCCTGGGGCTGCTGGGCCTTTTGGCTCCGGCGGGCCGCCGGCCCCGGCTGGGGCAGGGGGCGGGCATCCTGTGCAGCGCCGGGATGGTGCTGGTGTTCTGCCTGAAGGGAGTGCCCAGCGCCGGGTTCTGGAATTACCCCCACGAAAACTATGCGGTGCGCCAGGAGGTGGCCTACCGGGCCTCCCTGGTGAACCCGGACCTCACCTGGGATGACCAGGTGCTCCTCATCAGCCAGGGGGACGACGCCACCCGGTGGTATTATTACAGCTACGAGCTGAACGCCCAGCTGGCCCACGGCTTTGGGGGCTTTGGCTACGGTGAGGAGGACGACTGGGCCTGGGAGACCACCTTCATGACCCTGGTGAGCCCCTATCAGGACGAATACAACAAAAAATTCTACGCCTATCAGTCGGAATACCAGTATACTGCCGAGTGCAGCCGGGACGACCTGGTGGCCTTTCTGCGGGATACCGGCTACGGCTATATCCTGCTGGACCAGAGCGACAAATACGTCTATTATGAATTCGGGCCCCTCTTCACCGAGAAGGTGCCCATCGACCGGGCTGATGCCGCCTACCTGTACAAGGTGGTGGACGACGGCACCAATATGCGGTTTGAACCGGTGGGGGAGGTGCGCTATGTCCCGTAAGACCGGCCGCCTGCTGGCCCTCTGTTATGCCCTGGCCCTGGCGGTGTGGCTGCTGGCGGTGGGGGCAGGGGCGCTCCAGACCCTCTATTACCGGCACAACGGCCTTGGGGCCAGCCGGAGCCTGGGGCTGGAAGAATTTGAACTCCTCAGCATCAAGAACTATGAAAACGAGGACGACCCGGGGGGGACCTGGTTCGTCTCCACCGACTCGGACCCCCAGATGATCTGGGAGGGGGAGGCCTACCTGAACCGGGTGGTGCTGAAGATCCGCCACCAAAAGCCCGGCAACGGGGTGGAACTCTATTACCGGCTGGACGGGCAGGACCAGTTCAGCGAAAAGCAGGTGGTCTATGCCAAAGAGACCCCGGAGGGCTGGTATTCTTTTGATCTGCGGGGCAAGAAGGTGAGCGGCCTGCGCCTCGACCCGGACAGCCTGGGGGGCATCCCCACCGAGTTTGAAGGGGTGGAGCTGAACGCCTCCTGGCCCTGGTGGCAGCGGCTGATCCCCACCGGGGGCGAGGCTCTGCTGCTGCTGGGCCTGCCCTTGGGGCTGGCGGCGCTGCTGCGCCAGATCGCCCAGTGGCAGGGCCGGGAAGAATAAGCCCATCTCACAGCGAAAGGAACACCATCCATGCAGTTTTTTGACGTGATTCTCAGCCTGGCGGCCCTGTTCGGGCTGGGTGCCTTCCTCACTCTGCGCTGCCGGCTGCCGGGGGCGCTGGCGCCTCTGGCTGGCCTCAGTTTGGTGAGCCTCTGGTTCACCCTGGCGGGCATGGCCGGGCTGCTGCGGCCGGCCGTCTGGCTGGCCCTGGCCCTGGGCTTCGGGCTGGGGATCTGGGCCTTCTGGCCCCGGCGGGGGCAGCGGCTTTCGGCCCGGCAGGCCCTGGGGCAGATCTTCACCCCCGGCGCGTCCCTCTTCTGGGGGCTGACCCTGGCCTTTTTGGTCTATTTTGCCATCCGGCAGCCCCTCTTCAGCGATTTTGACGAGTTCTCCTTCTGGGGCACCGCCGCCAAGCTCACCAAGGTGAACGACACCCTCTACACCGAGTGTGAGGTGGGCTGGGCCTGGCAGGCCACCCAGAACCCGGGCCTCATCACCCTCAGCTACTTCCTCCAGTTTTTGGGCAGCTTTGCCCCCTGGAAGGTGTACCTGGCCTATGACGCCCTCCTCTTTGCCTGCTTTGGGGCGGTGCTGGGGGCTGTGAGCTGGAAAAAATATCCCAACGCGGTGGCCCTGGGTCTGGCCTGCTGGTGCGTGCCTTGGTTCTTCACCACCTACTGCCGCACCATCTACCTGAGCGGCGTCTATATGACCAGCTATGGGGACATCCCCGCCGGGGTGGTGCTGGGGGGCGCGGTGGCATTTTGGCTCTGCCTGCGTCAGGGGGAAAATCCCCCCTTCTGGACGATATTGCCGGTGCTGGCCCTCACCGGCAACATCAAGAGCAACACCTTTGTGCTGAGCCTGGTGGCGGCGGGGCTGGTGGCCGCCGACTGTTTCTTCTTCCCCCGGGGCGCTTTCAAAAAAGGGCTGCTGCGGCGGGTTGGAGGCTGTGCCGCCTGCTTTGCAGCTCCCCTGGCCCTTTATATGGGCTGGAGCCGGTACATCGCCGGCCTGGTGGCGGCCAACGCCGGCGCCGGGGGCATGGGCGAGACCAGCGAGGACGTGGTGACGGTGGCCCTCAGCGGCATCCGCATCCTGCTGGGGCTGCCGGTAGGGGACTACTACACCCAGCGGCTGGGCCGGCTGGAACAGGCCAGCCGGGACATGACCACCGCCTTCTGGAGTATGGAGACCGGCAACCTCACCGCCATCGGCTGCGGGGCCATTGTGGTGGCCTTCATCTGGCTCACCTTTCTGGCCGCCTTCGTGGTGGCGGGGGAGAGGCGGCTGCGGCTGCGCACCGGCCTGGCGGCCCTGCTCTCCACCGGGGGCTTTGTGGCCTACAACTTCATGCTGGTGCTGAGCTATGCCTTTATCTTCAAGGAATTCCAGTGCGAGGCCCTGGAGGACTACAACCGATACATCTACACCTACTACATCGCCTGGTTCCTCATTGCCCTGGCCTTTCTGGGGCTGGCGCTCCAGAAACCCCGGCTGCCCCTCTTGGGCAGCACCGGCGCGCTGGTGCTGGCCCTGGCCATGATGCTGCGGGTAAACCAGTTGGTGCTGCCCCAGTTCAGCGTGTTGGGCTTTTCGGATGCCTCCTTTGCGGACCAGCGGATCAGCCAGCAGCGGGCCGACGCGGTGACGGCCGCTGTGGAGCCGGACAGCCGGATCTTCCTGGTGAGCCAGGGAGAGGACGGCAAGACCTGGTTTGAGTACAGCTACGACTTTTTGCCCCTCATTGTGGATTACAGCGGTGATCTGACCCGGGGCGGCGGCGGGGGCACCTTCGGGCTGCCGGAACTTCGCCCCGAGGAGAACGAAAACTACAACGGCTGGCTCTATTATCACCCCTACACCGCCCAGGAGTGGGCAGACACGGTGCGCGCCAGCGGGTGCAGCTATATCTTTGTGGATGAGCTGGACGAGATCTTCATCGAGAGCTACGCCGACCTCTTCAGCGATGGGCTCGAGGAGGCCCGCTTTGGCTCCACCCTGCTGTACCGGGTGACTGAGAGCGGTCCCTTTACCCCGGTGGAGATGGAGGTGCCCCAATGAGAAAAATCATCGACGCCTGGAAACGGCGGGTGCCCGCTCCGCTGCCGGTTTTCTGCTATGCGGTCTGCCTGACGGGCTGGCTGCTGGCAAGTTGCTTCGGGCTGGGGCGGGATCTCTTCCTGGAGGCTACCGGCAAGCTGGAGCCCTTTACTCTGGGCTTCCCCGTGGAGGGCCAGCCCGCCACCGAAACCCAGTTCACCCTGGTGGATATTGTAAACGACGGGCAGAGCACCTGGCTCACCCTCTCGGATGACCCCCAGATGCACTGGCAGAACCCGGACGGCCGGGTGGTGCGCACCCTGCGGATGGAGGCGGAGTTCTCCAAGAGTCCCCGGGAGATGTGCCTGTATTACACCACCCGCCCCGGGGAGGATTTCAGCCAGGAAAAGCGGGTCTTTGCGGCCCAGCAGGATGACGGCAGCTATCTGTACACCCTGCCTGCCGCCAACATCACCGCCCTGCGGCTGGACCCCTGCAGCGCCCGGGACCTGGACATGACGGTCACCGGCATCTTCCTCAACGAGCCGGCGGGGGTGCTCAGCTACTTTGCCCCCGGCTGGTACGGGGCTTTCCAGATGCTGCTCTGGCCGGCAGTGGCCGCCTCGGCCCTGAAATTGGCCGGGCAGTTCTGGCACAAGCTCCGCCCCAAAAAATGAGACTTTTTCGCCGGCGATTGGAACTGCCGGCTTTGGAACGAAAACCAACGAACCAGGGGCCAAGCGGCCCCGCATCCTGAAAGGTGGTAGGAAACAATGGCAAAGTTTATCCCCCTGAGCGTGCCCAATTTTGAGGGCCATGAAAAGGAATATGTGTGTGACGCCGTGGTGAGCGAGTGGGTCTCCACCGGCGGCAGCAAGGTGGGGGACTTTGAAAAGGTCTTCGCCGACTATGTGGGCATGCCCCGGGCCGTGGCCTGCAACAGCGGTTCGTCCGCCATGCATCTCACCGCCCTGGTGGCCGGCATCGGCCGAGGGGACGAAGTGATCGTGCCCACCCTCACCTTTATTGCCTCCATCAACCCGGTGACCCGGTATGTGGGGGCCGAGCCGGTCTTCATCGGCTGCGACGACTCCCTCTGCATCGACCCCGCCGCCGTGGAGGCCTTCTGCCGGGACAAGTGCGAACTGCGGGCCGAGGGGCTCTTTGACAAGGCTACCGGCGCCCATGTGAAGGCGCTGGAGGTGGTGCATGTCTTCGGCAACCTGGCCGATATGGAAGCTCTCATGGACATCGCCCAGAAGTATCACCTGATCCTCATTGAGGACGCCTGCGAGGCGGTGGGCAGCTACTTTACCAAGGGGCGGTACGCGGGCAAGATGGCCGGCACCATCGGCGACGTGGGCGGCTACAGCTTCAACGGCAACAAGATCATCACCACCGGCGCCGGCGGCATGGTGGTCTCCAACCACCCGGACTGGGCCGAGCACGCCAAGCATCTTTCCACCCAGGCCAAGGCCGACGAGCTCCAGTTCTTCCACGACGAGGTGGGCTACAACTACCGGCTCACCAACCTGCAGGCGGCCCTGGGCCTGGCCCAGATGGAGACCCTGGAGACCTTCATCGCCCGCAAGAAGGAGTTCTATGACCGCTACGTCCAGGCGCTGGACGGCAAGAACGGCTATCGGATCCTGCCCTTCCGGGAGGATGTGAGCCGCTCCAACCACTGGTTCTACAGCCTCTATCTGGAGGACGGCCGCCACCAGCGGGACGAGGTGATCGCTGCCCTGAAAGCCGCCTCCATCCAGGCCCGGCCGGTGTGGGCGCTGATCCACGAGCAGGCGGATTACGGCAGCTGCCAGGCCTACAGCCTGGAAAAGGCCCAGGACTACCGGGCAAAAATCGTCAACCTGCCCTGCTCCACCAATCTCACTCAGGAGGACCAGCAGAGGGTCATCGATCTGCTGCTGAGCCTGTAAGCGAGGAACTGCCATGCTGAAAGTGGAAGAATTCTGCATCGGGGAGGATCTCACCGTCCTGGAAGCCATGAAAAAGCTGGACGAGACGGGCCAGAGGATCCTGTTTGTGGCGCCCGGGGGCGTATTGAAGGGAGTTGTCACCGACGGGGACATCCGCAAGTTCATCCTGCGGGGGGGCCAGCTGGAGGACAAGGCCAGCCTGGCCTACAACTACCGCCCCATCAGCCTGCCCCTGGCCCGCCGGGGGGAGGCCAAGCGGGTGCTGGAACAAAAGGGCATCGACGCCCTGCCCATCCTGGACACCCGGGGCCGCATCGCGGACATCATCTTTGCCACCGGCCTGGATGTGGACAACCGCAAGCGGGCCGGCCTGCCGGTGGTGATCATGGCGGGGGGGCTGGGCACCCGGCTCTACCCCTACACCAAGATCCTGCCCAAGCCCCTGATCCCGGTGGGAGAGGTGCCCATCCTGGAGCACATCATCAATCGGTTCCACGAGTTCGGCTGTCAGGACTTCCACCTGGTGGTGAACTACAAAAAGAACATGATCAAGTCCTATTTCAATGACCTGGACAAGAGCTACCAGGTGCATTATGTGGACGAGGACGAGCCTCTGGGCACCGGCGGCGGGCTCTGCCTGCTCAAGGGCAAGATCGACTCCACCTTTTTCCTCTCCAACTGCGACATCCTGCTGGACGCGGATTTCGGGGACATCTACGAGTACCACAAAAAGATGGGCAACCTGATCACCATGGTCTGCGCCTTCAAACACTTCACGGTGCCCTACGGGGTCATTGAGCTGGGCGAGGGCGGCGAGATCCGCCAGATGCGGGAAAAGCCGGAGATGAATTTCCTCACCAACACCGGCGTGTATGTGGTGGAGCCCCGGGTCATCGAGGAATTGGAGGACGGCAAGAAGCAGGGCTTCACCGACATCATCGAGCGGTACCGGGCCGCCGGCCAGCGGGTGGGGGTGTACCCCATCAGCGAGAACAGCTGGATGGACATGGGCCAGATCGAAGAGCTGGAGGCCATGCGCCGCAAGATGGAAAATCAGTGAGAGAAGGAGAAAAAATGAGCGTGTTCATCATCGCCGAGGCGGGGGTCAACCACAACGGCAGCCTGGAGCTGGCCAAAAAAATGGCCCTCACCGCCAAGGAGTGCGGGGCCGACGCGGTCAAATATCAGACCGCCGTGCCCGAGCTGGTGGTCTCCCGCTTTGCCCCCAAGGCGGAATACCAGAAAGAGCAGACCGGCGAAACCGAAAACCAGCTGGAGATGGTGCGCCGGCTCCACTTTGATTTTGAGGGCCACCGGCAGCTGAAGGAGTACTGCGATTCCATCGGCATCCAGTACCTCTCGGCCCCCTTCGATATCCCCAGCGTGAAGTTCTTGGCCAGCCTGAACCTGCCTCTCATGAAGATCCCCTCCGGGGAGATCACCAACCTGCCGTATCTGGAGGCAGTGGCAGATACCAAGATGCCGGTGATCCTTTCCACCGGCATGAGCACCCTCAGCGAGATCGAGGACGCGGTGAGCGTGCTAGAAAACGGCGGCTGCCCGGACATTACCCTGCTCCACTGCAACACCGAGTACCCCACCCCCTACGAGGACGCCAACCTCACCGCCATGCTGGACATGGAGGAGCAGTTCGGGCTGAAAGTGGGCCTGTCGGACCACACCCGGGGCTGGGAGTGCGACGTGGCCGCGGCGGTGCTGGGCGCGGCAGTGATCGAAAAGCACTTCACTCTGGATAAGAACATGGAGGGCCCTGACCACAAGGCCAGCCTGGAGCCGGCGGAACTGGCCGCCATGGTGACGGCGGTGCGGAATGTGGAAAAGGCCATGGGCAGCGGCCACAAGGCGGTGAGCGCCAGCGAGGCCAAGAACAAGCCCATCGCCCGCAAGAGCATCGTGGCCGCCCGGCCCATCCAGAAAGGTGAGGTTTTCACCGAGGAGAACCTCACCACCAAGCGCCCCGGCGACGGCATCAGCCCCATGAAGTGGCATCAGGTGCTGGGGCAAAGGGCGGTGCGGGATTTTGCCCAGGACGAGCAGATCCAGCTGTGAGGGCCGAGGCATGAATAAAAAGACCCTGGCCGTTTTCACCGGCACCCGGGCGGAGTACGGATTGCTCCGGCCGGTAATTTTCAAATTGTTGAAATCTGATAAAATTATACCCAAAGTTGTAGTCACTGGGTCCCATCTTTCCCCGGAATTCGGCAATACTGTCCAGGAGATCGAGGCGGACGGGGTGCCCATCGCGGTGCGCATCCCCATCCTGAAGGTGCTGCCCGACCCCACCACCGCCGACACAGTGGCCTATGCCCTGTCGGCCTTTTCGGGCTGGCTGCGGATGGAAAAGCCGGACGGGGTGCTGGTGCTGGGGGATCGGTACGAGATCTTTGCCGCGGCCCAGGCAGCGGCCTTTGCAGGCATCCCCATCGCCCACATCAGCGGGGGCGATGTGACCCAGGGCGCGGCGGACGACTGGTACCGCCACTGTGTCACCAAGATGGCCCATCTGCATTTTCCCAGCTGCGCGGTTTATGCCCGGCGGCTGGTGCGGATGGGGGAATTCCCCGAGACGGTCTTCAATGTGGGGGGCCTGGGGGACGAGAACATCCGCACCCTGCCCAAGATGAGCCGGCAGGAGTTGAGCGAGAGCCTGGGCTTTGATCTGAGCGGGCCCTTTGGCTTGGTCACCTTCCACCCGGAGACGGCGGGCGGGGCCGGCCCCACCGCCCAGATGGATCAGCTGCTGAAGGCCATGAGCCAGATCGGCCAGGACAGCCCCATCCGCTGGCTCATCACCAAGGCCAACGCCGACGCGGGCGGGGCTGAGATCAACCAGAAAATCGACGAATGGGTGGCCCGGCGGCAGGGAAGAGCCATCGCCTTCACCAGCCTGGGGGTCAAGCGGTATCTCTCCGCCATGGCCCTGGCGGCGGTGGTGGTGGGCAATTCCTCCAGCGGCGTGGTGGAGACCCCCACCTTCGGGGTGCCCACTGTGAACATCGGCCGCCGGCAGGAGGGGAGAATCATCTGCGAGAATGTGTACTGCTGCTCCGCCGAGGCGGGGGCCATCACCCAGGCCCTTACCCGGGCCCTCAGCCCGGAGTTTGCGGCCCGGGCCCGGGCGGTCAAAAGCCCCTACAACGGGGGAGACACCAGCGGCCGCATTGTGAAGATCCTGGAAGAAAAGCTGTTTGAGCCCGGCTTCGGGGGACCCAAGGGGTTCTACGACGGGCCGGTGCGGCTGCAAGGGGAGGAGACAACATGAAAATTCTGATCGTGGGCCTGGGCAGCATGGGCAAGCGCCGGGCCCGGCTGGCAAAAGGCATCGACCCCAGCCTGGAAGTCTGGGGCGTGGACATGAGCGAGAGCCGCCGGGCTGAGGCCGAGGGGCTGGGCATCCGGGCCTTCTCCTCCATCCCGCAGGCGCTGGCGGCAGGCAGGCCGGACGCGGGCCTTGTCTGCACCGCCCCCCTCACCCACAGCGGCATCATCCGCCAGCTGCTGGAGGCCGGGCTGCCGGTGTTCACCGAGCTGAACCTGGTGGACGACGGCTATGAGGAGAACTTGGCCCTGGCCAGGGAGAAGGGGCTGCCCCTGTTTTTGTCCAGCACCATGCTCTATCGGGGGGAGACCCGGTACATCAAGGAGCAGGTGGAGGCCTTCCGGGCGTCCACCGGCAAGGCAGTGAACTACATCTACCACATCGGCCAGTATCTGCCCGACTGGCACCCCTGGGAGAACTACAAGAACTTCTTTGTGGGGGACAAGCGCACCGGCGGGGTGCGGGAGATCTTTGGCATCGACCTGCCCTGGCTGGTGGACACCTTCGGCCCGGTGAGCTCGGTGCACACCGAAAAGGACAAGATCTCGGCCCTGGAGGTGGACTACCCGGACAGCTACTTTGTGACCCTGCGCCACGAGGGCGGGGTAAAAGGGATGCTGGCGGTGGATGTGGTGAGCCCCAAGGCGGTGCGGAACTTCGAGTGCTTCGGCGAGGGGATTCACCTGTTCTGGGAGGGCAACCCCAAATCCCTCTATCGGTACGACATCGGCAGCGGACAGAAGGTGCCGGTGGACACCTACGCCAGCTTTGAGCAGGACAGCCGCTACAGCGACAACATTGTGGAAAACGCCTATGTGGATGAGCTCACCAACTTTTTCGGCTTTTTGAAGGGGCAGGAGAGCCCCCGCTGGAGCTTTGAAAAGGACAAAGAGGTCATCCGGCTGATCGGGCGGATCGAGGAGGGCTGAGGATGGACGCCAAGAATCTGAACGTGCTCTTTGTGGGGCTGGGCAGCATCGGCACCCGGCACCTGAAAAACCTAACCGCCATCGCCGAAAAGCGGGGCTACGGGCTTCAGATCGACGCGCTGCGCAGCAGCATCGCCCGGCCCCTGCGCCCGGGGGTGGAGCCCCTGCTCCGCCGCCAGTATCTGGACCCGGAACAGGTGGGGGAGTATGACCTCATCTTTGTCACCAACCCCACCAGCCTCCACGACGAGGTGCTGGAATGGCTGCGGGGCAAGGGGGAGTGCCTCTTCATCGAAAAGCCCATCTTTGATAGGCCCGACTACAGCCTGGAAAAGACCGGCCTTGGCCCGGCCCAGAAGGCCTATGTGGCGGCCCCCATGCGGTGGTGCGGGGTCATGCTGGCCTTAAAGCAAAAGCTGCCCGCCCTGCACCCCTATTCGGCCCGGGCCATCTGCTCCTCCTATCTGCCGGACTGGCGCCCCGGGGTGGATTACCGTCAGGTGTACAGCGCCCACAAGGAGATGGGGGGCGGGGTGTCCATCGATCTGATCCACGAGTGGGATTATCTGGCCGATCTCTTCGGCATGCCCCTGGAGACGGCCAATTTCCGGGGCACCTACAGCGATCTGGAGATCGACTCGGACGATCTGAGCGTCTATATCGCCCGGTACCCCAGTCTTCTGGCCGAGCTGCACCTGGACTACTTCGGCCGCACCTACCGGCGCACCCTGGAGCTGTTCTGTCAGGATGGCACCCTCACCGCCGATTTCGGCGCGGGCACCCTCACCCTGCCGGATGGCCGGGTGGAGCGGTATGAGGAGGACGTGAACCAGCGGTATCTGCGGGAGATGGAGTACTTCCTGGACTACGCCCTCACCGGCAGCGGCGAGAGCCTGAACAGCCCCCGCATGGCCCTGAGCGTGCTGCGCCTGGCCCAGGGGCTGAAACCCTGAGAGAGATTTCTGCCCCCGGCGGCCCAGAGGCCGGCGGGGGCTTTTGAAAAAACAGGAGGAGAGAATCCCATGAAAAGACTGCTTATCACCATCTGCGGCCGGGCCGGCAGCAAAGGGTTCAAGAACAAGAATCTCAAGACCTTCTGCGGTCAGCCCCTGGTCTATTACACCCTCTCGGCGGCCCAGCTCTTCATCCAGAGCCGGCCGGACCTGACGGTGGACATCTGCCTCAACACCGACAGCCAGCTTTTGGCGGATCTGGTGGCCCAAAAGTACCCGGAGGTGGTCTATCTGCCCCGGCCCGAGGCCCTGGGTGGGGACACAGTGCCCAAGATGGCGGTTTTCCACGACTGCCTCAATCGGATGGAGGAGCGGGCCGGCCAGAAGTATGACGCGGTGATGGACCTGGACATCACCAGCCCCCTGCGCACCGCCCAGGACATCGCCAACGCGGTGGCCCTCAAGGAGGAGCGGGGGGACCTGGACCTGGTGTTCAGCGTCACCGAGGCCCGGCGCAACCCCTATTTCAACATGGTGCGAGACTGCGGCGACCATGTGGAAAAGGTGATCGAGAGCCCCTACACCGCCCGTCAGCAGGCACCCGCCATCTATGACCTGAACGCCAGCATCTATGTGTTCCGGCGGGATTTTCTGGCCGGCAACACCAGCGGCATCCTGTGGGAGGGCAAGATCGGCGTCTCCACCATGATGGACACCGGCATCCTGGACATTGACAGCGAGGAGGACTTTGCCCTCATGGAGGTCATTGCCGACCACCTCTACCGCCATTATCCCGATTTTGCCCGGGTGCGGGAGAATATCCGGCCATGAATTCTGCCCAGAGAAGGCAGGGGGTGGCCAGTGCCCTGCTTTCCGCCCTCATCTTCGGCACCATGCCCCTGGCGGCCAGCCTCTTTTACGGCCAGGGCGGCACCCCCGAGAGCCTGGTGTTCTACCGCAATCTGCTGGCCCTGCCCTTTTTGTTTGTGCTGATGCGGCGGGAAGACTGCCGGCCTCTGAGTCTGCGGCTGCTGGGCCGTTTGGCGGTGCTGGCCTTCCTCAACGCGGTGACGCCCCTGCTCTTGTTCAACTCCTATCGTAGCATCCCCACCGGCATGTCCACCACCCTCCACTTCAGCTACCCTGTGTTTGTGCTGCTGGGGGCGGCGATATTCTGCGGCGAGCGGATCACCCCCCTCAAGGCCCTCTGTGTGGGGCTGTGTACCCTGGGGGTGGCCCTCTTTTACAGCCCGGGCCAGTCGGCGGCCCTGGCCGGCATGGCCGTCGCCTTTTCTTCCGGCATCACCTATGCCGGCTATGTGGTCTACCTGGACAAGAGCGGCCTCAAGGAGCTGCCTCCCTTCCAGATGGTGTTCTGGACCTGCCTGTTTGCCTCCGGCTTTTCGGGGGCATGGGGCCTTTGGGAGGGCCGGCTTCAGGCGGGGTTCTCCCTGCCGGTGTGGGGGCTGTTGGTGGCCTTTGCGGGGATGGTCTCGGTGGTGTCCCTGGTGCTGTTCCAGCTGGGGGTGAAGAAGATCGGCCCTTCCCAGGCCTCGGTGTTCAGCACCTTTGAGCCCCTGGCCAGCATCCTGTGGGGGGTCACCCTTTTGGGCGAGCGGTTTACCCTGCGCACCGGCGCCGGGGTGGCGGCCATCCTGGCGGCGGTGGTGCTGCTGGCGGTGAAGGGCGGCGCCGAAAAGGCAGCGCCCCGGCCCGCCGTGCGATGACAGAAGAAAATCCAAGGAGGTTATTTTGATGTTGATGCAGTATACTCCCGGGCAGATCCGTCAGGCTCTGGAAGAAGCCTACCAATACGCGGCCCAATGGGTGGGCAAGGGGCAATTGCCGGATTTCATCCCGGCGCTGGACCATGAGGACCCCGGCCGCATCTCGGTGTGCGCCACCGACCTGGAAGGTAACACCTACACGGCGGGCAGCTACCAGGGCCGGTTCTCCATGCAGAGCATCTCCAAGATCATCCTGCTGGAACAGGCCATCCGGGACAGCGGGGAGGATGTGGTTTTTTCCCGGGTGGGGGTGGAGCCCAGCGGCACCAGCTTCCACTCGGTGTACCGGCTGGAACTGGTGGAAAAAGTTCCAGCCAACCCTCTCATCAACCCGGGAGCCATTGCCAGCGCCAGCTGCCTCACCGGCCGGGACAAGGAGGAAAAATACCAGAAGTTCCGGGCCCTGGCCGGCCAGCTGCTGGACAATCCCCAGGTGGACTATGACCCGGCGGTCTGCGACTGCGAGATGAAGACCGGCCACCGCAACCGGGCCCTGGCCAGCATGATGCTCCACAACGGGGTGTTCACCGGGGACCCGGAGGAATATCTGGAGCTCTATTACCGGGGCTGCGCTTTGCGGGTCACCGCCGCCGAGGTGAGCTATTTCGGTGCGGTGCTGGCGGGGGACGGACTTTGCCCCAAAACCGGCCGGCGGCTTTTGGAGGCCGACCGCTGCCGGATGTACCGGGCCCTCATGGCCACCTGCGGCATGTACGACACCACCGGCCGGTATGCCATACAGGTGGGCATCCCGGGCAAGAGCGGCAGCGGCGGGGGCATCCTGGCCGCGGCCCGGGGCAAGATGGGCCTGGGGGTATACGGCCCCGAGCTGGACGGCCACGGCAACAGCGTCTGCGGCATGAAGGCGCTGGAATATCTTTCCCGGGCGCTGGATCTGCGGGTGTATTGAATTGTTCACAAAATTCCGTTGATTTGGTCCGCCCCATGCGGGTATACTGGCAATACTTACAAAAGAAAGGCCGCCTTTGGCGGAAAAGGGAACAGAATCGTGAAACACAACAGACAGGGAGGGAAGGGATTGCATCTTCCCTCCAGCCGGTTCGGTCAGATCCTGCTGAGCCTTCTGATCACCGCTCTGGTGGGGCTGGGGGTCTTTTATGTGACCCTGCCGGCCCTCAACCTCCACTCCAGCGATTTCTACAGCTTTGTGATCACCCTCTGCGTGGTTTACCTGCTCTGCACCCTCGTCACCTCCGGCTTCCGGGCCGGCCAGGGGGCCGGCGCAGGGCGGGGAGAGCAGTTCCGGGAGTATCTGGGCTTTCTCAAGAAGCAGTGCCTGCCGGTGCTGGTGCTGCTGGCGCTGCTGGCCCTGGTGGCCCTGGTGGGGCTGGTGATCTCCCTGCCCATTTTCCGGGCCTCGGCCTACCGGGACCTGCTGACGGTGGGGGACGGGGACTTTGCCTCGGACATCGCTGAGATCTCCTTCAGCGAGATCCCCACCCTGGACCGGGCCTCCGCCGAGTATCTGGGCGATAGGCAGATGGGCACCCTCAGCGACATGGTCAGCCAGTTTGAGTACTCCAACGATTCCACCCAGATCAACTATCAGGGCCGGCCGGTGCGGGTGGCCCCCATCGCCTACGCCGACCTGATCAAATGGTTCACCAACCACTCCGAGGGCCTGCCCGCCTATGTGGTGGTGGACATGGTCACCCAGGAGGCCCAGGTGGTGCGGCTGAGCGAGGGGATGAAGTACTCCTTCTCCGAGCCCCTCAATCGGAACATCCAGCGGCATCTGCGCTTTCAATACCCCACCTATATGTTCGATGAGCCTCAGTTTGAGATCGACGAGGAGGGCCAGCCCTGGTGGATCGCCCCCCGCGTCGTCAAGACCATCGGTCTGTTCGGCGGCACCGACATCCAGGGGGCGGTGCTCTGCAATGCCATCACCGGCGAGTGCCAGTACTATGACATTGCCGAGGTGCCCACCTGGGTGGACAACGTCTATACCGCAGGTCTGGTGATGGAGCAGTACGACTACCACGGCACCCTGGTGAACGGCTTCCTCAACTCGGTGCTGGGTCAGCGGGATGTGACCGTCACCACCGACGGCTACAACTATATCGCCCTGAACGATGATGTGTATGTGTACACCGGCATCACCTCGGCCAACGCCGACCAGTCCAACCTGGGCTTCTTGCTGAGCAACCAGCGCACCAAGCAGACCAAGTTCTACTCGGCCCCCGGCGCCACCGAGCGGGCCGCCCAGGCCTCGGCCGAGGGCGTGGTGCAGGATCTGGGGTATAAGGCCACCTTCCCGCTGCTGATGAACGTGGCGGGCGAGCCCACCTATTTCATTCCTTTGCAGGACAACACCCTTCTGGTCAAGAGCTACGCCATGGTGAACGTGGCCCAGTACCAGATTGTGGCCACCGCCAACACCGTCTCCCAGTGCGAGCAGGAGTATATCCGCATGCTCAGCGAAAAGGGTATCACCCAGGCCGAGGATCTGCCCCAGACCGAGGCCTCCGGCCCGGTGGCTGAGATCCGCTCGGCGGTGCTGGAGGGCAACACCTATTACTTTGTGCGGCTGGAAGGGGAGGAGGTCTTCTACTCCCTCAGCGCCGCCCAGAACCCCTTGGCGGTGATCCTGAATGTGGGGGATACCGTCACCATCCAGCACGCGGTGGGGGAGGAATCCTCCATCCTGGAGGGATACACCCTCACCGTCCAGGGCAAGGCAGCCCCCCAGGCGCCCCTGGTGAGCGAGACCCCCGAGGAGCAGACCCAGGACACCCCGCCGACAGACTCTCAGCCCCAGGGCTGACCGCCTCTTTCGCCTCCCCTCAAAAAAGCTCCTTCACCCATGAATAAACCGCCCCGCTTTGCCGCACAATAAGGGCAAAACAAAAAGCCGGGGCATCCATTCCCTTTGCAGCGCGGTGCTCCGGCCTGAAAATCACGGGCGGCTGTCCAGGCAGCCGGCCAACAGAACGGAGCGATACGATGAACAGGGTATTGGCGTTTTTCAGAGGAAAAGGCTTCTATCTCGCCCTGATGGCCTGCATTCTGGCGGCGGCGCTGTGCAGTTTTTGGGCCATCCGCACGGTGACACAGCAGCTGGGCAGCAGGCAGGAGACCCTGCCGGGAGGAGAGGACACATGGGATTTGCCGGGAGAATCGGTGGAACAAAAGGTGGAAGACGTGCCGGTGACCGAGCCCGATGGGCTGCGCGGCACCGAGCCGCAGGCCTCGCCGGCGCCCTCTGCCTCCTCGTTTACGGCATCCTCGTCTTCCGCCGCGGCCAGCGAATCTACCGAGCCGGCCGCTGCGCCGGATTCTGGCTTTGTGCAGCCTGTCAGTGGGCAGGTGATCGCTGAGTACAGCGGCACCGAGCTGGTGTACAACGAGACGCTGGGCGACTGGCGCACCCACAACGGGGTGGACATCGCCTGTGCCGACGACGCCTCGGTGAAGGCCTGCCGGCAGGGCAAGGTGAGCGCCGTCTATGACGACGGGCTGTACGGCACCATCGTGGAGGTGTCGGACGGGGATATGGTCTACCGCTACTGCGGCCTTGCCCCGGACACCGACGTGAAAACCGGCGACACCGTCAAGTCGGGCAGCCGGCTGGGCAGCATCGGCAAAGTGAGTGCCGAGGCCAGCCTGCCCACCCATCTGCACTTTGAGGTGCTGAAGGGCGGCGCCTATCAGGACCCCATGGCCACCCTGGCCGGCTAACAAAATAAAAACCGCCCGCCCGGAGCGCAAAGCCCCGGACGGGCGGTTTTTCTGTGCCCGGGCGGCTCAGCCCAGGTATTTTTTCCAGTTGCGGCGCAACAGCAAAAGCCCCGCCAGAAAGATCAGCACCACCGCCGCCCAGAAAAAGATGGACATGCCGTTGGAGCCGATCAGCCCCACCACAATGGCGTCCAGCCCCATCATGGCATAGGGCAGGATGCAGCCCTGCTGCATCTGTTTGCGGAAGGGAGCAGTGCGGTGTTTGGCGCTCACCATATACTTGCAGTCCAACGCGGAGAGGATCGCCGCCGCCAGCAGCAGGATGCCGGCCAGAAAAGGAATCAGATTCATACCGTTTTCCTCCTTCGGCGCCGGCCGTTTTGGTTCGGCCCGCCCTGTTTTTTCTTACCTTAACCTTATCACATGCCGCCCCGGATTGCAAGGCGGCGCTTTTTGTCCCCCTTTGTTGCGCGGCGGGGGGCTTTGCGGTATAATGACAATGTATATCTGTGTGATTTTTTGGGCCAAAAGAGGCCTATCCCGGCGGGGAAGAAAGGGGCGGCGCATGGCAAAGGACGTATTGGTGGGCAGCACCGGTTTTGTGGGAGGCAACCTGATGGCCAGCCACACCTTTGAGCGGGCCTGTCATTCTACCAACATCGGGGAGGCCTTCGGAGAGCCCAACGATCTGGTGGTGTATGCGGGGGTGCCGGCGGCCATGTTCCTGGCCAATCAGGACCCGGCGGCCGACCTGGCCGTGATGGAACAGGCCCGCCAGAACCTGCGGCGGCTGCGGCCCGCCCGGCCGGTGCTCATCTCCTCCATCGCGGTCTACCCGGACAGCCGGGGCCGCACCGAGGAGGACGAGCCCGACCCGGCCGGCCTTGCCCCCTATGGGGCCAACCGGCTCCAGCTGGAAAAGTGGGTGCGGGAGGATTTCCCCCAGGCGCTGATTCTGCGGCTGCCGGCGCTGTATGGGCGGGGGCTGAAAAAGAATTTTCTCTACGACCTGCACACCCTCACCCCGGCCCTGCTGCGGCCGGAAAAATACCGCCAGCTGGCCGCTCAGAGCGAAGCGGTGGCCAAGGGATATTCCGACGCCGGCAACGGCTTTTACCGCCAGAACGGTCAGGTGGATGCCGGGCAGCTGCGGGCCTTCTTTGAGGCCAGTGACTTCAACGCCCTGGCCTTCACCGACAGCCGCAGCCGGTATCAGTTCTACGATCTGGGGCTGCTGTGGGGGCATATCCAGGTAGCCCTGGCCCGGGGCCTCACCCTGCTCAACCTCACCACGCCTCCCATCTCGGCGGGGGACCTCTACCGGCGGCTCACCGGCAAGGAGTGGGAAAACCAGCTGGGGGCACATCCCTACGACTACGACCTGCGCAGCCGGTATGCGGAGCTGCTGGGCGGGCAGAACGGTTATTTGTGCAGCCTGGAGGAGGAAGTGGAGTCGGTCCGCAGATTCATGAACAATTGGCGGTGAGAGCCGCCCGGAGGAGGAAAAATCATGCCCAACTGGAAACTCAGCGCCAGCAACATCGGCTGGACAAGCCAGCAGGACGAGACGGTCTGGGGCTGGATGAAGGAGCTGGGCTATAAGGGGCTGGAGATCGCCCCTACCCGGGTGTTTTCCAGCGAGCCCTACGCCCAGTTGTCGGGGGCGACGCTCTTTGCGGGGGTGATGTACCAGAAATACGGCTTTGTCATCCCCAGCATCCAGAGCATCTGGTACGGCAAGAGCGGCTCTATTTTTGAGGAGAGCCAGCGGCAGGAGCTGGAGGGCTACACGGTGGAGGCCTTTGAGTTTGCCCGGGCCTGCCGCTGCCCCAGCCTGGTGTTCGGCTGCCCCCGCCAGCGCAACATCCCCCAGGGCCACACCGCCGGGGAGGCGGACGGATTTTTTAAGCGGATGGGCTATGAGGCGGCCAGCCGGGGGGTGTTCCTGGCGGTGGAGGCCAACCCCGCCCTGTACGGCACCAATTTTCTCAACACCACGGCCGATGCGGCGGCCCTGGTGCGGCGGATCGGGGGGCCGGGGCTCTCCCTCAACCTGGATGTGGGCACCCTGCTGGCCAACGGCGAGTGGGTGCGGGACCTCACCGGCATCCTGGACCTGGTGAGCCATGTGCACATCAGCCGGCCGGGCATGGCCCCGGTGGAGCCGGACCCCATCGACCGGGAATTGGCCCTTTTGCTGGGGGCGGTGGGCTACAAGGGGTTTGTATCCCTGGAGATGAAGGCGGCCGAGCCTCAGGTGCTGCGGCGCAGCCTGGAATATGTGGCGGAGGTGTTTGGATGACCTTTACGGGACTTTCCGGCGTGCCGGATTACCGCATCGATTCCTATCGGGACAAAAAGAGCCAGTACTGCCTGCTCATCCCGGTGATCAACGAGGGGGCCCGGATCCTCAAGGAGCTCAAGCGGGCCCAGGCCGCCAAGATCGACCGGCTGTGCGATATCCTCATCTGCGACGGAGGCAGCACCGACGGCAGCATGGAGCCGGAACGGCTGAAAAAGCTGGGGGTGAACGGGCTGCTCACCAAGCTGGGCCCCGGGC
The DNA here is from genome assembly GCA_949295465.1 of uncultured Oscillospiraceae bacterium. Classification (GTDB taxonomy): domain Bacteria; phylum Bacillota; class Clostridia; order Oscillospirales; family Ruminococcaceae; genus JAFBIO01. Next base: position 32,614 of record CASFKY010000046.1, read on the forward strand.
GGCAGGGGGCTCAGCTGCGCATGGGCATCAGCTATGCCCTGGGCCGGGGCTATGCCGGGGTGCTCACCATCGACGGCAACAACAAGGACTCCATCGAGAGCGTGCCCCTCTTTTTGAAAAAGCTGGGGGAGGGCTATGATCTGGTGCAGGGCAGCCGGTTTGTGGCGGGGGGTATGGCCATCCGCACCCCCCTCAGCCGGTATCTGGCGGTGCGCCTCATCCACGCGCCCCTCATCAGCCTGGCCGCCGGCCAGAAGTTTACCGACACCACCAACGCCTTCCGGGCATACAGCCGGGCCTACCTCATCCACCCCCAGGTGCAGCCTCTGCGGGATGTGTTCCAGGGGTACGAGCTGTTGGCCTACTTAAGCGTGCGGGCCACTCAGCTGGGGCTGCGGGCCTGCGAGGTGCCGGTGGTGCGGGAGTATCCGGCCAAGGGCAAGGTGCCCACCAAGATCAGCCCGCTGAAGGGCAACGCCAACCTGATGGAGGTGCTGCTCAAGGCCATGGCGGGGCGGTACAACCCCTGACCCGCCGGGAAGGAAGATTCCATGGTTTACGACAAGATCATCCTGGGGGCGGGGCTCTACGGCCTGTACGCCGCCCAGAAATGCGGCGCCAGGGGCCAGCGGGTGCTGGTGCTGGAGCGGGACGAGACCCCCTTCCGCCGGGCCACCTACATCAACCAGGCCCGGGTGCACCAGGGCTACCACTATCCCCGCAGCTTTTCCACCGCCATCAAGAGCGCCCACTACTTCGAGCGGTTCTGCCGGGATTACTCCTTCTGTCTGCTCACCGAGTTTGACCAGATCTACGCCACCAGCGCCCGGTTCTCCTGGACCAGCGGCCCCGAGTTCGAAAAGTTCTGCCAGGCGGCCTCTATCCGCTGCGACGAGGTGGCTCCCAGCCGGTATTTCAACCCGGGCATGTGCGACGGGGCCTTTCTCACCCGGGAGTACACCTACGACGCCCGGCTGCTGAAGGAGCACTTTCTGACCCAGCTGGCCGCCCTGCCCCAGGTGGAGATCCGCTACGGCACCAGGCCGCTGGCCATCCAACAGGCCGGCGGCGCCTGGAAGGTGACCACCAGAGACGGAGAGGACGAGGCGCCTTTCTTGCTCAACGCCACCTATGCGGGGGTCAACGACATCCACGCCCTGGCGGGGCTGGAACCCTTTGGCATCAAGTACGAATTGTGTGAGATCATTTTGTGTACTGTAAATGAAAAACTGCGCAACACCGGCATCACCGTGATGGACGGCCCCTTCTTCTCCATCATGCCCTTCGGGCGCACCGGCCTGCACAGCCTCACCAGCGTCACCTTTACCCCCCATGCCACCAGCTATGACTCCCTGGCCCGCTTTGAGTGCCAGGAGCGCAGCGGGGGCCTGTGCAGCCCGGGCAACCTGTACAACTGCAACGACTGCCCGGCCCGGCCGGCCAGCGCCTGGCCCTATATGAGCCAGCTGGCCCGCAAATACCTGAAGGAGGAGTACGGCTTTGCCTACCACTCCAGCCTGTTCAGTATGAAACCCATCCTGAAGGCCAGCGAGATCGACGACTCCCGCCCCACCCTCATCCGCCGCTATTCCGACGAGCCCGCCTTCTACAGCGTGCTCAGCGGCAAGATCAACACGGTCTATGACCTGGACGGGATCCTGACCTGAAATACAAAAGGGAAAAATGTAAACTTTTATACAATAAGGAGATATTATGAGGGCAGCCAGGGAGAAAAACTTCATCTCGGCGGTGGTCTACCTGCACAACGAAGCGGAGCGGGCCGCCGGCTTTCTGGGGATGCTCCGCCAGGTGCTGGAAGAGCACTTCGAGCAATATGAGATCGTGGCGGTGGACGACGCCAGCAGCGACGATACCGCCGGGGAGGTGCGCCGCTTTGCGGCCGAGACCATGGACAAACCCCTCACCCTGCTGCACATGAGCCTGCGCCAGGGGCGGGAAAAGTGCATGAGCGCCGGGCAGGACTGTGCCATCGGCGATTTTGTCTATGAGTTCGACTCCATCCTGCAGCCCTACCCGGAGGAGCTGATCTTCCGGGCCTATGAGACGGCCCTCAAGGGCAGCGACGTGGTGATGGTGGGCCCCAGCCGGGTGCGGGCGGGCAGCCGGCTGTTCTACGGGGTGTTCAATCGGTTCAGCCGGTCGGTCTACCCCCTGGGCACCGACGCCTTCTGTCTGCTGAGCCGGCGGGCCATCAACCGGGTCCACGCCCAGAGCGCGGGGCTGGCCTACCGCAAGGCGGCCTATGCAGCCTCGGGGCTGCGGGTGAGCCGGCTGAACTTTGAGGGGGCGCTCCAGGGGAGCCGGGGCGGCGATCTGGACCTGGCGGTGGACAGCCTGGCCCTCTACACCGACGCGGGCTATCGGGTGAGCCTGGCGGTCACCGGCTGTATGTTCTGCCTGGCCCTGGCCGAACTGCTCTACACCCTGGCGGTCTTTTTCCGGGGGGATTTTGTGGAAGGCTGGGTCACCACCATGTTTGTGCTCACTTTGGGGCTGGCCGGGCTGTTTCTGGTGCTGACCATCGTGGTGAAATACCTGAGCCTTATCCTGAAATTCACCTTTGAAAAGCAGGACTACCTGGTGGAGAGCATCGAAAAGTTCCAGAAGTGAGAGAAAATTTATAAAAAGAGGATGTTGCAGATGAATGCGGTGACACAGCGCCGGCCGGGACTGATGGGGCCGGAGAAGTTTTTTTCGCTGCTGAGGCAGGGGATTCGCCCTGCCTGGAGATGGGCCTTTGAAGCTACATTTTTCAGCGGACTATTGATCCACCTTTATCGGATGGCCAACTATATCATGGTGGACGACACTCCCTACTTCAGCTACAATGTGCAGAACACCTCCTATTTTGGAAGGTGGCTGCTGCAATATGCGGGCGCTATCAGTTCTTATATGGAACTGCCGGCTTTAAACGCCATACTCAGCCTGTTTTATCTGGGGATTTTTGCCGCCATACTGGTGGAGCTGGCGGGCATAACCCGCCGGCTTATCTGCTGGCTGCTGGGGGTGACCCTGGCCTCCCTGCCGGCCTTTACCACCACTCTGATGTTCGGGTACGCAGCGGATGCCTACATGCTGGCTCTGGTGCTGGCCGGGGCGGCAGCCCTGCTGGTGTGCCGCGTCAGGGGATGGAAAGGTGTGGCGCTGGGTGCGCTGTGCCTGATGCTGTCCATGGCGATTTATCAATGCTATCTGGATGTGACTGTGTTTCTGTGCCTGCTGGCTATCCTGTTGGGCAGTTTGTTCGGAACCCTTCCCGGGCGAGACCAGCTGGTTCAGGCTGGCCGGATGCTGCTGATGGGGGTGCTGGGGGTTGCGGCCTACATGCTCTCCGCCAAGGCGGCATTGGCTGTGATGGGCCTTGCTGCCAGTGAATATGGCGGCTTTGACACCATGGGGCAGCTGGATGTGTCGGCGTCCCTGGATGCTTTGTATCAGCTTTACCTTTCCCCCCGCCATATCTTTATGGACAAGTTCTGCTATGCCACCAACCTGGGCTGGCAGCTGGTGGGCTGGGCGGCGCTGGGGCTGATGGGGCTCATGGCCCTGTGGGTGATCTGGCACAGAAAATTGTGAAAAATCCCGGTTCAGTTGTTTTTGGCGGTGGCGAGCCTGGCTGCGATGCCGGCCGGCTGCAGCGCACTGGCGGTATTGCAGCCCCAGAACTTCCCCTACAATTCGCTGAACGGCTTTGCCAATGGGCTGTTTCTGGTGCTGCTGCCCATCCTGGCGGCCCGTTTGGCTGCTTTGCCGGAGGGAGAAAGCCTGGCAGGCAAGGGCCTGCGCTGGCTCTCGCTGGGGGCCTGCTGTCTGCTGTGCTGGAATTTTATCCTGCTGGCCAATCAGTCCTATCGGGTTTCCCGGGTCATCACAGAGAGAGATCATGCCAACGCCAACCGGGTATTGGCCCGCATGGAAATGTCTGAGGGATATGACCTGAACGGCCCTGTCTACTTTGGCGGCATATGGGTGCCGGTACAGGATCAGACCGATTTTATGCAGAAGGGCCTGCTGCTGCATCAGAATATCCGGGGACTGCACACGGATACTCTGCTGTTTGGGGATGGCGCGTATCATATTTATCTGAATGAAAATTTTGGAACCAATTTCCAGACAGTGAGCGAGGAAACCCGGCAGGCCATCCAGGACAGCCCGCAATATCAGGAGATGGCGCCTTGGCCCGATCAGAGCGCCGTACAGGAGATTCAGGGCGTACTGGTGGTAAAACTGTCCGAGTAATCTGCAGGAAAGGAAAACCGAATTTTGCAGAAGAACAAGCTGCTTCCAAAACAAATGTCCCGCCGCCGGTTCTGGCTCTGGGTGCTGGCGCTGGTGGTGCTGCGCCTGGCTTTGTGTAGCCAGCAGCGGGTGTATACCTGGATCGACGGGGCCCCGCTGGACGATGAGCTCATGTTCCAGTGGGCCCAGAGCATCTCGGCCGGCCAGTGGCTGGGCCCCTACGACCATCTCACCCTCTCCAAGCGGCCCTTTTTCGCCCTCTGGCTGGCCCTGCTCAACCGGCTGGGAGTACCCTACCTGCTGGGCGGCCAGCTGCTCTGGTGTGCCGCGGCCCTGGCGGGGGCCCTGGCCTTTGCGCCGGTTCTGAAATCTTACCGGGGGCGGCTGGTGCTCTTTGGCTTTTTGTGCTGGAACCCGGCGGCCTGTGCCTCCTTCACCTGGCGGGTCTACCGGGACAACATCTATCCGGCCCTCTGCCTGCTCTTTTTTGCCGGGCTGGCGGGCTGGCTGCTGCGCTGTGCCGGGCCCCTGAAAAAAAGCCTGGGCTGGCTGGTGCTGGCCGGGGCGGGCCTGGGCTGCGGCTGGCTCTGCCGGGAGGACGGGGTCTGGGTGCTGCCCTTCGGGCTGGCGGCCCTGGCGGCTGGGCTCGTGGCCCTGTGGCGGGCCCCGGGCGCCCGGCGCCGGGCACTGAAAAGCCTGGCGGCGCTGCTGCCCTTCGGGATGCTGGCGGCCTCGGTGGGGGCGGTCTGCGCCCTCAACCAGAGCTGGTATGGGGTGTTTGCCCTGAGCGATTTCTCCGAGGGGAGCTTTGCCGACGCCATCGGCGCCATGACCCGGGTGAAGGAGGAGGACTGGCAGCCCCTGGTGAGCATTCCCACCTCGGTGCGTCGGCAGCTGTACCAGGCGGTGCCCCAGCTGCAGCCCCTGGAGTACTGGCTGGAAGAGGACGAGGACCTGCAAAACAGCTACCGCAACCCGGCCCTGGACGACTACCAGTCCGGCAGCTTCTACTGGGCTCTGCGCCAGGCCGCCCAGAACATCGGGGTCTATGACACCCCCCAGAAGGCCGAGGAATACTGGGCCGGGGTAGCTCAGGCCATCAACACCCTCTGCGACGAGGGGGTCCTGCCCAGCGAGGGGGGGAAACGCAGCGGCACCACGCCCCCCGTCCGGGCCGAGTATGTACCGGCGGTGCTGGCCGAGAGCCTGCGCAGCCTGGGCTATGTGCTCACCTTCGGGGGCTGCCAGCCCTATGAGGCGGACCGCACCATCGGCACCACCCAGGACCTGGCCGTCTGGGAGGAGTACCTGCACACCTCCACCAACGTGGCCGCGGTGGCCGGCACCGACGATCCCTATTATAACCCTCTCCAGAAAGGGGCCTTTGCCCTGCTGGGGGCAGTGCGCTGGGCCTACGCGCTGGCGCTGCCCCTGGGCTTTGCTGCGGGCCTGGTGCTCTGGCTGCGGGCCGGCTGGGCACTCTGGAAGGGCCGGGGGCAAAAGGGGAATGGCTCCCCTCTGCCCTGGCTGATCCTGCTGGGGCTGCTGGCCATGGCGGCCCTGCGCATCGGGATGATCGCTTTTGTGGAGGTGGCCAGCTTCAACATCGGCACTTATGTGATGTATCTGGCCACGGTGCACCCGCTCCTGATTCTGTTCAGCGGGGTGAGCTGCCTTTGCTGGGGCCCCGGAGCCCTGGCCCAAAAACGCCGGCCCGGCCAAAAGCGGCCGGCCTGATACGGATAAGGAAGAACCATGGAAATTCTGATTGTCGGGGCCGGCGCCGCCGGCCTGATGGCGGCGGGGGCCGCCCTGGAGAGGGGCCACGCCGTCACCCTGCTGGAGCACAGCCCCCGGCCGGGCCAGAAGCTGCTCATCACCGGCAAGGGCCGGTGCAACCTCACCAACAACTGCGACGAGCGGACCTTTTTGAGCAATGTGCGCTCCAATCCCCGCTTTTTGTACTCCAGCCTCTACGCTTTCCCCCCCGCGGCGGCCATGGAGCTCTTTGAGAGCCTGGGCGTGCCCCTCAAGACCGAGCGGGGCCGCCGGGTCTTCCCGGTGAGCGACCGGGCCGAGGACGTGCGGGCGGCCCTTCTGCGGTATGCCCAGGGGGCCCGGTTCTGCAAGGGGGAGGCGGTGGAGCTGATCCTGGAGGAGGGGGAGTGCCGGGGCGCGGTCTGTGGGGACGGCCGGGCGTACCGGGCCGACCGGGTGCTGGTGGCCACCGGCGGGCTCAGCTACCCCACCACCGGCTCCACCGGGCTGGGGTATCGCCTGGCCCGGCAGGCGGGGCACACCATCCGCACCCCTCAGCCCAGCCTGGTGAGCATCCTGGCCAAAAACCGGGAGGAGTGCCGCCGGATGATGGGCCTGTCCCTCAAAAATGTCACCCTCACCCTCACCGAGGACGGCAAGCCCATTTTTGAGGAGCAGGGGGAGATGCTCTTCACCCATTTCGGCATTTCCGGCCCTCTGGCCCTCAGCGCCTCGGCTCATCTGGGCGACATGACCCGCCGGGCCTATTCCGCCCGCATCGACCTGAAGTCGGCCCTGAGCCCGGAGCAGCTCTACGATCGGATCACCCGGGATTTTGCGGCCCTCTCCAATAAGGAGGCCGCCCACTGTCTGGTCAAGCTGCTGCCGGCCTCCATGCAGCCGGTGATGCTGGAGCGGTGGGGGATGGACCCCCATCAGAAGGTGAACCAGATCACCCGGGAGGAAAAGCGGGCCCTGGTATCCCTCATCAAGGGCTTTGAGATCCCCCTGAAAGAGCGGGGGGACCTGGAGCATGCAGTGATCACCAGCGGCGGGGTAGAGGTGAAGGAAGTGAACCCCAAGACCATGGAGTCCAGGCTCTGCCCCGGCCTCTTTTTTGCCGGGGAGGTGCTGGACCTGGACGGCTACACCGGGGGCTACAACCTGCAAATTGCCTGGTGCACTGCTCAGGCCGCAGCCCGGGCCTGGTAAGGCATTGTCATACTATGTAAGGAAAAGCAGGAAAAAGTCCCCGGCTCCCTGCGGGCCAGCGGGGCGGCCCGCCCCGGGCGGGAACAAATCATCGGAAAGAGGAAAAAACATGAGTATCTCTGTCGCCATCGACGGCCCCTCCGGGGCCGGCAAATCCACCCTGGCCCGGCGCCTTGCCGCCGAAATGGGTTTTGTCTATGTGGACACCGGGGCCATGTACCGCTCCATCGGGCTGTTCGCCCTGGAGTCGGGCATTGATCCCCACGACGCCGCCGGGGTGGAGGCCCTTTTGCCCCAAATCCACCTGGAGGCCAGGCCGGTGCCCGGCGGCCAGCAGATGCTGTTGAACGGCCGGGACGTGACCGACCAGGTGCGCCGGGAAGAGGTGGGCATGGCGGCCAGCGCCGTGTCGGCCCTGCCGGCGGTGCGCGCCTTTTTGCTGGACAAACAGCGCCAGATGGCCGCCAGCCAGAATGTACTGATGGACGGCCGGGACATCGGCACCGTGGTGCTGCCCGGGGCCACCGTCAAGATCTTCCTAACCGCCGCCCCCCAGGCCCGTGCCCTGCGTCGCCAGAAGGAGCTGGAGGCCAAGGGCCAGCCCCGGCCCTACGGGGAGGTGCTGGCAGACGTGCTCCAGCGGGATGAGCAGGATTCCAGCCGGGCCGCCGCCCCCCTGCGCCAGGCCGAGGATGCCGTCCGTCTGGACACCACCTACCTGGATTTTGAGGAGAGCTTTGCCCGTCTGCGGGAGATCATCTGCCGCCGGGCCGGGCTTTGAGGAGGGCAGGGTATGATCTATGTGATCGCGGTGCCTCTGGCCTGGCTCCTCTGGCATCTGGCCTTCCGCATCCGGGTGTACGGGCTGGAAAACATTCCCCGCCAGGGGGGCTTTGTGCTCGCCCCCAACCACATCTCGGCCATCGACCCGGTGTTTGTGGTCATCGCCCGCTTTTGGGGCAAAAAGATGCTCATCCTGGCCAAGGAGGAGCTGTTTGAGAAAAACGCCTTTCTCACCTGGTTCTTGCTGCGGGTGGGAGCCATTCCCCTGGCCCGGGGCAAGGCGGACACAGGCGCCCTGGACGAGGCCGTGCGGGACTGCCGGGCCGGCCGGGGGCTGCTCATCTTCCCGGAGGGTACCCGCTCCAAGACCGGCCAGGTGGGCAAACCCAAAAGCGGGGCCTTCGTCATCGCCAGCATGGCGGGGGTGGATATGATCCCCTGCCGCATCCTGTACGATACCCCCCAGGGCTTCATGCGGCTGTTCTGCCGGGTGCGGGTCTGCTTCGGGCCGGCCATCCCCGCCGAAAAGCTGGCCCTGGGCCAGGAGCACTCCGCCGCAAAACTCCGGGTCTGCAAGCAGCTGCTCACCGACAGCTGGCAGGCCCTCTACGACCAGTACCATTTTTAAGAGGAAACAGCCATGGAGATCTTGAAGGCAAAAACCGCCGGCTTCTGTTTTGGGGTGGACCGGGCGGTGAAAATGACCTACGACCTGGTGGAAAAAGGCCACAAAGTGGCCACCCTGGGCCCCCTCATCCACAACCCTCAGTGCGTGGCCGACCTGGCCCGCCGGGGCGTTCTGACGGTGGATGCCCCCGAGCAGGTGCCCGCCGGCTATGAGGTGGTGATCCGCAGCCACGGGGTGGGAGCGGCCGTTTATGATAAAATCCGTACACTGGGCCTGGTGTACCATGACGCCACCTGCCCCTTTGTGGCCAAGATCCACCGCCTGGCCCGCCAGGCCAGCCAGGAAAACGGGATTTTGCTCGTTGCAGGGGACAAAAATCACCCGGAAGTGCAGGGCATCGTGGGCCATACCCAGGGGGAGGTTTTTGTCTTTGCCGACCTGGAGGAGCTGAAAGAGTGGTGTGCGGCCCATCCCCGGCCCGAAAAACCGATTTTTGCGGTGGCGCAGACGACTTTTCAGGTGAAAAAATGGCTGGAATGCTCAGAGTTTCTCAAAAAAGTGTATACAAACGGGCGGTTTTTTGATACAATATGTAATGCGACGTGGGCGAGGCAACAGGAAGCGGAAGACCTCAGCCAAAAATGCGATCTCATGATCGTCATTGGCGGTCATCATTCTTCCAATACCCAAAAGCTGGCCAAAGTGGCCGCCCGTTACACCCGGGCCTATACGGTGGAGACAGCCGATGAGCTGGACCCCCATTGGTTCCAAGGGGTGCGGACGGCGGGCATTACAGCCGGGGCTTCCACGCCGTCGTCTATAATTGAGGAGGTACTTAACAGAATGAGCGAAGAAATCCGTGACGACATGAGCTTCGAGGAAATGATTGAAGCCTCGATGAAACCCGTGTATGTGGGCAAAGTGGTTAAGGGCACCGTTACCAGCGTGCAGCCCAACGAGATCCAGGTCGACATCGGCACCAAGCACACCGGCATCGTGCGGTTGAGCGAACTCACCGACGATCCCTCGGCCCGTGCAGAGGATCTGGTGAAGGTGGGCGATGAGCTGGACCTCGTCGTCGAAAAGGTCAACGACCAGGAAGGCGTTGACTATCTGTCCCGCAAGAAGCTGGAGTCCCGCAAGGGCCTGGAGGAAGTTGCCAAGGCCTGCGAAGAGGGCACCGTTATGGAGGGCGTCGTTTCCGAAGCCAACAAGGGCGGCGTCGTTGTGCTGGTCAAGGGCGTGAAGGTGTTCGTGCCCCGCAGCCAGGCCACCATGCGCCGGGATGAGGATTACACCCAGCTGGTCAAGCAGACCGTCAAGCTGGTTGTGACCGAGTGCGCCGGCCGCAAGATCGTTGGCTCCATCAACAAGGTCACTGCCGAGGCCAACGCTGCCAAGCGCAAGGAGTTCTGGGAGAACGTGGAGATCGGCAAGCACTACACCGGCGTGGTCAAGAGCCTGACCTCCTACGGCGCCTTTGTGGACATCGGCGGCGTGGATGGCCTGTGCCACATCAGCGAGCTGAGCTGGAACCGCATCAAGCATCCCAGCGAGGTGCTGAGCGTGGGCGACACCATCGATGTGTATGTGCGCGATCTGGACCGTGAGGCTCAGAAGGTTTCCCTGGGCTACAAGAAGCCGGAGGACAACCCCTGGGAGAAGCTCAAGACCGAGTATCCCATTGGCAGCGTCTTCACCGCTCCCGTGGTCAGCATCACCAAGTTCGGCGCCTTCGTGCGCATCCTGCCCGGTGTGGACGGCCTGGTTCACATCAGCGAGATCAGCAACGAGCGCGTGGAGAAGGTCAGCGACGTGCTGAAGGTGGGCGACGAGGTCAAGGTGAAGCTGCTGGATGTGGACTTCGACAAGAAGCGCATCAGCCTCTCCATGAAGGCCCTGCTCAACGACGAGGCCGCCGACTGAGTTCGGCTCAAATTCAACAAAAAGCGCGGAATCCCGTTTGGGGTTCCGCGCTTTTTTTGTGCCCGGGCGCCGGGCAAAGCCCCTTTGGGCAAAAAATCGGTTTTGTCAGGGGCGCCATCTGCTGTTTTTCGATACAGCGAAAAGCGGCAAAAGGATGGAAGAAAGGGGAGAAAAGAAAGGCGCCGCACTCCTTGACAGGGGAGGAAAAAGTTTCTATATTAGAACTAGAATAATTCTAATTTTAAAAATCAGGTATCTATTCCGGCAGGCACCCATTGAGGCCAAGAACAGCAGAAGGAAAGATGAAAAGCGAATGAGATACGAACAAAGCATATTGGAGATCATCTGTGCCGGGGAGAGCCATATGACCGCCGAACAGGTATTTTTTGCACTGAAACAGCTTTACCCCTCGGTGGCCTTGGCCACCGTATACAACAACCTGAACAGCCTGTACCAACAGGGCAAGGTCCGCAAGATCAGCGTGGAGGGCTACCCGGACCGCTACGACAAAAATACCCGGCACGATCACCTGGTCTGCCGGCGATGCGGCAGCCTTGCGGATATCCATCTCTCCGACCTCACGGCAGACCTGGAGCGGCAGACCGGCTTTTCCATTGAGGGGTATGATCTGAAGATCCAGTATCTCTGCCCCCGGTGCCGGGCGGAATTGGAGAAAAAGGACGGTGAATACGAGCCTCAGGGCTTGTAAATATATATATAGGAAAAGGAGGCTTTCCATGAGAAGCATCACCAAACTGGATTTGCAGTACGCCCACAGATTTTACGGGTTCAAGGGCGAGGCCCAGTACCTGCACGGCCACACCGGCGTTTTGACCATCGAGGTGGAGGACACCATCGAGCCTGGGGTCAATATGGTGTTCCCCTGCAACGAGATCCAGAAGACCGCCTGGGCGCTGCTGAAAAATTTTGACCATGCCCTGATCCTGCGGGAGGACGATCCGCTCCTGCCCGCGATCCTGAAGGTGTATGAGGAGCAGGGCATCCGGGACGGCGCGCCCCAGAACCAGATGAAGGGGCCTGCCTTCCAGACCGAGCTGGCCACTGCCTACCCGGAGTGCCGGGTGGTGGTGACCAAAGAGACCCTCACCGTGGAGGGCATGATCAAGATCGTCTATGATCTTTTGAAAGACAAGCTGAACATTGCCAAGATCACCTTTACCAGCGGCGTGAATGCCGCTTCGGCTGAATTCACCGCTCACAACCAGATCGACCGCTGCCCGCTGTGCGGTATCGCCCTGAACGAGCGGGGGATCTGCCCCAAGTGCGGCTACATAAAGGAATGAGCCGCCAGCTATGCCCAATCCCCAAAAGAAAGGGGGCGGGGCGGCGCTGCTGTACAGGGGGGCGGCCGCGGCGCTGGCGCTTTTGCTTTCCGGCTGCGCTGCCGGGCCGACCCGGGAGGATGAGATGAAAAATTTGAGGCAAGAAGCTCCCGCCACGGTACAGGACCAGGAGTGGAGAGAGCGGGAGGACGCATCGCGTCTGCGGGAGATCTACTATGCCGGGGGGTGCTTCTGGGGGGTAGAGTCCTATTTTTCCCAGATCCACGGGGTAGAGTCGGTCACTGTGGGCTATGCCAACGGGTTCACCGAAAACCCCACCTATGAGCAGGTCTGCGGCGGCGATACCGGCCACGCGGAAACCGCCCATGTGGTCTATGACCCGGGCCGGGTGAGCCTGCAAACCCTCACCGAACACTTCTTTGCAATCATTGATCCCCTCTCCCTCAACCGGCAGGGGAACGACCGGGGCAGCCAGTACCGCAGCGGCATCTATTACACCGATGAGGACGACCGGGAGACCTTGCAGGCCGAGTGGGACAGACAGCAGAAAAAATATAGCCAGCCGGTCCAGACCCAGCTGGAACCCCTGCGCTGCTATTATCTGGCCGAAGAGTATCACCAGCAATACCTGGCCAAAAACCCGGGCGGATACTGTCACATCGATTTTTCCAGTCTGGCGGATTTTGAGCAGCGGATCGATCCCGACCAGTATACCAGGCCGCCCCGGGAGAAGCTCCGCTCCCTGCTCACCGAAGAACAGTACCGGGTCACCCAGCAGAACGGCACCGAGTACCCCTTCACGGGGGAGTACGACCATCTGTTTGAGCCGGGGATCTATGTGGATGTGGTGACAGGGGAGCCGCTGTTCCTCTCGGCGGACAAGTTTGATTCCGGCTGCGGTTGGCCCAGCTTTTCAAAACCCATCGACGCCGCCGTGGTGGTGGAATCCTCGGACAACAGTCTCGGGATGCAGCGCACCGAGGTGCGAAGCCGGGTGGGGGATTCCCACCTGGGCCATGTCTTCCCGGACGGCCCCGCCGAAAAGGGCGGGATGCGCTACTGCATCAACAGCGCCTCCCTGCGCTTTATCCCCTATGCAGAGATGGAAAAAGAGGGCTACGGCTATCTGCGGGGGCTGGTGCGGGACGCGATGGGAAGCGATCTCACCCCCGAAAAAGCAACATCCTGATCCTCCAAAAACAAACCCCCGGGCGGGATCTCCGTTAAGAGATCCCGCCCGGGGGTTTGGGGCTTTCTCAGTCCAGCGGACAGATTTCATATTCCCGGCTGCCCAGCCCGTGCCGGGCGGCGGCTTCCACGGTGTGGATGCCGTGGCGGCTGTTCATCCGTTCAATCAGGGCTGCCTTGCCCGGGTCCCGGGCATTCAGGACGGCGTCATAGCAGGCCTGGTCCAGAGCCACCGGGTCCAGCGAGGCAAAAATTCCCAGATCCGCCATCTCCGGCTCGGCGGGGTGGCTGTCACAGTCACAGTCCACGCTCAGCCGGTTGGCCACATTGATGTATACCATGTTCCGGGCGCCCTTGTAGGCTATGACGGCCTGGCAGGCGTCGGCCATGGATTCCAGAAAATCGTCCTGCGGAGGCAGATTGTCCCACAGCTTGTCAGGGTCGGTGATCTTGCCGGCACTGTGGATGTTTACCTTGCCGCGGGTGGAGGCAATGCCGATGCTGATATTCTTCAGCGCGCCCCCAAAGCCGCCCATGGCGTGCCCCTTGAAGTGGGACAGCACCAGCACCGAGTCATAGTCGGCAAAATGGGCCCCCACAATGTCCTTTTTCAGGTGGAATCCATTTTCCACTGGCAGGTCCATCTCGCCGAATTCGTCCATGATGTCGCAGGGGGCCATGGCCTTGAAGCCGTGTTCCTCAATGGCCTTCCAGTGCAGCTTGGGGTCCTGCCGCTGGCCGCCGTAGGCGGTGCAGCACTCGATGATGGTGCCCTTCAGCCGGCGCACCAGGCTGCCGATCAGCTCCGGGTGCAGGTAGTTGTGGCCGCCCGGCTCCCCGCTGGAGATCTTTACCCCCACCTTGCCCCACAGCGGCGCGTTCAGGGCGTCAAATACCCGGTTCAGGCTTTCCGGGGTGATTTCTTTGGTGAAATATACCTTGGATACCATACAAAATTCCCTCTTTTCTTATATAAATGTATGATTCCGAATTTCTCGGGTTCAGTATAGGTCAAAAATCCACTCTTGTCCAATACTTGCTGTGGGGGATAAGCGATGCCTTTTGGGCATGATAGCGCCGTTCGGGCCCGCGGTTCTCCGCGCCTTTTTGGACATTTCAGGCGCTCTTTTCGGGATTGCCCCGCCGAGGATAGCTTTTGGGGGGCGAGTGTGGTATAATATCAAAAATCCCTTAGGGATGCCGATAAGGCACAAAACAAGCAAAAGGAAGTATTGTATGCTGGAATGGCTGCGGCGGATGATCCGCCAGCACTATGAAATGCTGGCCTACCTGTTTTTTGGCGGGCTGTCTACTCTGCTGAATCTGGTTCTCTACCTGCTCTTCAAGGCGATGTTCGGCTACGAGGCCGCCAACAGCTGGGGAAATGTTCTGGACACCCTGCTGTGCATCCTCTTTGCCTATGGCACCAACCGCACCTGGGTGTTCCGCAGCAAGACCCGGGGCGCCGAGGCCCTGGCGGAATTTGCCAAGTTCTTCACCTGCCGGCTCGGTACCCTGGTGATGGACGCGGTGATCATGTTTGTGGGCGGCAACCTGCTGGGCCCCGCCCTTGTTTCGGTCCAGTGGCTGGGGCTGTGGGGCTTTGGCGTCAAGGTGTTCAGCAACGTGCTGGTGATCGTATTTAACTATATCTTTTCCAAACTCATCATTTTCAAAGACAAAGGCAATGACCCACCGGCCTGAAAAGGCCCCATCCACAGGGAGGTATGTAGCATGAAAGTACGCGGTTTTGGTTTCCGTCTCACCGGCCTGATCCTGGGCATCGTGGCCACCACGGCCGGCATCTCGGCCATCATCTTCAGCGCCGTGGGGCTGCACCGGGCCCGGCTGTGCAAGCATTGCAAGATGGAGGGCACCTTCCAATGAGGTCCGACGCCCAGATCCTGGCCTGCGTGGATCACACCCTCCTGAAGCCGGAGGCCACCTGGCCTCAGATCCAGGCAATCTGCGAGGAGGCGGTGCGGTATCACACCGCCTCGGTCTGCATCAACGGGGGATATGTGCGCCAGGCGGCCGACTATCTGGCCGGCCGGGTGCCGGTTTGCTGCGTGGTGGGTTTCCCCCTGGGAGCCATGGCCGGCCGGGTCAAGTGCCTGGAGGCCGCCGCTGCCCTGGAAGACGGCGCCAGCGAGATCGACATGGTCATCAATGTGGGCCGGATGAAAAACGGGGAGTACCAGGCTGTACAAAAGGAGATCGCCGATGTCAAGCGGACGGTGGGGAACCACATCCTCAAGGTGATCATCGAGACCTGCCTGCTCACCGACCGGGAAAAGGAGATCCTCTGTGATCTGGTGCCCCAGGCGGGGGCGGATTTCATCAAGACCAGCACCGGCTTTTCCACCGGGGGAGCCACCTTCGGGGATGTGGAACTGTTCCGCCGCTGTGTGAGGGGCCGCTGCGCCATCAAGGCGGCGGGGGGCATCTCCACCCGGGAGGACATGGAGCACTTTTTGGATCTGGGGGCCAGCCGGCTGGGCACCAGCCGGGCGGTGCGGATTCTCACCGGCTCTGAAAACGGGAAATAAGGCACTTTTTTGGGGGGGACGGCATGACCGCCCCTCCTTTTTCATACCCTGATACAAAAGCCGGGCCCCGGGCCCGGCGATTGGATGAAGGGGGAACTGCCATGACCGAAGCACTACTTCACACCCTGCTGGCGGGGCTGGCCACCGGGCTGGGGGGCCTGGCGGCAGTCTGCCGGCTGCCCAGCCAGAAATCTCTGGGCTCAGCCCTGGGATTTGCGGGCGGGGTGATGCTCTGCGCTTCCCTGATGGACCTGCTGCCCGGCGCTGCCGGCTACTACCGGCAGGCTTTCAGCCCGGCCCGGGCCGCTCTGGCCACCGTGAGTCTGCTCTGCATGGGGATGGCGGTGGCCGCGGCCCTGGGCCGGTGCCTGCCGGAGGAGTTTCGGGCGCCCCAGGGGGATGCGGGCCGGGCCCGGGCCCTGCGCAGCGCGGCGGTTACCGGCATGGCCCTTTTGCTCCACAACCTGCCCGAGGGGGTGCTCACCCTCTTTGCGGGGGTGGCCGATGAACAGATGGGTCTGCGGCTTTCCGTCGCGGTGGCCCTCCACAACCTGCCCGAGGGCATTGCGGTGGCCCTGCCCCTCTACTACGCCACCCGCAGCCGCCCCAAGGCAGCCCTGGCAGCCCTGGCCAGCGGTCTGGCCGAGCCTACCGGGGCGCTGCTGGCCTATTTCTTTTTGCACGACTGGCTCAGCGAGGGCTTCTTGAACGGGCTCATGATCCTGATCGCCGGCATCATGATCTGGGTCAGCCTGGCCGAGCTCTGGCCCGAGGCCCTGGCCTTTGGCAAGCGCAGGGGGGCGGCCCGGGGAATGGCCGGCGGCATCCTGCTGATGACCCTTGGAATTGTACTGCTTTCGTGATATACTATCATCTGAATTGTTCTGCCAAAAAAGGGCCAAAAACCCGCGGCCGGGGCGGAAAAAGGCAGGAGGGGATGGCATGGGAAAGCGTCGGTGGAGGGCGGCTGCCCTGGTGTGCGCGCTTCTTTTGTCCGGCTGCTCCTCCCTGGGCGCCGCCGGCGTGGAGGAACTGCTCCGGGCGCCCCAGTTCGGCGGCCAGACCAGCCAGGTGCAGAAGGCACTTGCCACCTATCTGGGAGAATCCCCTCAGCTGAAATATCCCACCGGCGGAGACCATCTGTCCCCCTTTGTGTTCGGCGACTGGAACGGGGACGGACAGGAGGACGCCGCCGTTTTTTATACCAGCGCCTCCAAGGGCACCAACGTGCAGCTGGCCATCCTGGAAGAGTGGAACGGGACCTGGCAGGTGACCCAGGAGCGGGAAGGCCTTTCCACCGAGGTGGAGAGCGTCAGCACCGCGGCTCTGGCGGGGGATGACCAGGTGGGCACCCAGCTGCTGGTGGGGTACGGCACGGCCCAGGGCGATCGGTATCTCACCGTCTACACCTATTCGGATGTGACCCTCACGGCGGTGCTGGAAACCTCCTACAGCGAATATCTGCTGGCGGACATCACCGGCAGCGGCACCCTGGACCTGGTCATCGTTCAGGACGGGGAGAAGGGGGTGCAGGTGGAACTGCTCACCAACACCGAGAACACCTACCAGCAGGTGCAGAGCCTGGAGATCGCCCAGGGCCGGTTTTCCGGCTGTGCGGGCATCTGCTCCAGCGTGGGGGGCGGGGCACGGCGCTACCTGATTGTGGACGGCTACACCGGCAACAACGGGGCCTATTTGGCCAGCGAGATCCTCTATTATGATCGGAAGGAAAAAAAGCTCAAGTCCTATGATTCCCGCTATGTGGAGGATTTGTACAGCGCCACCCTGCGCTACTTTACCAGCCTGCGCAGCACCGACATCGACGGGGACACCACCGTGGAGATCCCGGTGCAGCTGGCCGGAGAGGCAGGGGGCGTGGTGAACGCCTCCCTGGAGCGGAGGCTGGGCTTTGTGGCCTGGCAGGACTACACCACCGCCCAATGGCCCAAGAGCTGGGGCGTGGTGGATGCGGAATACGGGTTTTATCTGGCGCTGCCCTCTGCCTGGCAGGGCCAGGTGGAATTGACGCCGGGAGAAGAGAAAAACTCCTGGGAGGTGCGCAGCCCCAACGGAGAGGAGGTCTATCTCTCGGTGCGGATCGTCAGCCAGGGAGTGGTCTCCCAGGAATACACAAGGGCGGCGATCCTGGGCAACCAGCAGATCCAGCTGAAGGTGACGGATCTGGCCCGACAGATGGGATTCGACACGGTGCTGGGCAGCGTGATGGTGCTGTAAAGGCGCACAGAGGTGAAAAGCTATGAGAAGAGTATTGGTGGTGGAGGACGAAAAGAGCATCCGGGAGATGATTGCCCTCAACCTGCGCATGTCGGGCTGGGAGGTGCTGGAGGCCGAATCGGCCGAGCAGGGGCTGGACCTCTTGAACAAGCAGGGTCCCTGTGAGGCGGCGATCCTGGACGTGATGTTGCCCGGCATGAACGGGTTTTCCCTGTGCGAGACCATCCGGCGGGACAACCAGGACATCGGCATCATCATTCTCAGCGCCAAGAGCATGGAGCAGGACAAGATCCGGGGGCTTTCCATCGGGGCCGACGACTACATGACCAAGCCTTTCAGCGTGTCCGAGCTGATGGCCCGCATCGAGGCGCTCTGCCGCCGGGTGAACCGGGGCAAGCCGGCCTCTGCCCAGGAGGAGGACGACGCCCGGCTGGTGAGCGGCTGCTTTGTGCTGGACCGAAAGAGCCGGGTGCTGTACAAAAACGGCAAGAGCATCGACCTGACCCAGGTGGAGTTCCAGATCATGGAACTGTTTTTCCAGAATCCCGGCACCGCCCTGGTGCGGGAAAAGATCCTGCAAGGGGTGTGGGGCGAAAACTATTTCGGGGATGTGAAGATCGTGGATGTGAACATCCGCCGGCTTCGGATGAAGGTGGAGGACGCGCCCTCCTCCCCCCAGCACATCCTCACGGTGTGGGGATACGGCTACCGCTGGAACAGCTGAGAAAGCGCACTGCCAGATAAAGGAGGGATGCGGCCTTGAACAGTATCACCAAACGCTGGCTGCGGGGCAGCATGGCCCTCACGGTGCTGATCCTGGTGCTGGCCGAGAGCCTGTTCCTCTATGCCGGGCGAAGCAGCTACTACGCCGCCGCCCGGCAGGCGCTGCTGAGCCGGTTTTCCAGCATTTCCGGCCAGCTCAAGATGTACAGCGGTTCCACTGTGGCGGCCTCGGCCGAAAATCGGAACCTGGCCCTCCATCGGATGGTGGAGCAATTTGAGGACAAGGACAAGATCGAATTCATGCTGCTGGACAGCGAGGGCCAGGCGCTCACCACCTCCAGCGGTTCGCTTCAGGCCGCCGCCGACCAGGAGGAGGACTTCTGGAAGGCCATAGATTCCCCCAGCGGCCAGGGGGAGAGCATCTACTTCACCGGCGAGAACGAAAAAGTCATGGCCATCACCCTTCTATCCCCCTACCCGGCGGGGGATGTGGCCGCCCTGCGTATGGTCACCAGCCTCACCCTGGTGGACGAGGCCCTGGCCCAGCGGGCCTGGGTGAGCCTGGGGGTGGCCTTTGTGGTGCTGGGGTTCAGCGTCTATTCGGGGCTTTACTTTATCCGCTCCATCGTCAACCCTCTGCATCAGGTGGAGCGCACCGCCAACCAGATCGCCCGGGGGGATCTGTCGGTGCGGCTGCCCCGCGGCGGCCAGAAGGACGAGATCGGCCGGCTGTGCGAGACCATCAACCGCATGGCCGAGGAGCTGGCCAAGACCGAGAAGATGAAGAACGAGTTTCTCTCCTCGGTGAGCCATGAGCTGCGCACCCCCCTCACCAGCATCCGGGGCTGGGTGGAGACCATCGCCGCCCTGAAAGACCCCCGGGATGAAAATTACCAGAAGGGGCTTTCCATCATCGCCGCCGAGACCGACCGGCTCTACGGCATGGTGGAGGAGCTGTTGGATTTTTCCCGCCTGCAGGCGGGCATCCGCATGGAGTGCCAGCCCCTGGATCTGGTGGCCGAGCTCACCGACGCGGCCCTCTTTGTGGAGCCCCGCATCCAGAAGGCGGGGCTGAGCCTGCGGTATGAGGAGCCGGAGCTGCCCCTGCCGGTGTGGGCCGACCCCAAGCGGCTGCGGCAGGTGTTCCTGAATATCCTGGACAATGCCATCAAGTACTCAAAGCCCGGCGGCGCCATCACCCTGGAACTGCTGCAGGACGGAGAGAACGTGTATGTGCTGTTCCGGGATGAGGGCCGGGGCATCGACCCGGAAGATCTGGAAAATGTGAAACTGAAATTTTTCAAGGGCAAGAACGCGGTGCGGGGCAGCGGCATCGGGCTTGCGGTGGTGGATGAGATCGTCACCGCCCTGAACGGCAGCCTGGACATCGACAGCCGCCTGGGGGAGGGCACCACCGTCAAGGTGGTGCTGCCCCTCTATCGGCCCTCTGCGCCCGGGGAAAAATAAGGAGAAAGAATGGAACAGCCGAAAGAGAAATTCAAGACCAGCGTGGGCGGACAGGCCCTGATGGAGGGCATCATGATGCGGGGCCCCGAGAAGATCTGCTGCGCCGTGCGCCGGCCGGACGGCCAGATCGAGCTGACAATGGAGGATGTGAAGCATCATCCCTGGCAGAAGATCCCCCTGGTGCGGGGCACCCTGGCCATGATCGAGAGCCTGGTGCTGGGCTACCGCTACCTGATGCACTCCGCCGAGGTGAGCATGGGGGAGGATTTTGAGGCCGAGGAATCCAAGCTGGACAGGTGGATCAACGAGCACTGCGGCCCCAAAGCCCAGAACCTGATGCTGGCCCTTGCAGCGGTGCTGGGGGGCGGGCTGGCCATCCTGCTGTTCATGGTGCTGCCCACCCTCATCACCGGGCTGATCGGCGGCGTTTTCCCCCTGGGCCGTTGGCCCAAGGTGCTGCTGGAGGCCTGCCTCAAGCTCACCATCTTTCTGGTGTATCTCTTCCTGTGCAGCCGGCTGCCGGAAATCCACCGATTGTTCCGATACCACGGGGCCGAGCACAAGACCATTGCCTGCTACGAGGCGGGCCAGGAACTGACGGTGGAGAACATCCGCACCCACACCCGGTTCCATCCCCGGTGCGGCACCAGCTTTCTCATCCTGGTGCTGCTCATCAGCATCTTTTTGTACAGCGTGCTGCCCTGGGACAACATGGCCCTGCGGGTGGTGTACAAGCTGCTGTTGCTGCCGGTGGTCATGGGCATCAGCTATGAACTGCTGAAATGGTGCGGCCGGTGCGACAACCTCCTCACCCGCATCGTGCGGGCCCCGGGGCTCTGGGTGCAGCGGCTCACCGTCTTTGAGCCGGATGACAGCATGATCGAAGTGGCCATTGCCGCCGTGACCCCCGTGCTGCCCCAGCGGCCGGAGGACGGGCTGTGGTGAGGGCCGAGGACCTTGCGGGCCTGACCCCGGCCAGAGCCCTGGAAGAAGTGCGCCGCGCCCTGGAAGAGGCATGCTGTCCGGATGCCGCCTATGACGCCCGGGTGCTCTGCCGGCTGGCCACCGGCCGTGACCCCCGGCTGGACGAGCGGCCTCTCAGCGAAGAGGTCGCCCAAAAGCTGGCCCAGGATACCGGGCGGCGGTGCGGGCGCTACCCCCTCCAGTACCTGGCCGGAAGCTGGGAATTCCTGGACCTGGAATTGCAGGTGGGGCCGGGGGTGCTCATTCCCCGGGCGGACACCGAGACCCTGTGCCTTGCGGCAGCCGACACCTTGAAAGGGGGGCAGGGGGCTCTGGCGCTGGATCTGTGCAGCGGCAGCGGCTGCCTGGCGCTGGGTCTGTGCCGGCTGGTGCCGGGAGCCCGGGTGCTGGCGGTGGAAAAAAGCCGGGAGGCCTGGCCCTATCTCACCGAAAATATCCGGCGGGCCGCCGCCCGGGGCATCGGGGGCGTAAAGGCCGTTCTGGGGGATGTGTTCCAGTACCAGAACCAGTTGGAGGACGGGCAATTTGACCTGATCCTCTCCAACCCGCCCTATCTCACCCAGGCCGAAATGGAAAACTTGCAGCCGGAGGTGGGCTGTGAGCCTGCCGAGGCCCTGTTCGGGGGGCAGGATGGCCTGGATTTTTATCGCCACATCGTGACAGCCTACCGCCCCAAGCTGAGGATGGGGGGCACGCTGGCCCTGGAGGTGGGCTGGCAGCAGGCGGCCTCGGTGGCCCGGCTGCTGGCCGAGGCGGGCTACCGGGAGATCCGCTGTGCCCGGGACCTGGAAGGCAGAGACCGGGCCGTGCTGGCCCGGCGGCTGTGAGAGTACAAAAACCGGGACTCAAAACCCTGCAAAGGATTTGTAAAAGGCCCTTTGGCTGTGTATAATAAAGGCAGACAAACGAAATTTTTGTGTACAGAAACCCGGGGCGCCCGCGCCCCGCAGGAGAGAGGACGACATGGCAGAGAAGAAAAACACCGTCGCCAGCCCCACCCGCAAGGAGGGCAGCGGCAAGAAGGAAGCACTTGAGACCGCCCTGGCCCAGATCGAAAAGCAGTTCGGCAAGGGCGCGGTCATGAAGCTGGGGGCCAATGTGGCCATGCAGGTGGACGCCATCTCCACTGGCAGCCTGGGGCTGGATCTGGCCCTGGGGGTGGGCGGCATGCCCCGGGGCCGTGTCATTGAGATCTACGGCCCTGAGTCCAGCGGCAAGACCACCCTGGCCCTCCATGTGCTGGCCGAGGCCCAGAAGGCAGGGGGCGAAGTGGCCTTCATCGACGTGGAGCACGCCCTGGACCCGGACTACGCCAAGGCCCTGGGGGTGGACATCGACAGCCTGCTGGTGAGCCAGCCGGATACCGGCGAGCAGGCCCTGGAGATCTGTGAGGCCCTGGTGCGCAGCGGCGCCATCGACGCCATCGCCATCGACAGCGTGGCCGCCATGGTGCCCCGGGCTGAGATCGAGGGCGAGATGGGCGACAGCCATGTGGGCCTCCAGGCCCGGCTGATGAGCCAGGCCCTGCGCAAGCTCACCGGCGTCATCGGCAAGACCGGCACCGTGGCCATCTTCATCAACCAGCTGCGGGAAAAGGTGGGCATGGTGTACGGCAACCCGGAGGTCACCGCCGGCGGCCGGGCCCTGAAATACTATTCCAGCGTGCGCATCGACGTGCGCCGGGTGGAGGGCCTCAAGGACACCAAGGGCAACTTCATCGGCAACCGCACCCGGGCCAAGGTGGTGAAGAACAAGGTGGCCCCTCCCTTCAAGGAGGCCGAGTTCGACATCATGTTCGGCGAGGGCATCTCCAAGGTGGGCGAGATCCTGGACCTGGGGGTCCAGCTGGGCATTGTGCAGAAATCCGGCGCCTGGTTCAGCTATAAGGAAGAGCGGCTGGGTATGGGCCGGGACAACGTGAAGAACTACCTGAAAGAGCACCCTCAGATCTCGGACGAGATCGAGGCCCAGATCCGCGCCAACGCCCAGAACCTGTACGCCGGCAAGAAGGGGGCAAAGGCTGCCCCCGCGGCTCCCGCCGAGCCGGCCCCGGCCCCTGCCGAGACCAAGGGCAAGAAGGCCGCCCCCAGCGAGGCGGACCTGGACATTCTGGTGGAGGAATAAGTGGACGGCATCACCATCACCCGGGTCAGCGAGACCAAAAAGGGCAGGATGGCCCTCTTCTGCGGGGAGGAGTTCCTCTTCTCCCTGGACGAGGAGACCTACCACTTTTACCCGGTGGCCGAGGGGCAGACCCTCACTGCCCCCGAGCTGGAAAAACTGCGGCTGCTCAGCGAGACCCGCAAGGCCAAGGACAAGGCTCTGGACTACCTGGGCCTGCGGGAATACGGCAGCGCCGAGCTGTACGACAAGCTGCGGCTGAAATTTGACGAGCACTCGGCGGCGGCCGCGGTGGCCCGCATGGAAGAGCTGGGCCTGTTGGACGATGAGGCTTTTGCCCTCCACCGGGCCCGGGCCCTGCGGGACAAAAAGAAGTCCCGGCGGGAGGCTGCCCGGCTGCTGGCCGAGAAAGGGCTGGACCGGGACACCATCCAGGCCGCCCTGGACCAGGTCTACCGGGAAGAGGACGAGGAAGAGGCCCTGCGCAGCCTGATCCAGCGCCAGTACTCCCGCAAACTGAGCCAGGGCAAGCGGGACGCCGTGTGGGCCGCCCTGGCCCGGCGGGGATTCCCCGCCCAGAAGATCCGCGCCGCCCTGGCCGAGTGGCAGGGCCGGCAGGAGCAGGAAGACGAGAACGACACAGGCTGGGAGTTCCCCTGAGGAGCCGGCCTTTTCAATCAGACAGACAGGAACAGAGACATGAAGATAGCCATCATTTCGTTGGGATGCCCCAAAAATCAGGTGGACGCGGATGTGTTCTGCCACGCCTTGCTGGCGGCGGGCCACACCACCACCGCCGACCCGGCCGAGGCCGACTGCATCGTGGTGAACACCTGCGCCTTTATCCAGAGCGCCAAGGAGGAAGCCATCGAGAACATCCTGGAGGCCTGCGGCTACAAGCAGCAGAACCCCGCCCTCAAGGTGGTGGTCACCGGCTGCCTGGCCGAGCGGTACAAAGAGGAGATCCGCCGGGAGATGCCCGAGGTGGACGCCGTGGTGGGCATGGGCAGCAACAAGGACCTGGTAAAGGTACTGGAGCAGGTGCAGAAGGGCCCGGTGGAGGCCTACGGCCCCAAGAGCGATATGCCCCTGGGCGGGGCCCGGGTCATCAGCACGCCCCGGCACTACGCCTATCTGAAAATTGCCGAGGGCTGCAACAACCACTGCTATTACTGCGCCATCCCCTACATCCGGGGCCGGCTGCGCAGCCGCCCTCTGGAGGACTGCCTGGCCGAGGCCCGCTGGTTGGCCAGCGAGGGGGTCAAGGAGCTGGTGGTGGTGGCCCAGGACATCACCGCCTACGGGGACGACTGGGGCAAAAACAGCGTCTGCCAGCTGCTGGAAGAGCTGAACAAGGTGGAGGGGCTGGTCTGGATCCGTCTGCTCTATGCCTACCCGGAGCGGGTCACCGACGAGTTTATCGCCACCATGGCCCGGTGCGAGAAGATCCTGCCCTATCTGGACCTGCCCATCCAGCACTGCAACGACCAGGTGCTGAAGGCCATGAACCGCAAGAGCGACAGGACCACCATCGAGAGCGCGGTGCGCCGGCTGCGGCAGGGCATCCCGGGCATCACCCTGCGCACCACCCTCATTGCCGGCTTCCCCGGGGAGACCGAGGAACAGTTTGAGGAGCTGTGCCAGTTCATCAAGGAAGAGCAATTCGACCGGCTGGGCTGCTTTGCCTACAGCGCCGAGGAGAACACGGTGGCCGGCCGGATGGAAAACCAGCTGGATGAGGAGATCAAACAAAAGCGGGCCGACATTGTGATGGAGACCCAGAGCCACATCATGGCGGCCAAGCAGGCGGCCAAGGTGGGGCAGACCCTCACGGTGATCAGCGACGGGCTGGACGAGGAGAGCGGGCTGTACCTCTGCCGCACCGCCGCCGACGCCCCCGAGATCGACGGCTGCGTCTGCGTGCGCAGCGAGACGCCCCTCTACCCCGGCGAATTCTACCAGGTGAAGATCCAGGACAGCGACGACTACGACCTGTTCGGCGTGCTGGCCTGAGCCATAAGGAGGACGCTATGAATCTGCCCAACAAACTCACCCTTCTGCGCATCCTGCTGGTGCCGGTGTTCATGGTATTGGCGGGCCTGAGCCAGTACGGCACCTCCAATTTCAGCGCCGGGCTGTACCTGGCGGCCGGGCTGGTGTTCGCCGCGGCCAGCTTTACCGATTATCTGGACGGCCACCTGGCCCGCAAGTGGGGGCTGGTGACTGACTTCGGCAAATTTGCCGACCCCCTGGCGGACAAGCTCCTCACCACGGTGGCCTTTTTGTACATGATGCGGGACGGGGTGTGCAGCCCGGTGGTGCTGGCCATCATCCTGGCCCGGGAGTTCGCGGTGAGCGGCCTGCGGATGATCGCGGCGGGCGCCCCCGGCGGCAAGGTCATTGCCGCCAACATGTGGGGCAAGGCCAAGACCGTATTGCAGATGGTCACCATCATCCTGTACTACCTGTGCGCCTCTCTGGCCAGCCCCACCTCCATCGGCGGGGTGATGCTGATGGCCTGGGCCCTGTGCTGGCTGGTGGCCCTGGTCACCGCCCTGTCAGGGGTGCGCTATCTGTGGGACAACCGGCAGTTTATCAACACTGCCAAGTAAGAATGGTGGAAAACTCAAAAGCCGCCCGGGCGTTGCCCGGACGGCTTTTGTGGAATTTTTTTGGAATCGGGAGGGAACAGCCATGCTCTGCCCCTATTGCAGCAAGAAGATGACCAAAGGCCAGATCACCCAGGACCGCTACGCCCTCAAGTGGGTGCCGGCCGAAAAGAGCCGGGGGTTTTTGGATTTTACCCCCCTGGTCAAGGGCATCAAGCTCACCAGCGCCCTGGACAATGTCCAGGTGAAGGTGTTTTACTGCCCGGACTGCCGCAAGTTCCTCATCGATCAGGATGACCTTTATCTGCCCTGAGAGGCATCCTGCCGCTGGAACAGCTTCGGCGCGGCCCGCAGCAAAAGCAGGGCGGCGGCCAGGGTGAGCAGGGTTTCGGGAATCATGTAGGTGGCGTTGTACACCGCGCTGTACAGCCAGCACAGGGCGTTTTCTCCCATGCCGGCAATCACCCGGCCCCAGCCGAAATTGGTCATCTACTCAAAGGCGTAGTCGTAATCCCGCCAGACCAGATAGCCCGAGAAAAAGCTGCACAGATACCGCAGCAGGCAGACCGCCACCGTGCTGAACCCCACCGCCCAAAAGCGGTTTTTCCACACCCTGCCCAGGGTGCCGGCCAGCCCCAGGGCCGTGTAGGCCAGCAGGTAATCCAGCAAAACACAGCCGGCTTGGGCGAGGAGAGTCTGGCAGTAGCCCAGGTTCTTGATGCCCATGAACAGCTGGATCAGGCTTGCCACAAAGGCGGTGCCCAGCCCCCAGGAGGGCCGCCACCGAAAGCTCATCACAATGAGGGGCAGGCTGCTTACCCAGGTGATGGAGCCCCCGTGGGGCAGCTCGATGAAGGGGATCACGCTGAGCACCGTGGCCATGGCCACCATCAGGGCCCCCTCTACCAGGGGTCGGGTGGAAGAAGAACGCTGCATACAAAACACCTCTTTGGTCCATACTCAAAAAAGAAAAACGCCCGGGGCGGCCGGGCGTCTGGCGGAAAACTCCCTACGCCGGCATTGCCCGGATCAGGTACAAGGCGGCTCAGGGCGGTTTTGCCCTGATCTCAGCCGGGAACCTCCCAGCGCCCCTGTTTCTCTGTCCTAACCAGTATATCCTCTTTGGGGCCCCTGTCAAGGCGGAGAAAACAAAATCCCGGCCCGGCCTTGACTTTCGGGGCGGGGGGCCGTATAATTAAGAAAAATTCCTACAAAGACAGATGCGTTATACCGGGAAGAGTAACGGGAACCGGAAGGCAAAAGAGAGCGGGGGTCACCGGCTGAAAGCCCCTGCGGCGTCCCTCCCGCCAAGTGCGCCCGGGAGCACGCGGGGCGAAGGGCCGCTTGGCCTGGGTAGCTCCGTGCGGCAGGCCCCGTTATCGGCCGCTGACGAGTAACAAACAGAAGTGGGACCGCGAAACTTTTTCGCCTTCGGTGGCTTTGCCGCCGGAGGCGTTTTTTCGTTTCCCGCCCTGACAGAAAAGGAGAGAAGCCCTATGCAGATTTTCAACACCCTGACCCGAAAAAAAGAGGAGTTCATCCCCCAGAAGGAGGGCGAGTACCGCATCTATGTGTGCGGCCCCACGGTTTACAACTTCATCCACATCGGCAACGCCCGGCCCCTGATCATCTTCGACACCCTGCGCCGCTACCTGGAGTACCGGGGCAACAAGGTGCTGTACGTCTCCAACATCACCGACATTGACGACAAGCTCATCAACCGGGCCAAGGAGGAGGGCACCACCATGAAGGCGGTGGCCGAGCGGTTCGAGGCCGAGTACCTGAAGGACGCCGCCGGCCTCAACTGCGAGAAGCCCACCGTGCAGCCCCGCGCCACCGAGCACATCGACGAGATCCTCTCCATCGTCAAGGACCTGATCGACTCCGGCCATGCCTATGTGGCCAAGAACGGGGACGTGTATTTCCGGGTGCGCAGCTTCAAGGAGTACGGCAAGCTCAGCCACCTGAACCTGGAGGACCTGGAGAGCGGCAACCGGGAACTGCGCAGCCAGATGGAAGATGACCTGAAGGAAGACCCCGCCGACTTCGCGGTGTGGAAGGCTGCCAAGCCCGGCGAGCCCGCCTGGGATTCGCCCTACGGCCCCGGCCGGCCCGGCTGGCACATCGAGTGCAGCGCCATGAGCCGCAAGCACCTGGGCAAGACCCTGGACCTCCACGCCGGCGGCCAGGACCTGATCTTCCCCCACCACGAGAACGAGATCGCCCAGTCCGAGAGCGCCAACGGCTGCGAGTTCAGCCATTACTGGATGCACAACGGCTTTTTGAACATCAACAACCAGAAGATGTCCAAGAGCCTGAACAACTTCTTCACCGTGCGGGAGGTGGCGGACAAGTACGGCTACGAGCCCATCCGCTACTTCATGCTCACCGCCGGCTACCGCATGCCGCTGAACTACACGGTGGAGCTGATCGAAGCCTGCAAGAACTCGCTGGAGCGTCTGTACACCTGCCGCGACAACCTGGACTTTGCCATCGAGCATGCCCACGGGGATTCCGATGCGCTGGTGGCCAAGGCCGAGGAAGCCAAGAACAAGTTTGTCACCGCCATGGACGATGACCTGAACACTCCCGACGCCCTGGCTGCCCTGTTTGACTTTGTCAAGGACATCAACACCCTGTCGGACGCGGCTTCCCGCCCGGCGCTGGAACAGGCCGCCGCCACCTTTGACGAGCTGGCCGGGGTGCTGGGCCTGCTCTACAACCGCAAGAAGGACGAAGTCCCCGCCGAGGTGACCGACCTGGTCAACCAGCGCGCTGCCGCCAAGAAGGCGAAGGACTGGGCCCGCGCCGACGCCATCCGCGCCCAGCTTTCCGAGATGGGCTGGACCGTCACCGACACTGCCCAGGGCCCCAAGGTCAGCCGCAGCTGACGGGACAAAGCCGGGCGCCCGGCGCTGTCCGCCATAGGCTTGACCCTGCCTGTGTGTCCGAAACATTTCACGTTACAATTTCAGGTTTTTCACAGTCTGGATGGGGCGCGCTGCGCCCCATTTTCTGTAAACGCCTTTTGCAAAGGAGGCAAGCCCATGCCTGACCAAACCGCTGTCGCCGCCCGCCGCCGCACCCTGCTGTGGGTGCTGGGCCTGGCCTTTGTGCTGCGTCTGGTGCTGGCGGCGGCCACCGCCGGATACCCCTATGACCTGAGCTGCTTCACCGCCTGGGGGGACAAACTGCTGGCGGAGGGCCCCGCCCATTTTTACAGCGAGGGCTATTTTGCCGATTATCCCCCCGGATACCTGTATCTTCTCTGGCTGGTGGCCGGGCTGCGGCAGCTGCTGGGGGCAGGCACCGGCCTGACCCGGGTGCTGCTGGCCGCCGTCCCCGCCGCCTGTGACTGCGGCTGCGCGGCGCTGATCTGGCACTGCGGCATGCAGCACCTGCCGGACCAGTCCGCCCGCCGGCGCCTGACGCTGTTTGCGGCCTTCAGCCCGCTGCTGCTCTTTGCCACCGGCGTCTGGGGCCAGGTGGACGCGGCACTGGCGCTGCCGCTGTTGGCCTGCTTTGCGCTGCTGGAACGTCACCGCTGGCTGCCCGCGGCGCTGGTCTACGGCGTGGCGCTGGCGGTCAAACCCCAGGCGCTGCTGGCCGGGCCGGTGCTGGCGGTCTGCTTTCTGGCCGGCATTGTGGGTGCGGCGGGCCGCACCGCCCGGCTGCGGGCGATGGAAAACACGCTGGCCGGGGCGGTGCTGGCGGTGCTGCCCACCCTGCTGGCGGGGCTGCCCTTCTTCGGCATCAGCAACCTGATCCCAGGGCTGGTGTCCAAGTATGCCGGCACCGCGGGCGGCTACCCCTACGCCACCATCAATGCCTTCAACTGGTTTGCCGCGCTGGGCGGCAACTGGCGGGACCAGAGCAGCGCCCTGTTCGGCCCCATCACCTGGGAAATGCTGGGCATTGTGCACATTCTGCTGCTCACCGCGGCGCTGGCCGTGGCGGGCTGGTTTGCGCTGCAGCGGGGCCGGTTTTCGCCGGTGCTGCTGGCGGGTGCTTACCTGGCCGGCATCTTCACCTTCGCCCACA
Organism: uncultured Oscillospiraceae bacterium; assembly: GCA_949295465.1. Taxonomy (GTDB): domain Bacteria; phylum Bacillota; class Clostridia; order Oscillospirales; family Ruminococcaceae; genus JAFBIO01. Next base: position 62,402 of record CASFKY010000046.1, read on the forward strand.
ATATGCACGAGCGCTACCTGATCCCCGCCGTGCTGCTGACGCTGTGGGCCGCCGCCCGCTGGAACGACCGGCGCCTGCTGGGTGCCGCCGCCGGCATGACGCTGACCGGGTTTGTCAACCTCTGTGCGGTCTATGTGCAGGTGGGCACCGATGACGAATGGCTGACCTCCGCCTCCAGCGACATCATTGTCCGTCTGCTGGGCCTGGCCGAGACCGCCTTTTGTCTGCTGCTGTTTTTGACCGTCTATGACATTGTGGCCCACGGCCATACCCTGCCGCTGGCCCGGGCCGCCGACGCCGGGGAAACCGCCCCCGGCCGCCGGCTGCGCCAGGGCGTTGCCGGGCCGCTGCGCTGGCACCGCCGGGAACTGCTGGCCATGTGTGCCCTGACGCTGGCCACTGCGGTGGTGAGCTTTGTCTACCTGGGGGACATGACCGCCCCGCAGAATCCGCTGGACGCCACCACCGCCAGCCAGACGGTGCAGATCACCATTGACAGCGACCAGGAACCCGCCACCCTCTGGATCTATCCCGGTGTCAATTCCGGCGAGACGCTGACCCTCACCGACGGGGCAGGCACGGTGGTCTACCAGGGCCAACTGGGGTCGGTATTCTGCTGGCAGACGGTGGCGCTGCCCTCCTCCCAGGGGCAGGACTGGACGGTCACCGTCGCGGGCGGACAGGTGTTCGAGCTGTCGCTGCGGGACGCCGCCGGCAATCCGCTGCCGGTGACCACCACCGCCGGCGACCCGGGCCTGTTTGACGAGGCGGATCTGGTGCCCGACACCATCAGCCAGCTCAACAGCATGTATTTTGACGAGATCTACCACGGCCGCACCGGCTACGAGATGCTGCACAAAATGTCGGTCTACGAGACCACCCATCCGCCGCTGGGCAAGGACTTTATCATGCTGGGCATCGCCATTTTCGGCATGACCGGCTTTGGCTGGCGGTTTGCCGGCACGCTGTTCGGCGTGCTGCTGGTGCCGCTGGCCTGGTGCTTTGCCCGCCGCCTGACCCGCCGCCGCTGGGTGGGGGCGGTTGCCGGCTGCCTGCTGGCCTTGGATTTCATGCGCTTTTCCCAAAGCCGCATTGCCACCATCGACATTTACGCCACCTTCTTCATCCTGCTGGGGGCCCACTGCATGGTCTGGTATGCCCAGACCGCGCTGAAAAAGGGCATCGACAAGGCACTGCTGCCCATGGCGCTGGGCGGGCTGGCCTTCGGGCTGGGCTGCGCCTCCAAGTGGACCGGCATCTATGCGGGCATCGGGCTGGCCATCCTCTATTTCGGGGTGCTCTATGCCCGCTGGCGGCAGGGCAACCCCGGCTTCCGCCAGGAGTTTACCACCGCAGCCTGGGGCGGCGTGCTGTTCTATGTGCTGTTGCCCTTTGTGATCTATCTGGCCTCCTACCTGCCCTATGTCTGGCGGGACCCCTCCTTCAGCGTGGGGGACTGGTGGAACTGCCAGGTGTCGATGTACAATTACCACTCCACCCTCAACGCCACCCATCCCTTCGAGAGCCGCTGGTACACCTGGCTGCTGGACCTGCGCCCGGTGTGGTATTACCAGAACAGCGGCCTGCCCGACACCATGCGGGGCAGCATTGCCGGCATGGGCGGCCCGGTACTCTGGCTGGCGGGGCTGGTCAGTATCCTGCTGCTGGCCTGGCGGCAGCTCACCGGCCGGGGCAGCCGCCGCGGCGCTGCGGTGCTGATCCTCTACGCCGCCCAGCTGGTGCCATGGATGTTCGTCGCCCGCTGCACCTTCCTGTACCACTATTTCCCCAGTTCCATGTTCTGCCTGGCCGCCATCGCGGTGGTGCTGGCCGACATGACCGACCGCAAAAAGGCCCGGCGGATCGCCATCGGCCTGGTGGCGGCGTCGCTGGTGCTGTTTGTCTGGTTCTATCCGGTGCTTTCGGGGCTGCCGGTGCCCAAACTCTGGGCGGCAAGCACCCTCTGGCTGCCCAGCTGGGGCTTCTACTGGATCTGACCGCCGCGATGTTTGCAGAAAAACCCCAAAACCCACCCGGCCCCGGGCAGTGCGCTAGGCACCGCCCGGGGTCGGGTGGGTTGCTGTTAGGCTTAACCTTGAGAGGCAGAAGATGTCATGGTTTGGGCCGGGTCATTCCGGCAGATAGATGTGATGGGGCAACCCCTCCACATAGATGGGGGTCAGCTCCGCCTGGATCAGCGGCATGGCGTAATCCAGGAAGGCCGGCATCATGTCGGTGTGGTCGGCGTTGATCCAGTCCAGCGGGACCTTCTTTTCCAGGTTGGCCACTTCGCTGATGGGATGCAGCTCGGTGGTGCACTGGTAGGGCGCGTTGGAAAGCCGCTTGAGGGCGACCATCTCGCCGGTGTGGCCCTCAAAGGCGGCCTTGGCGGCGGCGCCGCCCACCTGGTAGGCCTCGGTGATGTCGGTGCGGCTGGTCAGATGTCCGGCGCAGCGCTGCAGGGTGGACAGCTCAATGCAGCGGGTCTTGGTGTCCAGCCGGCGGGCCACCGTGTTGGCCAGAAAACGGGCGGTGCCGGTCAGGGCCTTGTGGCCGAAGGCATCCACCGCGTGCACGTCGTCGGCCAGCTCGCAGACATAGCGGCCGTCCTCCAGCTTGACACCCTCCGACACCGCAATGACAATGCTGGGCTTTTTGGCCTGCATCCGGGCCACCTTCTCCACAAAGCGGTCCACGTTGAAGGGGATCTCCGGCAGGCAGATCATGTCCACGCCCTCGCAGTCCTCGGCGCGGGCCAGGGCGGCGGCTGCCGTCAGCCAGCCGGCATTGCGGCCCATGATCTCCACAATGGTCAC
>CASFKY010000047.1 GCA_949295465.1 uncultured Oscillospiraceae bacterium
CACGGCCACGGAGGAGTCGCTGTTGCCGCTGCCGGAGAGGATGAGCTGGCGCAGGGGGCAGCCGCCCAGCAGCACGGAGCCCAGACCCACCAGCACCATGCCCAGCAGGTTCCACAGCCCGTCGGTGTGGGCCACGGCCTGGCCGGCAAAGCCGGGATTGAAGCCGCCCCGGAGGCCCATGCCGCCCACGATCAGGTTGCCCACCAGCACCGCCACAAAGATGGCCACGAAGCCCATCAGCAGGTGGAAGTCCTTGAGCATCATGGCGTCACGGATACCGCCGGCCATGCACAGGCGGCTGCGCTGGGCAATGGCGCCCACCACCAGACCGGCGATGAGGGCGGCGGCGATGGGAGCCCGCATGGAGCCGGGGCCCTCCACGGAGAAGAAGATAAAGGCGGGGGCGGCAATCACCAGAATGAGCAGGCCCACGTTGACGGCGGGCATGAGCAGGCCCTCGATCTTGGGCTGAGGCTGGGACTTCTTGAGGGAGAAGCCGGCCTTCAGGAACAGAGTGCCCACGAAAATGCCGATGATGAAGCCCACCAGGCCCAGAATGGCATTTCCGTCGCCGCCGCCCAGGCGGATGACCATCCGCAGGGGGCAGCCCAGGAACATGAGGGCACCCACCATGACGCAGAAGCCCAGCACGAACCGGGTCATGGGGGAGGAGCCGCCCCGCACCTTGAACTCTTTGCCCGCCAGGGCCATGATCATGGCGCCCAGCACCAGACCGATGATCTCGGGCCGGATGTACTGCACGATGGCGGCCCGGTGCATCCCCACGCCGCCGGCGATGTCCCGCAGGAAGCAGGCGATGCAGAAGCCCATATTCACCGGGTTGCCCAGGGCAACCAGCACCACCGAGGCGATGCCTACCACCAGCCCGGCCAGAATGACCGGCAGGTGTCCCTTGAATTTTGTCACACACAACACCTCTCAAAAATTTTCAGGAAAGCAAAAACTTCTTTCTCTAACGGGATTATAGCCCCCCGGCACAAAAAATTGAAATACAGATTTTCCATAAAATCAATGAAAGATATAGAGAATATCTATAAAGTGATTTATAATAGGGGGGCGGAACAAGACAAAGGCGTGCCGCAGCATTCTGCGGCACGCCTCTGCGTGGAAATGGCTATGGCTTGATATGGAGCAGCTTCTCGCCCCTGGGGCGCACCGCGCCCACCGCTGCGGCGGGTACGCCGGCGTCCATCATCCGGCCCATAAGGGTTTGGAGCTGGCGCTCCGGCACGCTGAACAGCAGCCCGCCGGCGGTTTGGGGGTCGTAGAGACAGTCCAGCACCTCCCGGGGAACGGCAGGGTCCTCCAGGGTGTCGGCTGCGGCAAAGTCCATGTTGCGGTAAGCGCCGCCGGGAATGATCCCGTCCCGGGCCAGTTCCAGCGCGCGGGGCACAATGGGGATCTTGCCTGCCCACAGTTCCATGGTGGTACCGCTCCCCTCCGCCATCTCCTTCACATGGCCGGCCAGACCGAAGCCGGTGATGTCAGTGCAGGCGCTGATGGAGATCCCGCCTGCCGCCTGGGCGGCGTATTTGTTCAGGGTGGTCATCAGCTCCACCATCTGCTTGTAGTCGGCCTCGTCCAGCAGCTCCGCCTTGGCGGCGGTGGACAGGATGCCGGTGCCCAGCGCCTTGGTCAGCACCAGGATATCTCCCACTTTGGCCCCGCTGTTGGTGAGGATGCGGCGGGGATGGACCAGGCCCGTGACGCACAGGCCGTACTTGGGTTCCTGATCCTCAATGCTGTGGCCGCCGGCGATGACCGCGCCGGCCTCAGTCACCTTGGAGGCCCCGCCTGCCAGAATATCCCCCACCGCCTCCACCGGCAGGCAGGAGGGGAAGGCCAGCAGATTCATGGCCAGCCGGGGCTCGCCCCCCATAGCGTACACGTCGGAGAGAGCGTTGGTGGCGGCGATCTGCCCAAAGGTATAGGGGTCGTCCACCACCGGAGGGAAGAAGTCCACCGTCTGGATCATGGCAAGGTCGGGACTGACCTTGTAGACGGCGGCGTCGTCGCTGGAGTCATAGCCTACCAGCAGGTTGGGGTCTGCCGTTTTGGGCAGGCCCGCCAATACGTTCCTTAGGACACCCGGCCCTATTTTGGCGCCTCACCCACCGGCCGTGGTCATGGCGGTCAGGCGCAGCTTCTCATACGGCATCTCGTCACCCCCTTTGATGTGGATACTATCAGTGTATCCCAAACGTGGAAAAAAAGCAATCGGAGGCTTATTATGCAGCTGAAACAACTGGAAGTATTTTTGCAGGTGGCCCGACAGCGCAGCTTCTCTAAGGCGGCGGAGGCCCTCTACCTCACCCAGCCCACGGTCAGTGCCCATGTGGCGGCCCTGGAGGAGGAACTGGGGGCCAAACTGGTGGTGCGCTCCACCAAGGAGCTGCGTCTCACCGCCGGCGGCCGGGTGCTGAGCCGTTATGCCGCCGAGATTTTGGGTCTGTGCCAGCGGGCGGCCCAGGATGTGCGTACCGCAACCTCCTCCATTGCCGGTACCCTGTCCATCGCCGCATCCACCGTGCCGTCCCAGTATCTGCTGCCCCAGGTGCTGCCTCTGCTGCGGCAGCGATATCCCCAGGTGTTTTTCCAGATCCGGCAGGGAGACAGTGGCCAGGTGGCCCAGTGGATGATGGAAAACGGGGCGGAGCTGGGCCTGGTGGGGGCTCCGGTGCAGCGGGCCGGGCTGCTGTGCGTCCCCTTTCTGGCCGAGCGGCTGGTCATCGCCACCCCCAATGCCCCGGAGTACCGGAGACTGGAGGGACAAATGACGCCGGAGATCCTGAGACGGGCCCCCTTTCTTATGCGGGAGCCGGGGTCAGGCACCCGCAAGCAGGCCGAGCAGTACCTGAAGGGCGTGGGTCTGGAACCCAAATCCCTCACGCTGGCCGCCCAGCTGGAGAGTACCGAGAGCGTCCTCCAGGGGGTGAAGAACGGGCTGGGTATCTCCATCCTGTCGGAATGGGCCGCCAAAGAGGCGGCCCAGGAGGGGAAGATCCTGGTCTTTGCTCCGGAAAGCCCTCTATTGGAGCGGCAGTTTTACCTGCTTTACCGGCGGTCCAGCCCCCTGTCCCCGGCGGCGGCCATGCTGGTGGAGGAATTGCGCTATTTTTACCGGGATGGGGCGTGACCGCCGCACCGGCCAACCTGCTAAAGCATACCCTGAGAGTGAGAAACTTACTCTTGGAGGGTCTTTTTATGGAAGCAGAGGCAAAGATCTGTTACTATTTGGGCGCCAACGCCCCAACCGGCTTTTATTCCCTGTACGATCAGATGCTGGACCCGGAGAAGGCCCAGGACATCCGTATTTTGAAGGGCGGGCCGGGCTGCGGCAAGTCCACCCTGATGAAGCAGGTGGGGCGGGCCATGGAGGAGGCGGGCCATTCGGTGGAGTACATCCGCTGCTCCGGTGATCCCGACTCCCTGGACGCGGTCATCATCCCTGCCCTGGGTGCGGCGGTGGTGGACGGCACTGCCCCCCATGTGGTGGAGCCTAAATATCCCGGCCTGGTGGAGAGCTATGTGGATCTGGGGGCCTGCTATGACCGGGAGGCCCTCCAGGCGGTGGGGACTGAATTGAAGGGGTGCATGAAGGGCTATAAAGCCTGCTACAGCCGGGCCTACCGCTGCCTTACCGCCGCCGCCCAGATGGAGGAGGACGTGCGCGCCCTGCTGCTCACCCCCGCCCTGGAGGCCAAATTGGCCAAGCGGGCCAGAGGCATCCTGTCCCGGGAGATCAAGGGAGCGGGAGAACAGCCCGGCCGGGCGGTTCAGCGGTTTTTAGGGGCGGTCACCTGGCAGGGAGTGCTGCGGGAGTACGGCACGGTGGAGGCCCAGTGCGGCAAGGTGTATGAACTGGCCGACAGCTACGGCCTGGCCCACACCATGCTCACCTGCCTGGCCGCCGGGGCCATGGCGGCAGGTTACGACGTGGTGGCCTGCCCCGATCCCATGTTCCCCGACCGGATGGCCCACTTGCTGATCCCCTCCCTCTCCCTGGCCTTTGTCAGCACCACGCCGGAGCAGCCCTGGCCTCACCGGCCCCACCGCCGCATCCGGCTGGACGCCATGGCCGATCCGGAGCTGCTGCGGCGCAGCCGGGCCAGGCTGCGGTTTGCCCGGAAGGTGGCTGCCGCCCTCATGGAGGAGGGTGTGGACTCCCTGGCTCAGGCCAAGGCCATGCACGACGAGCTGGAGGCCATCTACAACCCCCATGTGGACTTTGACCGGGTCCACGCCCGGGGGGAGGAAATCATTGAAGCCTTTGCGTTGTTGGGGCAGGGGTAAAAAAGAGAAGCGGCCGCCGGAGGGCTGCCGCTTCTCTATGCAGACTGATTTTTCTGGGCCTGACTGCCGAAATAGAAGGCGATCACCACAGAAAAGATGGTGAGGAACTGGTCGGCGGCCACTCTGCCCGAAATAGCCAGGTGGAGAAAGGCGATGGTCAGGATCAGCGTGACCAGATTCTGCACCTGCATAATGCAGTGTAAGATCTGCTTCACAGGAAGCAACTCCTTTTGAAAAAAGATCGCGGAGCGTGGCTCCGCGATCCATTCTATGCGCCGTTCAGGCGTTCAGCAGCTGGTCCAGCTCCTCCAGGGCGCTGTCCAGCAGCTTGCCCACCGGCAGATCCTCCACCCCGGCCACGATGTTGTCGCACTGATTCATGGGGATGAGAATCTTTTTGGCGGGAGACTGGCCCACCGCCACCGCCATAGCCGGGGAGATTTCCCCCAGCAGGGCGTCGGCAATGACGATGCCCAGAGG
>CASFKY010000048.1 GCA_949295465.1 uncultured Oscillospiraceae bacterium
CCCGCAGGGCCTCCAATTGCTGGCGGGTGGGCGCCTGGGGGGAGAGGGGCGCCGGGGCCGGGTGGTCCACCGAGCCGCACACCGGGCAGGGCTGGCCCGGCCGCAGGCCGGCGGCCAGCACCCCCGCCTGCTGGTCCAGAAAAGCCTGGTAGCGGGCGGAGTACTCCTCCCGGCAGGCCCGGGCGGTATCCCCGGCCTGCTGGTAGAGCTGCCGGGCCTTTTGCAGCCGGGCCTCTGCCTCTTGCAGCCGGGCCAGGGCGGCGCCGGCCTCCTTCAGCCGGGCAGAGGAGGCCTCCTGCCGCTCTTTTTCTCCCTCCAGCCGGGCCAGTTCCTCCCCGGCCTTTTCCAGGCCGGCCAGCTCGGCCCGCAGGCTTTCCAGCCGGTCGGCCAGGGCCTGCCGGTCCTGCCCGGCCAAGGTCTGCCGCCGGGCCGCCTCTTCCTGCTGCCCTTGCAGCCGGCTCAGGGCCTGGCGGGCCTCGTCCCGCCGGCGGTAATCCTCCAGCCGGGCCCGCAGGGCCGCCGCCTGGTCGGTGAGGGCGCGGGCTCCCTCGGCCTGCCGGCGGCGCCGGGCCAGGGTCTCCTCCTCTTCTTTCAGGGCCAGCCGGGCACCCTGCCGGTCGGCCCGGGCCTTTTCCAGGGCCTGCTGGGTCTTGGCCTGGGCGTCCAGGGCGGTGAGGTCCCGGGTGAGCTGGGTGAGAGCCTCCTCCCGCCGGGCGACCTGCCCCCGGGCCTCGGCCTGGGCCTGGCCGTCCAGGACGATCCGCCGCTGCAGAAGATCGGCGGTGTCGGGCAGCCGGTTGGCGGCGCTGTGGGCCAGCTGATCGGCCAGCTCGTCCCCCTCCCCGCAGAGGATGCCGTCCATGTACTGGCCAAGGCTGGCCTCCTCGGCGTTGAAGGCATCGGACAGGGCCTTGGCGTCTGCCTTGAGCTTATCCTGAAGGGCCGAGAATTTCTGGGTGGAAAAGAGCTTCTGAAAAATCTTTTTCCGCTCCTCGGTGGGGGCCAGCAGCAGCTTGAGAAAATCCCCCTGGGCCAGCATGGCGATCTGGGTGAACTGGTCCCGGTCCAGCCCCAGGATCTCCTCCACCGCCCTCGTCACCTCCCGGGGGCGGGTGAGGGGAGAGCGGCCGTCCGGAAACAGAAGGGTGGCGTCCGCCTTTTCGGTGGTGAGGCCCTGGCCCCGGGCCTTGGGCCGCTGATACTCGGGGCTGCGGCGGACGGTGTACTGCCGCCCCCCGCACAGGAAGGTGAGCTCCACCCAGGTGGGGGTGGAGGGGTCGGCGTACTGGGAGCGGAGCATGGAGGGTTCCCGGTTGTCCCCGCTGGCCTGGCCGTAGAGGGCGTAGGTGAGGGCGTCAAAGAGGGTGGTCTTGCCGGCGCCGGTGTCTCCGCTGATGAGATAGAGCCCGCTGGGGCCCAGCTTTTCAAAATTCACCCGGGTCTCGCGGGCATAGGGGCCGAAGGCGCAAAGGGTGAGAAGCAAAGGTCTCATGGCTGTTCCTCCCAGATGGATTCAATGAGGGTTTGGGCGTAGGCGCGCTGTTCTTCGCTCATGGGGGCGTTGTTCTGGAGCCGGTAAAAGTCCTCCAGCAGTTCCAGCGGGCTGCGGGTCTCGGGGCCGGGGGCGCTGACCTGGGCCCGCAGGCGGGTGCGGGTGTTGTCGTAGTCCAGCCGCATCAGGTTGGGGTAGACGGCCCGCAGGCGGGGCAGGGCCCCGGCCACGTCCTCCTCGTCGGTGAGGGTGACGCGGAGATAGTCCTCCCGGAAGGGGGCGCCCTGGTAGAAGGCGGGGGCGGTGAGCTCCTCAAAGCGGCCCCGCAGCTCCCGCATCCCCCGCCGGGGGGTAAGGGGCAGGGTGCGCAAGGTGAGGGAATCCCCCGCCCCCAGTTGGGCCACCGTCAGGCTCTTGGGGACGGCCGCCTCCGAGAAGGAGTAGGCCAGGGGGGAGCCGCAGTACCGCACCCGCCCGCCCGCCAGGCTCTGGGGCCGGTGGATGTGGCCCAGGGCCGTGTAGGCGAAGGGGGCAAAGACCGAGGCGTCCACATTGTCCAGCCCGCCCACCGACACCTCCTCCGACTCGGTGCGCTGGGCCCCGGTGACGAACTGGTGGGCCACCAGCACGCTGCGCACCCCCGGCCGCAGGGGCATCTGGCCGATGGCCATCTCCAGGGCCTGGGTGTAGCTCTCCGGCTCAAGGCCCAGGGCGTGGCGCAGGTGGGCCGGCTTGATAAAGGGCAGCAGGTAAAAATCCACCGGGCCGTATTCGTCGGTGAGGGTGCAGGGCTCTACCTTGCCGCTGTACACCGGGGCCAGGTGCACCCCGCTCTTTTCCATCAGCCGGCCCCCGAAGGCCAGCCGCTCGGGGGAGTCGTGGTTGCCGCTGACCAGAAAGAGATGGGGGCACAGCCCCGCCAGCTTCACCAGAAAATCGTCGCAGAGCTCCACCGCCTCGGCGCCGGGCAGGGGCCGGTCGTACACGTCCCCGGCGATGAGCACCGCCTGGGGGGCCTCCTCCCGCACCAGGTCCAGGATCTGGTCCAGGATATAGGCCTGGTCCTCCAGCAGGGAAAATTCGTTCAGCCGTTTGCCCAGATGCAGATCGGACAAATGGATCAGCTTCATGGTCTTGTCCTCCTTTGGGGGCGGGGGCCCCTTTCAAAAGTGTACCGCGCCCCGGCCCCGGGCGCAAGGGCAAAAAAAGCGCCCCCGCCCAAAGGGGCGGGGACGCGGGGAATCAGGACGGCAGCGCCGCCCAAAAGAAAAATCAGTCCTTGCCGTTCTTGCGGCGCTCGGCAACGCCGTTCAGGTAGTACAGCGCAGCCCAGCAGGCGTCGTGGGAGGCGGTCTGGTAGCTGAGGTTGTCCGGGTAGATCTCCACGAAATCCAGGCCCTTGGCGCCGGCCAGACCCGCCTCGTGCACCATCATGCACAGCTCATAGGAGGTGAGACCGCCCATATCCTGGGGACCCTGGGGCATGTTGGCGGCGTCCAGCGCGTCGGCGCAGATGGTGATGTACACCAGGTCGGTATCCTTGAAGGCGACCTCGATGGCCTTCTGGATGGAGGCCTTCCAGCCGTTCTCCTTCACTTCCCGGCCCAGGATGACCGTGGCGCCGTACTTCTTGGCGTTCTGGTACTCCTCCTTGTGGTTGCGGGGCCCGCGGATGCCGATGTGGACGATCTTGGTGGGGTCCATGTTGGGGTCGTTGTACAGCTGATAGAAGGGCGAGCAGCGGGAGAACTCGTCGTCGCCGAAGTGGGAGTAGTTGTCCAGATGGGCGTCAAAGTGCAATACGCCCACCCGCTTGGGATGACGCTTGGCGATCTCGCTCACCACCGGGTAGGCGATGCCGTGGTCGCCGCCGAAGGTGATGGGGAAGGCACCCGCGTCGATCACCTGGCCGATCCGCTCCCGGATGGCCTTGAAGGTGAGGTCGTAGTCGCCGTTGCGGCAGGCCACGTCGCCGAAATCGCCCACCTTCAGGTAGTCGAAGGAGTCCACATCAAAGTCGGGCAGGTAGCCGGTGTAGCGGATGGAGACCGAACGGATGGACTTGGGGCCCTCGGTGCAGGAGGAGTAGCCGCCGATGGTGCAGCCGCCCTCCCAGGGCACACCGCAGACCACCGCGTCAAAGCCCTTCAGCTCGCTTACGTCCTCCAGCACCGGCAGGTTCAGCCAGGAGGGCACGCCGCTGTAGATGTTGTTGGGCAGGAAAGAAGGATCATAGATGGTGGGTTTGCTGTTTCTCATAATCAACCATTCTCCTTTGTTTCAGTGTATTCTCGGAAACCCGCCGGGCGGCAAAAAGAGGCCGCGGCCTGCGCCCGAAGGCGCGGGCCGGCGGCCCTTTTGCGGAATCGGCAGATGCCGTTTCGGTGATTCAGGCGGCCGCTGGCCGCAAAGAGGCGCTTATCAGCCGGTGAAGACGCTGACGAAGCTGCTGATGCCCAGGATCAGGGAGATGGCAAAGATGGCCAGGCCCAGAGCGATGGCGATGGGGCCATTCTTGTACTTGCCCATGATCCGGCTGCGGCTGGTGAGGTAGAGGGTGACGCCCACCACCACGGGCAGCACGATGCCGTTGACGGCCTGGGCGGTCATGATGAGGCCCAGAGGGTTGGTGCCCAGGGCGGCGATGACGATGCCGGTGACCAGCACGGCGGCGTTGGTGATGGTGTACCGCTTGTCGGAGCGGTCGGTCTTCCAGCCGAAGAGGCCGGCCAGCACATAGGAGACGCCCATGGGGGTGCACACGGCGCTGGAGACGCCGGCGGCGATGAGGCCCACAGCCATGAAGGGCTGGGCCAGGCTGCCCAGGGTGGGCTCCAGCTGGACGGCCATATCCATGGCGTTGTTCACTTCCATGCCGTACATGACGGTGGCGGAGGTGATCATGATGGCGCCGGTGACGATGCCGCCGATGATCATGGGAACGGTGGTGCCGAAGGAGCACAGGGGCAGCTCTTCAGGGCTGTGCCAGGTGCGCTTGGCGCTGGCGGCATGCAGGAACATGTTGTAGGGAACCACGGTGGTGCCGATGAGGGACAGGCAGGTCATCAGGCTGCCCTCGGGCACGGTGGGCACGCAGCCGTGGATCAGATCGCCCAGGTTGGGCCGCACGATCACCATGGTGACCAGGAACACGATGGCCATGATGATGACGCAGATGCCCAGCAGTTTTTCCAGATATTTCACCGCGTCGCCGGCCAGGTTCAGGATGAGAAGGATGAGCACGCCCCAGATGGGAGCAATGATCTTGGTGGAAACGCCGGTGAGGGCGCTGACGCCCAGGGCGGTGCCGGTGAGGTCACCGCTCATGTAAGCAAAACCGCCCACCGCAATGGCGATGGCCACCAGCCCGCACAGGATGTTGCGCAGGACGGGACGGTCTGCAAAATCGTCTTTCAGGTTTTCGGCCAGGCCGTTCTGGGTGATGATGCCCAGACGGGCCGCCATGCCCTGCATCACGATCACCGCAATGACCGAGAATACAACGCACCAGAACAGGGTGAGGCCGTAGTTGGCGCCGGCCCGGGTGGAGCTGGTGACAGTGCCGGGGCCGATGAACGAGCCCACGATCAGAAAACCAGGGCCCAGAGCGACGAGCTTCTCTTTCATGGTAAACTTTCTCTTTGTCGATTCGCCCATTGATGAATCCTCCCTCTTAACGTCGTAGTAGAATCAGCAGGGTGCATTTCCGGCCGGAGAGACAACCTTTTTCTGATATTGACACTGTATAATATGTATGGTAGTCTGTCAATAATCGTCAACTGTATTTTGATATTGTCAAACAAATGGGGAAAAAACATGGAAAAAATCAAAAAAAATCCCGATTCGACAAGCCAAATCCCTCCACAGCCCCTCTCGGGGCGGCAGATCCAGTCGGTGCAGCGGGCCATCAATATCCTCAACTGTTTCACCGCCACCAACCCCGCCCTCACCCTGGGCCAGATCAGCGGCCGGCTGAACCTGAACAAGGGCACGGTGCACGGCATCCTGAACACCCTGCGCAACAACGGCTACATCAGCCAGAACCTGGCCGGCCAGTACATGCTGGGGGCCGAGCTGTTCAACAAGGCCTGCCTGGCCCCCGACACCCGCAAGAAGGTGTGTGTGGACCACGGCCACGATCGGATGCAGGAATTGAGCGACGAGTTCCAGGCCAACGGCACCCTCTTCTCGGTATCGGACGGGCGGCTTCTGGTGCTGGACGCCACCGAGCCCGCCAACTGCGCCTTCATTGTGCGGCGGGCCACCCCCGAGATCTCCCTCTACGGCTCGGCCAGCGGCAAGATCCTGCTGGCCTACCTGCCCGAAAAGGAGCGCCGCAGTTTTCTGGCCCGGGCCCCCTTCCCGGCCCTCACCGACCGCACCAAGGTGAGCAGGGAGGCGCTGCTGGAGGATTTTGCGGCCATCCGCCAGCGGGGGTATTCCTTTGAGAACGACGAGCTGTTCATGGGGGTGTCGGCCATCGCGGTGCCCATCTTCAACCAGTACGGCCAGCAGCTGTTCGGCACCATGAGCCTTACCGGCATGACCCTGGGCATCGAGAAAAACCGGGAGGCCATTGTGAAAGCCCTCAGCGAGGCGGTGCTGCGGCTCCAGCATTACCTCCAGTTCTGAGGGGGCGCGCCGAAAGGCGGCAGCCCGGCGCACCTTTTTGAAAATTTGAAAAAATTTTGCCGGAGCCTGTAACAAAACCGGCCCCCGGCGAACCAAAGGACAGAAGAGAAAAAGGGGGCGGGGGAGGATGAACGGCGGCGATCTCTACGAGCGGTACGCCCAAAAGGTCTACCGATACCTGTTCGCCCTCTGCGGCCGGCCGGACACGGCGGAGGAGCTGACCCAGGAGACCTTCTGCCGGGCGCTGGAGGGGCTGGGTTCCTTCCGGGGCGAGTGCGCCCCCAGCACCTGGCTGTGCGCCATCGCCAAGCGGCTGTGGTACCGGGAGCTGGGCCGCCGGGGCCGGGCCGGCCCCCTGGAAGAGGAGCTTCTGGCCGGGGAGGAGAGCGGCCCCCAGCAGCAGGCCGAGACCCGGGAGGAGCGGCTGGGGCTGTACCGGGCCCTCCAAAAGCTGGCGCCCGAGACCCGGGAGGTGATCTACCTGCGGCTGGCGGGGGAGTTTTCCTTCCGGGAGATCGGGGAGATTTTGGGCCGCAGCGAGGTGTGGGCCCGGGTGCGGTTTTACCGGGGCAAGGAGGAACTGACCCGGATCATGGGAGGTGACAGGGAATGAAGGAGGACCGGCTGGACTGCTGCGTGGTGCGGGATCTTTTGCCCGGCTACATTGAGGAGCTCACCGAGCCGGAGACCGCCCGGCAGGTGCAGGCCCATCTGGAACACTGCCCCGACTGCCGGAAGAGGGAGGGGGACATGCGCCGGGCCCTGCCCATCCAGAAGGCGCCCCGGCGGGCCCTGGGCTTTTTGAAGCGGGTGCGGCGCACCCGGCTGGTGGCGGCGGCCCTCTCGGCGGCGGTGACCCTTTTCTGCATGGGCTGGCTGTACGACTCGGCCTACCACTACCCCAACACCGAAGCGGGGCGGCTGGCCGCGGTGGAGGAGTACCTGCCCGGCGGCGAGAACGAGACCCAGGGAGTGGCCAAGGGTACGCCCCTGGAGGTGGTGGGCTGGCAGGAGCGGGGCAAAAACCTGTATCTCTTTTATATGGCGGACAATGACCAGCACGTCCACGGGGTGGTGACCCTGGAAAAGGGCTGGAACGGCAAGTACTGGCCGATTTCCGCCGAGATGGAGCCCTCGGGCCTCAGCGGCGGGCTGTACGGCGGGATGCTGACCCCCGGCGGGGAGGGGAAATCCCTCTTTTATCTGGCCGGCTACAACTGCCGGCAGGTGTACTCGGCCACCCTGTACTTCTGGCTGGCGGATGAGAGCGGCGAGGATCTGGACAGCTCCACCGTCCGCCTGTCCTGGCTGGACGGGGAGGACTTTTTCCTGCTGTGGGACTGGCAGGAGCTGGCCGACCAGCTGGGCATCCGCCCGGAGGACGCGGCCCGGGCCTATCTGGGGGACGTGCGGCTTTTTGACCAGTCGGGGCAGGAGATCACCAGCCAGTTTGCCGACGGGCCCGAGCCCAACTGGAGCAGCGGCAAGAGCACGGCCGAGCGGTTTTTGGTGTATGTGTATATGGCTCTGGCCGGGCTTTTGGGTCTGGTCTTTGTGCGGTACTTTTTGCGGCGGGACTGAAAAGAAAAAGAGAGGGCGCGGCGCGTCCTCTCTTTTTGTTTGCGGGCTGATTTGCCGGCTGCCCTGCCGGCGCCGGCGGGGAAAGGGGCGGATTTCAGGGAAAATCCCCCAATTGCCCGTACGCAGCGGGCAGGCCGGTATTGCATCATGGAACCAGAACAGGGGAGGTGGGAGCCATGTCGTTTCTGGAAAAGACCGGGAGCCGAAAAAGAGATTGTCCCCCGGCAGGATGGCGCTGCACACGGGGCTGGTCCTTCTTTTGGGGGTGGGGCTGGGCCTCTTTGCCAAGTATCTGGACCACCGGCAGGGGGCGCTGCCGGCCCCCCTGCTGGCGCTGGACGAGGCCCTGGACCTGCACAACTTTCTGGGGCGCTTTGCGCCCTGGGCCCTCATCGTCCTCTGCCTGGCCCTTTACAGCCGCTCGGCCAAGCGGGCCGCGGCCCATGTGTTTTTGTTTTTCGCGGGGATGGTTTCCAGCTACTACCTGTACTCAAAGCTGGCGGCCGGCTTTTTCCCCGCCTCTTATGCCCTGATCTGGGCGGGATGCACCCTCCTGTCGCCCCTGGCGGCCTTTGTCTGCTGGTACGCAGGGGGGCAGGGGCGCGCTGCCCTTCTGCTCTCCTCCCTTTTGATCGAGGCCTTCTTCAACATGACCTTTGCCTATGGCTGGGGGTATCTGGACCTTCGCTCGGGTCTGGAACTGCTGGTGCTGGCCGGGGCCCTGGCGGTTCTGCGGCGGAAAAGCGGCCGGGACACCCTGCTCATGGCGGTGCTGGGGGCGGCGCTGGCGCCGGTACTGAACGGGGTGCTGCCGTACTGACTGCAACTGTGGTGAAGGGGGAAGCGTCTGCCGAAGCCGGCAGGGTGCCGCCCCCAAAAACGCCCCCGGCCGGAATAAACAGAAATAAAAAAGGCGGAATATCATCAAAAGAATCGTTTCAGATCCTTGAATGATACTCTGAAAAGGCAAGGAACGCCTGAACGCTTCGCCGAATACGTTGCGCCCTGCCCTCACACAGTACAATCAGCTTGCAAAGGATATCTGAGACAAGAAGAAAGAACGCCGCAGCCTGCTATCCGAGAAAAAGGCGCGCTCTGCTGTCCATGTGTTCCGGCACCGGGAGCTGGCGGCTAAGATTGCGGCCCTGACAGAGGATTTGGAGGAACTGCGCTCGGAGAAAAATCTGCTTCTGGCATCGCTGGCATATACCGAGGAAGATGCCGCCGATAAATTTCCTAAAGACATCGCTGCCATGGAGCAGAGCATGAAACGGTTGGAAGAACAGGAACAGAAATATTCTGCCGAGCTGGACGCTGCCCTGAACGAGTATGCCGGGCTTTGGGAGCAGGCCCAGGGCTTTGACCTGGTGCAGTTCTACGAAACAAAACAGGCCATCCGCTCCGGCAAGGAGCAGGAAGCGGAGAACCGGGCGCAGGAGGTTTTCGGTGAGAAGTACAGCCCGCTTTTGATGTTTGACAGCAAAAAGGCGGTTTCCCGTATGCTGCATGAAGATATGGAACGACAGGCTGTATGGAGAATGGTGCGGCAGGCGCAGAAAGAGCAGCAGACCTCTCGAAAGAAGAATGAGCCGGAAAGATAAAATGAGGGGCGCAGAAAAAGCCTGCGCCCCTTATGGGAGCAAAACGGTAAATATGCCGTGACTTCTGCTGAACTTGCTGTTTCGTAAATTTGTGCAGCTTTTGAAAGTGCCTTTTGGTTTGAGGAACGAAGCCGTTTTACTTCCCAATCAGGCTTTTGCGCTTTGTAAGCAGGAAAGCCAGCAGGCCAAGCAATCCGGCCAGGGAAACTCCGGCAGTTCCAATCGAAACATACACAAGAGTTTTCAGGCTGGAATCCCCGGCTGCGGCGGTAGGAACAGCACCGGCGTTCAGTTCTGTGCCGTCGGTGAGGGTAACGATCAGCTCGCCGTTTTCATTGATGGAAACGCCGGAGATACCAACGCCGTCCTCGCCCTTTACATTGCCGAGATTTTTCTCGGTGCCATCGATGAGGGTAACAATCAGCTCGCCGTTTTCGTTGAGCTTGATGTCGGCAACTCCAACGCCATCAGCGCCGTCTTCCCCGTTTGTACCGTCCTTGCCGTCTGCACCGTATTTGCCATTGACGCTATTCACACCATCTTTGCCGTCTGCGCCATTGGTGCCTGTGGTCTTAATGCCAGTGTCCGTAGTGCCAATCCACCAGTTGCCGTTGCTGCCGATATAGGGGGTCAGGCCATCCTTTCCGTCCTCGCCGTCCCGACCGTCTTTCCCGTCGGAGCCATCAGCGCCATCCGAGCCGCTGCTTCCGGTGGTTGGAATACCAGTGTCAACGCCGCCAATCCACCAGTTGCCGTTGTCGCCTATGTAGGGAGTATCGCCATCTTCACCGGGATCGCCTTTGTCGCCCTTGTCGCCTTTGATGCCTTGCAGGGCAGACAGGGCAATGAGGTTCTGCCAATCGCTGTCGGCGTCATATTTCCATTGGATATAGCCGCTCTCAACGCGAAGCTCCACCTGCTTGCCGTCCGCACCGTCCGAGCCGTCCGCACCTGTAAGGTCAGAAAGGTCGACCAGGTCTTTCCATTCCGTTTCGCCCTCATACCGCCACTGGATACTGGTGCCGTTATTTTGTAGTTCCACCTCGCGGCCATCTTCGCCATCTTCACCGTCTGCGCCGTCCGCGCCTTTCAGGTCGGAGAGGGCCAGCAGGGTCGTCCACTGGCTGTCGGTATCATATTTCCACTGGATATAGCCACTGTCTACACGGAGTTGAACTTCTCTGCCGTCCGCACCGTCTGCGCCGTCGTCGCCTGTGATAGAGTCCAACGCAACCAGGTCACGCCATGCGCTGTCGCCCT
Organism: uncultured Oscillospiraceae bacterium; assembly: GCA_949295465.1. Taxonomy (GTDB): domain Bacteria; phylum Bacillota; class Clostridia; order Oscillospirales; family Ruminococcaceae; genus JAFBIO01. The sequence goes on from CASFKY010000048.1 coordinate 10,567, forward strand.
CACCCGCATACCGCCATTGGATATGGGTGCCGTTGTTCCGCAGTTCTACCTCGCGGCCATCATTACCTTTCAACGCCTCGGCTTTCACATACAGGGCGGGGCGGACGGAAAAATCGTCGATATCGACCGAATATACAGATATGCTAGGTGTCTGCGAAATCATCTCAACACACCACACACAGAAATAGGATTCATCACCAGTGCGGGTAAGGTATCTTTTTTCGAATTTTTGTATGGAAGGATCTAAAATTTCCACCTCAGCCTTACTAAGCGGCCACAAAAGCTGGCCGGTGGGGGAACCGCCCGCAATGCCGTCCAGCGTGTCACGGGCGACAATGTTGGCTTTGTCCTCGGCGGAAAAGGCGTTTTCGACTTCCTTCATCTTTTTTTGCAGGTCGCTGTCCATGTAGTAAACCACCGTAGGGTCCCCCCACAATTTACCATCCTCCCGGAACGCGGTGGAGCCGAAGTCGTCGTTTTTGGCAAACAGGGTGTAGCAGCCGGATGGGGC
>CASFKY010000049.1 GCA_949295465.1 uncultured Oscillospiraceae bacterium
CGTTCAGGGCCGCCGCGCCTGGGCCCGGGCCGCTCTGGCCGAGTCCACCCGCCCCTTCTGAGGCAGAAACCAGCCGCAAAAGGCCCCGTCCCCCTTTTCGGGGGGCGGGGCCTTTTTTGCGCTTTTGGCAGGGACGCTCAAAGTGGCGGAAAATCTATAGAAAATTCCGTTCCATCATGATAAAATAAAAGCAGAGAAAAATCCATCCCGCCCCGGCGGGCCGGAAAGGAAGGTGCCCCATGCGAACTCTCACCCTCACCCGCAAGACCGTGACCTCCGTCGACGCCCCCGTCACCCTTCGGGTGGTCACCCACAGCGGCGCCCAGGGCCTTTTGAGGGCCGGGGAGGAACTGGCCCTCTCCATCCGGGATCAAGGGGAGAAGGTCTCCCTCTTTTTGCCGGACGGCAGCGCCCCCGGCGGAGAGTCCCGGATCGATGTCCCGGCGGGCAGAGACCCGGTGCGCCAGCTGGTCTGCCTCCTCGCCACGGCAAAGGGAGAGCTGGAGTGCGTCACCTGGCCCCTCCCGGAGGAAGAGGAGGCCCCGGCTGCTTTTGCCCCGGCCCCCGTTCCCCAGGGCCCGGGGGAACTGACCCGTTACCGGCTGGGCGGGGAGAACTGGGCAGATCCCCGCCAGCACCAGTCCGGCCGCCGGGGCGAGCAGCTCTACAACCTGGCCACCGGCACGGCTTCCCTGGTGCTGACCATGCTCACCCGCCCGGAAAGCGGCCCCCAAAAGGAGATGCGAAACCGGGGCTGCCATACCCTGGCGGTGAAGATGGTCTTTCACTTTGAGGACATGGACCTTTTGTACTATTTTGACGGCAGCCAAGAGCCGGGGGATTCCTGGCGGCGGTACTACCGGGATATGGTGTGCGGCCCCCGGGAGGAGCCCCTCTTCCTGCAAGGCGGGGAAATGAAGTGGGTGGAGAACGCCGCCCACACCCACCTTGTGCGCCTGCTGGAAGAAAAGGGCCTGTGGGAGAGGGCCTACATGGAGGAGGGGCGGATCGGCCTGCGGCCTTAAAAGGCCGCCGAAAAGCGCAAAAAAGGGGCCCGCCGGGCAATATACCGGCGGGCTCTTTTTCTTTTTTGGGCGGCAAAAAGCGGGGAGGCTTTCAGCCCCGGGGTTCCCCCTGGGCCGCCCAGAAGCTTTTCAGCCGGCGGGTCAGCTCTTCGGGGCTGGAGAGGGGAGGCCCGGCCCAGGCGGGGGGCAAAAGCCGCCGGTAGTCCGGGCGGCCAAACCGCTCGTCCAGCAGCAGCACCACCCCCCGGTCGTTCTCGGTGCGGATCACCCGCCCCGCCGCCTGCAACACCCGGTTCATGCCCGGGTACTGGTAGGCGTAGGCAAAGCCGTCCCCCCGGGCCGATTCAAAATACTCCCGCAGCTTCTGGCGCACCGGGTTTACCTGGGGCAGGCCCACCCCCACCACGGCGGCCCCGATCAGCCGCTCGCCGGCCAGGTCGATGCCCTCCCCAAAGATGCCCCCCATCACCGCAAAGCCCAACAGGCTCTGCCCCGGGGTGGGGGTGAACCGGGCCAGAAAGGCCTCTTTCTCCGCTTCGGTCAGCCCCGGCCCCTGGGCCAGCACCGGGATATCCGGGTAACGCGCCTCAAAGCTGAGGCGCACCTTTTCCAGATAGGCGTAGGAGGGGAAAAAGGCCAGGTAGTTGCCCTCCCTCGCCCCCACCATGGCGGCCAGATAGTCGGCGCAGCGGTCCATGAATTCCTCCCGCCGCTTGTAGGTGGTCTGCACGTCCCCCGCCAGGCAGACCGCCAGATGGGCCGGGTCAAAGGGGCTGGGCAGGGCCAGAAGTCTGGCCTCGGGGCAGCCCAGCAGGTCCCGGTAATAGGGCAGGGGGGTGAGGGTGGCGCTGAACAGCACCGCCGCCCGCCCCAGGCCCAGGCACTTGTCCACAAAATCCGAGGGGTCCAGGCAGAGCAGCCCCACCGCCGCCTCCCGGCCATGGGCCTCGGTCTGGACGGTGTAGTGTTCGTCCAATCCCTCGGCGGTGCGCAGAAAATCCCGCAGCCCGAAGGCGCATTCCAGTACTCTGGCCCGGCTTTCAGCCGGGCCGTTTCGCCGCCCCGCAGGGGCCTGGGCTTCGGCCGCCTCAAAGAGGGTGAGGGAGGCTTCTTCCCGCCCGTCCCGGCCTGCCCGGTGGGCGGGGTCATCCAGCCATTCCTGCAAGAGGGGCAGGGCCCGGGCCGAAAGGCTCAGCAGGGCCGGGTCGGGGGAGTCTGCAAAGGCCACCCCCTCCGGCTCGGCCTTGCAGGGCTGGGCCAATTCTTCCAGCCGGTCCATCAGTTTGACCAAAGCCGCCTTGGCCCGGCTCTTTTTGCGGCCCAGCCCCTTTTTGGCTTCTTTCAGGGCCGAGAGCTCCAGCCGGGCCGAGTACATCTCCCGGGCCCGGTCGGGCAGGTTGTGGGCCTCGTCCACCAGAAACAGGGCCTGGCTGCCCCCCTCAAAAAACCGCTTCAGGCTCACCACCGGGTCAAAGAGATAGTTGTAGTCCCCCACGATCAGATCGCACCAGAGGGAGAGGTCCAGCCCCAGCTCAAAGGGGCAGAGCCGGTGACGGCGGGCCAGGGCCTCCAGGGCGGGCCGGTCCAGCTGGAGGGTGTCCAGCGCCTCCCACACCCCGGCCCGCAGCCGGTCGTAGTAGCCCCGGGCATAGGGGCAGACTTCGGGGGAGCAGTCCCGCTCTTCCAGAAAACAGAGCTTGTCCTTGGCGGTGAGGGCGATGACCCGCAGCCGCAGCCCCGGGTGTTTTTGCCGCAGCCGCTCCACTGCGTCCAGCGCCGCCAGCCCCTGGGTGGTGCGGGCGGTGAGGTAGAAGATCCGATCCCCTTTTTCCTCCCCCAGGGCCTTGAGCGCCGGGAACAGGCAGCTCATGGTCTTGCCGATGCCGGTGGGGGCCTGGCAGAGCAGGCGGCCCTCGTCCCGGCAGGTGCGGTACACCGCCCCCGCCAGGGCGTACTGCCCCGGCCGGTAGCCCTCAAAGGGGAAGGTGAGGGCCTTCAAATCGGCGTTGCGGCCCTCGGACCATTCCTGTTCCCGCCGGGCCCAGGGCAGGTAGCGGCGCAGCAGATCAAAGAGAAACTCCTCCAGCTCGGCCCGCTCAAAGCGGCGGGTAAAGCGGCGGATCTCCCCGGTGTCGGCCTGGCAGTAGGTGAGCCGCACCGCCCCCCGTTCCAGCCCTTCCCGCCGCAGCCAGAGGGCCGCGTACAGCTGGCCCTGGGCCCAGTGCATGGGCTGGGAGTCCTCGCCCATCTCCCCGATGGGGCAGCTCACCGTCTTGATCTCGTCGATGGTGGCAAGGCCCTCTTCGTCGGTGAAAATGCCGTCGGCCCGGCCTTCCAACAGGAGGGCCAGGCCGTCCAGCTCAAAGCGTTCTTTCAGGTAGACTTCGGCGGCGTAGCCCTCGCCCCCCTGCTTTTGCAGCCGGCGGTGGATCCGCGCCCCTTTCAGGGCCCGGTCAAACCCGCCGCCTCCGCTTTCCAGGTCGCCGGTGCGGCAGAGAAATTCGGCCAGCTGACGAACCGGCAGCCGCACCTCCCTCAAAGTCTCCACTTCCTTTCCGTTCTCTCAAAGGCCCAGGGCCCGGGCCAAGGCCTCCCGGCGGGCATCCACCAGCTCAAAATTTACCGCCTGGCGATAAAAATTTTCCAGCTGGTTGTGGGTTTCCAGCGCCTGGGCCTGGAGGGCCGCGCCTTGGGCCAGCATGTCGGCGGCCCCCTTGCGCACAAAGCGCATCCGCTTGGCGGCGGCGCGCATCCCGTCCCGCCGCACAAACCGGGAACAGTGTATCCGCTTTTGCCCCTCCATGGGGTGCCAGCGGTTGGAGGTGACAAAGGCAAGGCCCAGCCCCGGCAGGATCAGGTGGTCGATCTTGTCGGGGAAGGCGGCGCAGCGGCAGGTGATGAGGTCATGCCCCCGCTCCAAAGCCTGCCGGCGCAGAACCTCCAGGATCACCCGGCTGGCGGTGCCGTATTCGTCCTCCAGCACCCACACCTGGCCTGCCAGGGCGGGGATGCTCCCTTTGTAGCACAGCACCCCCTTGGGGGTCCATGCGCTCAGCAGGCGCAGCTGTTCCCGCCCCTGGCCCCCTTTTTTGGGCAGGCAGCGGTCGGCGGTGCGCTGGGCAAAGGTGCGCACCTTGGGGTAATCGGTGAGGCAGGCGGCGGTGCGCTGGTTTTCTAACAAAAAGCCCCCGGCGCAGTGGTAGTACCGGGCCGCCTGGCCCTGAAGCCGGGCGCATTTTTCAAAAAGTGCCCGGATCTCGGCCTCCCGGCTCTGCAAGAGGGCTGCGTCCAGGGTGTCGTACAGGCTCACCACCTGCTCGCCCGCACCCGGACAGGCAGGGTCCAGGGCATGGGGGGCGGTGGCGTCCAGCACCATGGCGTTCTGCGCCTCAAAATACACCCCGTCCAGACTGTCCGGGTCTGAGGAGCAGTGGATGCGCTGCACCGGCCCCCCGGCCCGGCCGGCCAGCTCCTTCATGAGGGTGGATTTGCCGCAGCCCGGCCCGCTCTTGATGAGGTACAGCCGGGGCCCGCCCGGCCCCTGCAATTCCTTCCAGAACCCCGAAAAGCCCTGGGGGGTGCAGCAGCCCAGAAAAAAGTCGCTCACGGTTTTCATATACGCCCACACCTTCCTTTGGCAGAGAAATCTTGCCTCTGCCGCTTTTTCGCCATTCTATGCGGCAAAAAAGCCAAAGGTGACCCCTGCGGGGCGGCGATTCGGGCCTTTGGCCCCTGCGGGGCGGCAATTCGGGCCTTTGGGAGGTGGCACGGGCGACAGAGGACGGTTCTTCCCCTGTCCCATCGCTCGCACGAAACCTAAAAAACGGCGCGGCGATGCCCGGGCGGCTCTTGCTCTAAACGTTACGCGTCGTAGCGCATTTTCTCGGGGGCCCAGCCCTCCAATACCCGGGCAAAGGCCGCGGCCTCTTTCCTGGCGCCTGCCAGGTCCATATCCCGGTAGTTGCCGCACTCCCGCTCGCTGGCGCCGGGGATGGCCCCCTCAAAGCTCTCCATAAATTCAAAGCTCTTGCGGGCCAGGTCCAGGGCCTGGGCGTCGGTGAGGCCCCGGGTCAGCAGGTAAAAGCCGGTGCGGCAGCCCATGGGCCCCACATAGATGACCCCCTCCTTATACTGGCTGTTGCGGGCGTAGGTGGCAAACAGGTGTTCCAGGGTGTGGGCGGCCCCGGTGGTCAGATAGTCCCCCTTGTTGGGCTCCTTCATCCGCAAATCCCAGGTGTTCACGTCCCCGTCCCGGCGGGAAAGGTACATCCCCCGCTTCAAAGTGGTGTGGTCCACACAAAAACTGGCGATCCGTTCCATACAGCAATCCTTCTCTCTTTTACACAAAGTTTGTCCCTTGATTATACACCAAAACCCCCGCCGCCGAAAGGGGAGGGGGCCCCCGCACTCGGTACAGGACCCTGCCGGGCGCACGACGGGACAGGGGAAGCGCCTGCCTTTGTCGCCCGTAACACCTGCCAAAGGCCCGAATCGCCGCCCCGCAGGGGCCCCGAATCGCCGCCCCGCAGGGGCCCCGAATTGCCGCCCCGCAGGGGCCCGCAGGGATTCATTGTTCACGAAACGTTCTCCCTTTGCGGGCGCAGATGGGGTATAATAGGGCATGAACAGAACGCCCAAAGGAGGCAGGGATATGAAACAGGCAAAACGGGTATTTCTCATCGTGCTGGACAGCTTCGGGGTGGGCGCCGCGCCGGACGCGGCAGATTTCGGGGACGAGGGGGCCGACACCCTGGGCAGGGTGCTGCAAAGCCCTCAGCTGGAGATCCCGAATCTCACCCGGCTGGGCCTTTTGAACATCCAGGGGGTGAAGGCGAACCGTCGGGAAGCTTCGCCCCTGGGCAGCTATGCCCGCCTGCGGGAGGTGAGCCGGGGCAAGGACACCACCATCGGCCACTGGGAGCTGGCGGGGGTGGTGAGCCCCAGCCCCCTGCCCACCTTCCCGGAGGGGTTCCCGCCGGAGTGCATCGAGGCCTTTGAAAAGGCAGTGGGCCGGGGAGTGCTCTGCAACAAGCCCTATTCGGGCACCCAGGTCATCCGGGACTACGGCATGGAGCACCTGGCCACCGGCAAACTCATCGTCTACACCTCGGCGGACAGCGTTTTTCAGATCGCGGCCCACGAGAGCCTCATCCCGCCCAAAGAGCTGTACGAGATCTGCCGCAAGGCCCGGGCTCTGCTCACCGGGCCCTGGGGGGTGGGCCGGGTGATCGCCCGCCCCTTTGAGGGCACCGGGCCGGACAACTTCACCCGCACCCCCCGCCGGCACGATTTCTCCCTGCTGCCGCCCCGGCCCACCCTGCTGGACGCGGTCAAGGCGGCGAGGCTGGATGTGATCGGAGTGGGCAAGATCCACGACATCTTTGCCGGCTCGGGGCTCACCCTCACCCTGCGCACCGCGGGCAACACCGAGGGCATCGCCCGCACCCTGGAGCTGGCGGGGCAGGAGTTCCGGGGCCTTGCCTTCATCAACCTGGTGGATTTTGATATGCTCTACGGCCACCGGCGGGATGTGGACGGCTACGCCCGTGCCCTCAGCGAATTTGACCGCAGCCTGCCCGCCCTGATGGAGCAGCTGGGCCCCGAGGACCTGCTGATGATCACCGCCGACCATGGCTGTGACCCGGGCTTTACCAGGACCACCGACCACACCCGGGAGTATGTGCCCTGGCTGATCTGGGGCCGGGCCCTGGCCCCCGGGCAGGACCTGGGCACCATCCGGGGCTTCGGGGCGGTGGGGGCCACCATTGCCCAGGCTCTGGGGGTACCGGCCAAGCTGGAGGGGGAGGGCCAGTGGGAGGCCCTGAACCCGGGAGATTTCTGAGAGAATGGAGAAAAAACGATTGTCCCTGATATGGATCTTTCTGGCGGTTCTGGGCCTGGCGCTGCTGGGCCAGAGCCTGTATCTGACCACCCACTCCAACGGCAACTTCGGGGTGGCGCTGGTGTGGGGGCTCACCGCCTTTGTCTGGGCCCTGGTGCTCTTCCGCCGGCCCCTTTTGGCCTTTGCCGCCACCGGCCCGGGGCGGGTGGTGTGCTGGGTGCTGGGGCTGGGGTTCGGGCTCTTCTTTGCCCTGCTGGCCTTTGTGGCCCTCAGCGGCTACTCCAACCAGCCCAAGGGGAACGAAAAGGCCATGGTGGTGCTGGGGGCGGCGGTGCACGGCAGCAAGGTGAGCCGCCTGTTGCAGTACCGGCTGGACGCCGCCTGTGACTACTACTTCCGGCACCCGGACCTGGTCATCGTCACCACCGGGGGCCAGGGCCGGGGAGAGGACCTGCCCGAGGGCCGGGCCATGCGGGACTACCTGATCGCCAGGGGAGTGCCCGCCGACCATGTGTTTGCGGAGGAAAAGAGCACCTCCACCGAGGAAAACTTCCTCTTTGCCGCCGAGATTCTGGAGGAACAGGGCATCACCCGCGCCGACCCCATCCTGCTGGTGACCAACGCCTTCCACTGCTACCGGGCCACCCAGTACGGCCGGATGGCGGGCTTTGAGCAGGTCACGGCTCTGCCGGCGGGCATCAGCCCGGGCGCGGTGCTGCCCAGCTATTTCCGGGAGGTGTTCGCCCTGCTCTACTACTGGGTGTTCAAATCCTCCCGCACCGGCTGGATCCAGCCCCTGGTGGGCACCCTGGACGCCTTCAAGCGGGGCAAATTCCCGCCGCTGGGATAAAACGAAAACACGAGAGGAGAGCCCCTTTGGCGGGGTTCTCCTCCCGTGTTTTGTTGTCCTTTTTATTGTTCGGCCTCTTCTTTCAGGGCCGCCACCTGGGCCAGCCACAAAGTGCCGCAGGCGTCGCTGGGCATCCGCCAGTCGCCCCGGGGCGAAAGGGTCACCGAGCCCACCTTGGGCCCGTCCGGCAGGCAGCTGCGCTTGAACTGCTGGGCAAAGAACCGGCGGTAGAAGTTTTCCAGCCAGCGCAGCAGCACCGCCCGGCTGTACCGCGCCCCAAAGGCCGCCTGGGCCAGCCGCAGGATCTTGCCCGGCCCAAAGCCGAACCGCAGCACATGGTAGAGATAAAAATCATGCAGCTCGTAGGGCCCCACCAGGTCCTCGGTCTGCTGGGCGATCTCCCCGTTCTCCTTGGCGGGCAGCAGCTCGGGGCTCACCGGGGTGTCCAGAATGTCCAGCAGCACCCGCCGCAGCCCTTCGCTTTTGGCAGTGTCGGCGGCGTACCGCACAATATGCCGCACCAGGGTCTTGGGGATGCCCGCGTTCACCCCGTACATGCTCATGTGGTCCCCGTTGTAGGTGGCCCAGCCCAGGGCCAGCTCGCTCAGGTCCCCGGTGCCCACCACCAGGCCCCCCAGCCGGTTGGCCAGGTCCATCAATTCCAGGGTGCGCACCCGGGCCTGTCCGTTCTCAAAAGTCACGTCGTACTTATGCTCACTCTGGCCGATGTCCCCGAAATGGCTGCGCACCGTGGCGGTGATGTCGATTTCGGTGAAGCTCACCCCCAGCTCCTCGCAGAGGATCTGCGCGTTGGACCGGGTGCGCTTGGTGGTGCCAAAGCAGGGCATGGTCACCGCCTGCACGTCCGAGGCGGGGCGGCCCAGCAGCTCCATAGCCCGCACCGCCGCCAGCAGCGCCAGGCAGGAGTCCAGCCCGCCCGAAATGCCGATCACCGCCGCCTTGGCGCGGGCGTGCTCCATCCGCTTGGCCAGACCCCGGGCCTGGATGGTGAGGATCAGCTCGCACCGCTCGGCCCGCCTGGCCTGTCCTGCCGGCACAAAGGGGGCGTCGCTCACCGGCCGGGTGAGGGGGGCGGGGCGCACTTCCAGATCAAACTCCACCTGCTGGTAGCCCTCGGGCCGGGGCTCAAAGCTGGTGTTCCGGGCCCGCTCGCCCAGCATCCGCTCCAGGTCCAGCTGGGTGAGGGCAAACCCTGCCCCAAAGGGGGCGGCCTCGGCCAGCAGCACCCCGTTCTCGGCGATCAGGTCGTGGGCGGCAAACACCATGTCGGTGGTGCTCTCCCCCCAGCCCGCGTCGGCGTACAGGTAGCCGCAGAGCAGCCGGGCCGACTGCTGGCCCACCAGCTGCCGCCGGTATTCGGCCTTGCCCACTGTCTCGTCGCTGGCCGAGAGGTTGGCGATCACCGTGGCCCCCGCCAGGGCGTGGCCGGTGGAGGGGGGCAGGGGCGCCCACAGGTCCTCGCACACCTCCACCCCCAGCCGGAAGGCCGGCATCTGCCGGCAGCCAAAGAGCAGCCGGGTGCCCAGAAGGGTCTGCTGGCCGGCAAAGGTGAAGGGGATGTTCTCCCCCTGCCAGGGCACAAAGTGCCGCTTTTCGTAAAATTCCGCATAGTTGGGCAGGTAGCTTTTGGGCACAAGACCCAACAAGTGCCCGGCGCAGAACACCGCCGCGCAGTTGTAGGTCTTGCCCCCGGCCCGCACCGGCAGCCCGGCCAGGGCGATGAGGGGCAGGTCCCTGCTCTCTTTTACCAGAAACGCCAGGGCCGCCTCGGCCCCCTCCAGGAGGGTCTGCTGCAAAAACAGGTCCCCGCAGGTGTAGCCGGTGAGGCAGAGCTCGGGCAGCACTGCCAGCCGGGCACCCTTTTCGGCGGCCTGGCGCAGGCTCTCCAGGCACTGGCGGGCGTTGTAGGCACAGTCCGCCACCCGCAGTTTGGGGGAGAGGGCGGCGGCGCAGAGAAATCCATCTTTCATCTTCCGATACTCGCTTTCCGGGCGGCGGGCAATGGGCCCCCGCCCCCGCGCCGGGGCTTTTCTCAGTTCCCCGGCGGGTGTTTTGGTCGTGATATTGTTTTTATTATAGCTTTTGGGGGCTCGCCTGTAAAGAAAAAACGCCCTGCCGAAAAGGCAGGGCGAAAAGGTTGGGGCGTTGGGGGAGACAGGGCGCGGGGCCCGGCGCTTTTGCCGGGCAGACCCGACGGCCGCCGGGCTCATGATGGGTTCGGGCCGCGCAAAGCCCCCGCCGGGCTCACAGCACCCGGTCCACCAGGCGGGCGGCTTCCGAGTTGCCCTCGTTCTGGTAGTTGCGCATCATGGTGGTCAAGGCCTGCCGGGCCCGGTACTCCGAGCCGTGCTGCACGCTGTAGATGGCGTCGTCGATCAGGTCCTCCTGGTAGGAGGGCAGGCAGCCGCTGGCGGTCAGCATTCCTTTCAGGTCCTGCAATTCACTCTTGGTCATGGGTACAGCCTCCCTTTGTCAGTTTTCTTTGCGCTGCTGGAACTTGCCGCAGGTGCAGATGGTATCGTTCTTGCGCTCCTTGGTGATCTTGCAGATGCCGTCGGCCCAGTGCACGCATTTGGAGCAGGTGTTGTATTCGCTCATAGCTTTTTCCCTTCTGCGCCGGGATCCGGCGCCTCGATGATCTCCCGGCAGCCCTCTTTGGTCAGCACAAAGAGGCGCATCTCATAGACATCCTCCGCCCCGGTGCCCTCAAAGAGGATGGAGAGGCAGGGGTGGGGGTATCCTTCCACCAGCTGGCGGTGGATCTCCTCGTCGGCGCGGGAAAAGGGGATGTCGGAAGAGCCGTTGTGCTTGTGCCACACCCCCACGATCTCCAGGGGCGGGGTGTAGAGCTCACAGAGGATATCGCACAGGTGCCTTACATAGTCAAGGTCATAGGCAAAGGCCGACTCTTCATGCAGAACTTTCTCATAGCCGCCGTCGGTGGCCTCCCACACCCGCACGCCGGCCGCCGGGTCGGAATAGCCCAGAAGAAGCCCGCCGGTCTCGGTGCGGGGGAACCGGGCCAGTTCGTTGCCCATGGCCTTTTGGGCCCGGGGAGAGATCCAACAGGGCAGAGCCCTCAAATGCGCACCATCCGGCCGCCGCACTCGGAACAGGTGGCGTAGTTGCCCAGCACCTTCATGCGGATGGTGTTGCCGCACTTCTGGCACTTGAACCAATCCCCGTCACAAAACTTGCCGATGGGCAGAATCCGCTCCCTGCCCTGGATCTTCTGGATCTGAATTTTCATGATTTCCTCCGTCCTTTCCTTTTTTCCGGGATGATGGGTGTGTTTTGAGGGCCGCCCTCACACGGAATAGGCAAACAGCTTGATGAGATACTGCACGTCCTGGTTGTCCAGCCCGTAGTTGGCGATCAGCTGCTTGAGGATCTGCCGCAGCGCCTCCTTGTCCTTGCTGTCGTTGGCGGCCAGGATGGCGGCCTTGTAGAGCTCATACTCCCGGGAGGTCATTCTTCGGTCCATCTTCATTCCCCCTGTCGTGGCGTTCTGTGGCTGCCCCCGCCGGGGCCAAGAGGGCGGCGGGAAAAAGCGCACGTTAAGATTATAATATCATGATGCAACAGGATTTTCCATAAAATTTTTTCTGTAGGGGGGCGGAGGCTGGGCAAAACCGACAAGCGAGGGGGCGGCCCGGCCTCAAACCCGGCGGGCGGCGGGCAGCAAAAAAAGAACGGGCGCCCGGCAAAACCGGGTACCCGTTCTGGGGATTGTATTTTGGCAAAACCGGGGGCAAAAAGGGGCCTTGCGGGCGCGCCTTTCAAAAGGGGAAAAGCCCTCTGGGGTGGGGCATGGAGCCTGCCAAAGGCCCGATCGCCGCCCCGCAGGGGCCCGCCTCGCAGGGGCTTAGAGCTTTTCCAGGCTCTTGGCCAAAAAGCTGCGGGTCTTTTCGCTTTGGGGGGCGGTGAAGATCTGCTCGGGGTCGCCCTCCTCCTCAATGACCCCGTCGGCCATGAAGATCACATGGTCGGAGACATGGCGAGCGAACTCCATCTCGTGGGTCACGATCACCATGGTGGTGTCGGCGCTCTTCAGCCCCTTGATCACCCGCAGCACCTCGTTGGTGAGCTCCGGGTCCAGGGCGCTGGTGGGCTCGTCAAAACAGAGGATGTCCGGCTCCAGGGCCAGGGCCCGGGCGATGGCCACCCGCTGCTGCTGTCCGCCGGACAATTCGCAGGGGTAGTTTTTCAGCTTGGCGCCCAGGCCCACCCGATCCAGCAGGGCCTTGGCCTTTTCCACATTGGCGGCGTGGGCGGCGGCCTTGTCAAAGGGCTTGCCCTCGGCCTTTGCCTTGTCCCGGGCCAGCAGGTCGGGGGCCAGGGTGCAGTTGTCCAATACGTTATACTGGGGGAAAAGGTTGAAGCTCTGGAACACCAGCCCGAAATGGAGCCGGTTGGCCCGCAGCTGGGCGTCGCTGAGAGCGCCCGGGCGGGAGGCGTCAAAGAGCAGCTGGCCGTTCACCAGGATCTGCCCCTCCTCGGGGTGCTCCAGAAAATTCATGCAGCGCAGCAGGGTGGTCTTGCCGCTGCCCGAAGAGCCTATGATGCTGAGCACCTTGCCCTTCTCCAGCCCGAAGCTGATGCCCTTGAGCACCTGCACCCCGTCGAAGCTCTTGCGGATATTCTTTACTTCCAAAACCGGCATGACGGCACCCCCTTAACCTTTGTAGTAGGCCAGCTTGCGCTCGCAAAGCCCCAGCACAATCTGGATCAGCCCCACCGCCGCCAGGTAGAACACCGCGGTGTAGAACAGGGGCCAGATGATGGCATGGCCGTTCACGATGTCCTGGGCGCTTTTGAGCACCTCGGTCACCGCGATGACCCGGGCCAGGGAGGTGTCCTTCACCAGGCTGATCACCTCGTTGCTGATGGGCGCCAGGATCCGCTTGATGACCTGAAGCAGCACCACCTTGAAAAAGATCTGGCTGCGGGTCATGCCCAGCACCTGGCCGGCCTCATACTGGCCCTTGGGGATGGCCTCGATGCCGCCCCGGAAAATCTCGGAAAAGTAGATGGCATAGTTGATTACAAAGGCCACCAGGCAGGCCAGCATCCGGTCCTTCATGGGGGTGTTGAACACCAGCCCCGGCACATAGAACACGGTGATGATCTGCAACATCAGGGGCGTGCCCCGGATGGCCCACACCCAGAACCGAGTGAACCAGCGCAGAGGCCGAAAACGGGACATGCTGCCGAAGGAGAAAATCAGCCCCAGGGGCAAACTCAGCACCAGCACCACAAAGAAGAGGTACAGGGTGGTCTGGAACCCGCTCCACAATTGGGCGGTGACCTGTAAAAACGACATACCAAAACCTCAATTCCGATAAAAGCCTAAAAGCCGCACCGGGCCAAAGCGGCCCGGCGCGGCGCTTGCGGTTCTCTTTTCAGGCAGACATTACTGAGCAGAAGAAGACTGGGCAGAAGAAGGCTCCAGGGTGACCATCACCGAGGGGTACTTCTCGGCCAGCTGGGCCACCACGCCCTCGTCGGCCAGCTCCTGTAGGGCCTGGTTGACCTTCTCGGTCAGGTCGCTGCCCTTGCGGAAGCCGATGCCGTACTCTTCCTTCTCAAACTCCACGCCGTCCACAATCTGCAGATCGTCGTAGCTGGTGCCCTCGCCCACGCTGGCGTCCGCCATCACATAGTCGATCACGCCCACGTCGATGGTGCCGCTCTTCAGCTCGGTGAGGCAGTCCCGCTGGGCGGTGACGGTGAGCTTGTTGGCCTCGGGCAGGTTGTCGTCGATGGCGCTCTCGCCGGCGCTGCCGCTCTCGGCGGCCACAGTCACCTCAGGCTTGTTCATGCTCTCCACACTGGTGAAGGTCTCGGCGTTGGCGGTGTTGATCACCGGCACCTGCATGTTGCCGCTGTAGGGGATGGAGAAGTCGATGGCGTCCTTCAGGTCGTCCAGGATGGTCATGCCGTTCCAGATGCAGTCGATGTTGCCCGCATCCAGCTCGATCACCTTGTTGTCCCACTCGATCTCCTGGAACTGCACCTCAACGCCCAGCTTCTCGCCCACGGCCTGGGCCAGCTCGGTGTCAAAGCCGATCAGGTTGCCGTTCTCGTCGTAGTAGTTCATGGGGTCAAAAATGGTCATGCCCACCACCAGGGTGCCCTTCTCCTGGATGGCGGCCCAGTCGCCGTTGCCCTGGGCAGAGCCGGAGGCAGCCTCGGAAGAGGCGGCGCCGGAAGCAGCCGCGCTGGAGGCAGGGGCGCTGGAAGCGGTGGAGGCAGCGGCACTGGAAGAAGTGCTGCCGCCGCAGGCGGCCAGGCTCAGAGACAGGCTCAGGGCAGCCGCAACAGCAAGAATCTTTTTCATGTTGGTTCCCTCTCTCAACAAAATATGGTGTTCGCGGCCCGGTCCCTCGGCCGGGCGGCGGCAAACCGCCCCAAAATCACTTTGGAGTGGTAACGCTTTACTATAATAGCATAGTTAAGCGCCTTTGCCAAGCCCAAAAAGCTCAATCCAGCACCATTCCGAGGAAATAGGTCCACTGTTTTTCCCACCAGGGCCAGTCGTGGGTCACGTCTGGGCCCCAGATGTCGGCAAACACCGGCACCCCGGCCCTCTCCAGCAGCCCGGCCAGCCGGCGGGTGGTGTCCAGGGGCACCTGCTCCCAGTCGCCCTGGCCGGCGCAGAGGATCAGCTTCCCCTTTTTATAAAGAGGAAGGCGGTCATCCTCCGGGCGCAGGGCCGCCATGTACCGGCAGGGGTCGTTGCGCCAGACCAGATCGTCCAGATACTCCCCAAAGAAGGGCCGGGCGTCGTACACCCCCGACAGCCCGATGGCCCCGCCGAACAGGTTCGGCCGGCGCAGGTAGAGGTTCACCCCGTGGCTGGCCCCCATGCTGGCCCCGGCAGTGAGGGGCAGCCCCTCAAAGCGGTACCCCGGCAGGGAGAGGGCCCGGGGCAGCAGTTCCTGACAGATATAGTTGAACCACCGCTCCTGCACCTCGATCCGGGGCCGCTCGGGCCCCTGGGCCGCCCAGCTCTCGCTGTCCAGGCTGTCGGCGCACAGGAGGGTCAGCTTCCCCTCCTCGATCCACCTGCCGGCCAGGGCGCACATGCCTCGGTCCTCCCAGTCAAAAAACCGCCCTCCCTGACAGGGGAACACAAAACAGAGCCGGCCACCCTGGCCGTATACCTTCCACTCCATGGGCCGGTTCAGATAGCGGCTGTATTCCTTGAAATATTCGGTGCGCATGCGGCATCTCCCTCTCCCGATAGGTTGCGGGGCGGCGCCAAAACCGCCCGCCCCGGCTGATTTTACCAATTTTCACTATATAAGAGCGGGCCCGAAATGTCAAATGAAGGGCCCAAAAGGGCAGGGCAGAGGGCAGCAGGGCGAGGGGAGCCCGGCCCTCAAGGCCCAAAACCGCCCGGCCCCTCAAAGCCCGGCCCCGCCCCCAAGGCACAAAAATGCCCGGGCAGGGGGCTGCCCGGGCGCTGTTCACTTTTTGCGGGCCCGGCAAAGGGCGTACACCAGCAGGATGAGCCCCAGCCCCGCCAGGCCGGGCAGCCAGCACACCGGCACCCAGATGACCCCGTCGCTGTACCAGAAGTTCCTGGCCGTACGCCAGAGGCCCCGCCAGGGCCCGATGAGAAAGACGTTGTACACCACCGACCCGCCCAGCAGCGGCAGATAGAGAGCCAGGCTCCAGAGGGGGCGGCCGAATTTCCAGAACAGGCAGAACAGCAGGATGGGGAAAAGAAACCAGCCCAGGGAGAGAAGCAGGATCTGTGCCATGGCGCGCCTCCTTTGTGCGGGGGGGGGGGGCTGTGCTTTTTCCTTTGCTGTTTTTACTATAGCAGATTTCGCCCGGAGCGCAAAGGGGGGGGCGGCTGCCCCGAAAAAAGCAAAAAGAAAAACCCGCGGCCATGCGCTTGAAAAAGCGCATTTCGCGGGTTTCGATGTTGCACTGAAAATCAGACAGCGCGGGTAACCTTACCCGAGCGCAGGCAGCGGGTGCAGGCGTAGATGTACCGGGGGGAACCGTCTTCGATAGCCTTAACACGTTTCACATTGGGTTTCCAGGTACGGTTGCTCCGGCGATGGGAGTGGGACACCTGAATACCAAAGGACATGCCCTTGCCACAACATTCACACTTTGCCATTTGCTGCACCTCCTCGTACTTAAGTCGCTAAACTACTATACCAGACTTTGGGGCAGAATGCAAGAGTTTTTTTGCTTTTCCCAAAAGAAATTTGGGTTGTGAAAAACGGGGGGAGACGGTATAATAAACCTTATATGAGAAAATGTGAAAAAACCGGGCAAAATTTCCCGGCGAGGGTCCGCCTGTGCGCGGGCGGGGGGAAGAGATGAAAAAGATCATTGATACGGTGGGCAATGCGGGCATTGTCCTGTTCATCCTGCTGAATCTGGCAAACCAGTTTCTGGGGCTGGGAGGGCCGGCCTACTCGGTGCCGCTGTTTGTGTCGGTGGTGATGCTGCTGCCGCTGGCGGTGCGGGAGCTGCTGGCCTTTGTGGAGCGGCTGCGCAGCCGCTGAGCCCCAAAAAGCAAAAAAGGAGAGGAGAATCATTCTGAACGGATTATTGAGCGGCAGCCTGGCCATGCAGCAGATCCTGGTGTGGGTGTGCCAGGGCGTCGTGATGCTGATCGCCATCCCGGCCCACGAGGCGGCCCACGCCTGGGCCAGCGCCCGGCTGGGGGACACCACCGCCCGGGACGCCGGGCGCCTCACCCTGGACCCCCGGGCCCATTTTGATTTGTTCGGCGCATTGTGCATGATCTTTGTGGGGGTGGGCTGGGCCAAGCCGGTGGGCATCAACCCCTATCGGTTCCGCCACCCCAAGCGGGATATGGCCCTCTCGGCGGCGGCGGGGCCGCTGTGCAACCTGCTGCTGGCCTATCTGTCCCTCATTGTGTACAAGGTGCTCTATTACAAGACCCTGCCGGGGGCGGCGGGTACCGCGCTGCTGTGGCTGTTCTACTGCATGGTGGCCCTCAACATCAACCTGGCGGTGTTCAACCTGCTGCCCATCCCCCCCTGGGACGGCAGCCGCATCTTCTGGGCGGTGCTGCCCCGGCGGCTGTATTTCGGGATGATGCAGTACGAGCGGTACATTTTCCTGGTGTTCTTCTTTTTGCTGATGGCGGGCTTTTTGCAGGTGCCGCTGGCCTTGGCCAACTCCTTTGTGTGGGGCTGGCTGGACAAGGCCACCCTCTTTGTGGACAAAATGCTCTGGGCCTCGGCCCTGGGAGGGACCAGCCTGTGAGCGGGGAACTTACCTTTAAATGGGAGGACTTCGAGGGCCCGCTGGACCTGCTGCTCTACCTGGTGCGCCGCAACAAGATGGACCTGCACGACATCCCCATCTTTGAATTGATCGAGCAGTACACGGCGGTGATCGCCCGGGTGCGGGAGAACCGGCTGGAAATTTCCAGCGAGTTCATCGCCATGGCGGCCCGGCTGGTGCAGATGAAGAGCTTTCTGCTTTTGCCCCGCAGCGAAGAGGGCGAGCGGATGAAAGAAGAGCTCACCGGCGAGCTGATCGAGTACGAGGCCTGCCGGCAGATGGCCCAGCGGCTGGCCCGGATGGGCGAAGGGGTATACCACGCGGTGCGCCGGCCCATGCTTTTGCCGGAAGACCGGCTCTACAGCCTGCGCCACAGCCCCCGGGTGCTGGTGGAGGCGCTGGCGGCGCTGCAAGGGCGCAAGGCCCGGCAGAAGGCCCCCGACCCGGAGCGGTTCGAGCCGCTGGTGGCGGCGCCCTTTGTGTCGGTGGCCTCCCGGGTGGTGCATGTGCTGCGGGGGCTGGTGACGGGCCGGGTGCGCCGGCTGGGCCAGCTGTTCCGCAAGGGGGAAGGCCGCAGCCAGACGGTGGCCACCTTCCTGGCAGTGCTGGAACTGGTGCGGGCGGGGCGGCTGAGCCTGGGCGAGGGCCCGGGGGACGAGATGGAGCTGAGCCGCCGCAAGCTGCACACGGGGAAGAATGAGGAGACGGAATGGAACTGAGAGAGTGCAAGGCCTCCCTGGAGGCCATGCTGTTTGCCTACGGCGAGCCGCTGAGCGCGGCCCGTCTGGCCCAGGCGCTGGACTCGGACGAGGACACCATCACCCGGGTGCTGCGGGACATGGCCCGGGACTATGAGGCCAAGGACCGGGGCCTGTGCCTTTTGCAGCTGGAGGGGGACTGGCAGCTGGCCACCAAGAGCCAGTACCGCCAGCCGGTGCAGAAGGTGCTGGACACCCGGCGGGCCACCCCTCTGAGCGGGGCGGCCATGGAGACCCTGGCCATCATCGCCTACAATCAGCCGGTGTCCCG
Source organism: uncultured Oscillospiraceae bacterium (assembly GCA_949295465.1). GTDB lineage: Bacteria > Bacillota > Clostridia > Oscillospirales > Ruminococcaceae > JAFBIO01. The sequence goes on from CASFKY010000049.1 coordinate 18,050, forward strand.
GTCCTTCATCGAGCAGGTGCGGGGGGTGGATTCCTCCTCCAGCGTCTCGAATCTTTTGGAAAAGGGGCTCATTGAGGAGGCGGGCCGGCTGGATCTGCCGGGCCGGCCGGTGAGTTTTCGCACCACCGACGGATTCCTGCGCTGCTTCGGGCTTTCCAGCCTGGAGGACCTGCCCGACCCCCACGGCGGGGCGGGCGGCCTGCCGCTGGAGCAGCTGGCGGCCACCGGCAAACTGCCGGCGGACACCCAGCCCGACCGGGAGGGCTGAGCCATGAACGCGCTGACGGTGCTGGCGGCAGTGGCCGGGGCGGCGCTGGCCCTGGTGCTGGCGGCCCTCATCCTGCCCGCCTGGGTGAGCCTGTGCTGGCAGGACGGCCAGCTGCGGGTGCGCGCCGGGGTGCTGGGGCTCTCGGTGGGGCTCTGGCCGCCCCGGCCCAAAACGCCCCGCCAGCTGGCAAGGCAGCAGGCAAAGGCCGAGGCCCGGGCCAAAAAAAAGGCCGCCGCCCAGGCGCGCCGGGCCAAAAAGGAGCGCCAAAAGGCAGAACAGGCAAAGCGGGCCGCCCCGGCCAAACCCGCCGCCGGGGACAAGCAGAACACGCAAAGCGGCAAGAGCGGCCAAAAGGCCGCCCCGGCCCCCCAAAAAAACGCCCCCAAAAAGGCCCGGCCCAAGAGGGACCTGGCCGAAAACCTGCGGCGGCTGAGCTGCCTGGTGGCGCGGGCGGGCTGGCTGGCCAAAAAGGTGCTGCGGGCGGTGCAGGTGCGCCGGATCGTGCTGGTGGTGCCGGTTCAGGGCGAGACGGCGGCCTCCACGGCCTGGGAGTACGGCGGGCTGTGGGCAGGGCTCTCGGCCAGCTTGGGGGTGCTGCAAAGAGGGCTGGACCTTCGCTTTGAGCGGCTGGAGCTCTGGCCGGATTTTGCGGGCCTGGGGGAGGGCAGGGAAGTTCTCTCTTGTAAAATACAGGCCCGATTGATTATAATGATAGCAGCAGGGCTGTACACCTTGTACGGCCTTTACCGGGACCGGGTGTTCTGAACCCGGCCCGGCAGCAAGGGAGGCATATTTATGGCGGATCACACGGTACAGGGCCTGATGGGCCTGACCATCGACAAGGTGCGGGAAGTGGTGGACTCCGACACCATCATCGGCAAGCCCATCACCACGCCGGACGGCACCACCATCCTGCCGGTGTCCAAGGTGACGCTGGGGGCGGCCTCGGGGGGCTCCGACTTCACCGGCCAGAGCGCCAAAAGCCAGTTTGGCGGCGGCAGCGGGGCGGGGGTGTCGGTGACGCCGGTGGCCTTTTTGGTCATCAACCGGGAGGGCACCCTGCGCACCATTCAGCTCTCCGATTCGGGGGACACCCTGGACCGGCTGATCACCATGCTGCCCGAACTGGTGGACAAGGTGGCCGAGAGCCTGAAAAAGCGCAAGGCAAAGGCAGCCGGGGCCGACGAGGCCGCCCAAGCAGCCGAATAAGAGGATACGAAGGGGGCGGGCCGGGGGTCCACCCCCTTTGCGGCTGTACACAGGGCTGCGGGCGGCCCGAAGCCGGCCGAAGAGGACGAGAAAAGCATACAACGTATAAACGTATAGAAGAGACAGACACAGGAGGATTCCCATGGCGTTGGAGAGGATCCAGAAAGTATTGAGCGAGCAGGGCTACTGTTCCCGCCGGGCTGCCGAGCAGATCATCCGGGAGGGGCGGGTCAAGCTCAACGGCCACCCGGTGCAGCTGGGGGACAAGATGGACATCCATCGGGACGTATTGAGCGTGGACGGCCAGAAGCTGCTGTTGCGCCGCAAGCAGGAGCTGTACTATTATCTCCTGCACAAGCCCCGGGGCTATGTGACCACCACCAGCGACGAGCGGGGCCGCAAGACCGTGATGGACCTGGTGGATGATCTGCCGGTGCGGGTGTTCCCGGTGGGGCGGCTGGACAAGGACAGCGAGGGCCTTTTGCTGCTCACCAACGACGGCGATTTTGCCAACCTGATGACCCACCCCTCCCACGGGGTGAGCAAGCTCTACCGGGTGACGGTGCATCCCCGGGCCACCGAGGAGCAGGTGGTGCAGCTCTCCGAGGGGGTCACCCTGGAGGACGGCACCCGCACCCTGCCGGCGGTGGTGCGGGTACTGGTGGACGAGCCCGAGCGCACCGTGCTGGAGATGACCATCCGGGAGGGCAAAAACCGGGAGATCCGGCGGATGTGCCAGGCGGTGGGGCTGGAGGTGGCCCGGCTGCGGCGCACGGCGCTGGGCTCGGTGAAGCTGGGGATGCTGGCGCCGGGCAAATACCGCCCCCTCACCAAGAGCGAGGTGGAGAGTCTGCGGGTGGCCGCGGCCCGGGGCAAGGCCCGCAGCCGGCAGGAGCAGGCCCAGACAAGGGCAGCCCGCCGCCAGGGCCAAAAAAGTAAACCGATGCAGGGGGCAAAATGAGAAAAAATTTTGTCTTGCACCGAAAAGGCTTGTCATAGTCCGGCCAAATCGATATAATAGGTACGTATTTGTCAAGTGAAACTCAGAGCCTTCGCCGGGCATTTCCCCGGCGGGGAGAGACATGGTATGAATAGCAGGAGGAAATTCTATGGCGTGTGACAAAACCAGCAAAGCGAGCGTTTTGGGCGCTTTCTTTGACCAAGGGTCCTACACCTGCCTGTCTGGTCAGGGCGGGGCGGAGGCCGCGTTCGGCTGCGCCGGCGGCCAGCCGGTGTACGCCCTGTTCCAGAACGGGCAGGCCCTGACCGCCCGGGATGCCGAGACTCAGGTCCGCATCCTGGACCTGGCCGCCCAGACCGGCAACCCGGTGGTGACCTTTTACAACAGCAACGGCGGCAAGCTGGAGGAGGGGCTGGCTCTTCTGAAGGCCAACTCCGCCCTCACCGCCAAGATCGGCCAGGTCTCGGGCGTGGTGCCCCAGATCGCCGTGGTGCTGGGCACCTGCGCCGGCACCGCCGCCCTTCAGGCGGCCGGGGCCGACCTGTGCGTGGTGAGCCAGGAGGCCGAGGTCTTCTTCACCGCCCCCGTCCCCAGCGCCGCCGCCGGCGACAAGGCAGAGGGCGCCGGCACCGCCGCCGAGGCCGCCCAGGCCGGCGTGG
>CASFKY010000050.1 GCA_949295465.1 uncultured Oscillospiraceae bacterium
TCAAGACCAAGGAGGAGGCCACCCAGAAATCCCTGCTCATGTCCCTGCGCACCGGCACCTATCTGGCGGCGGTGCTCTCCGCGGTGGTGGCCGCGCCCCTCACCTACTTCATCCTGGGCAATATGGGCGTGTATGTGGCCATCCTCTGCGGCCTGATCGGAGGCTGCGCCATCGGCTATTTCACCGAGTACTACACTTCGGATACTTACAAACCCACCCAGGAGCTGGCCGCCTCCTCTGAGACCGGCGCCGCCACCGTCATCATCGGCGGCATCTCCCTGGGCATGAAGTCCACCATGGCCTCCATCCTGATCGTGGCGGTGGCGGTCATCGTCAGCTTCTTTGCGGCGGGCGGTTCTGCCAGCTACAGCATGGGCCTGTACGGCATCGGCATCGCCGCGGTGGGTATGCTCAGCACCCTGGGCATCACCCTGGCCACCGACGCCTACGGCCCTGTGGCCGACAATGCCGGCGGCATCGCCGAGATGAGCGGCCTGGGCGAGGAAGTGCGGGAGCGCACCGACGCCCTGGACAGCCTGGGCAACACTACTGCCGCCACCGGCAAGGGCTTTGCCATCGGCTCCGCCTCCCTCACCGCGCTGGCCCTGCTGGTCTCCTATGTGGATATTGTGGAGAGCCAGGCTCAGCTGGACCTGAAGATCACCAACCCGGCGGTGCTGGTGGGCCTGTTCCTGGGGGCCATGCTCACCTTCGTCTTCTCCGCCTTCACCATGAGCGCGGTGCAGACTGCCGCCGAGAGCATCGTGGTGGAAGTGCGCCGGCAGTTCCGTGAGATCGCCGGCATCATGGAGTACAAGGCCGAGCCCGATTACGCCTCCTGCGTCTCCCTGTGCACCAAGGGCGCCCTGAAGGAGATGGTGGCCCCGGCCCTGCTGGCCATTGTGGTGCCCATCCTCACCGGCCTGGTGCTGGGTGCCAACGGCGTGGTGGGCCTGCTGGGCGGCGTCTCGGTCACCGGCTTTGCGGTGGCAGTGTTCATGTCCAACGCCGGCGGCGCCTGGGACAACGCCAAGAAGTACATCGAGCGCGGCAACCACGGCGGCAAGGGCAGCGACTGCCACAAGGCCGCGGTGATCGGCGATACCGTGGGCGACCCCTTCAAGGACACCTCCGGCCCCAGCCTGAACATCCTGATCAAGCTGGTCTCCACCGTCTCCATCGTGTTCTCCGGCCTGATCCTCACCTTCCACATCCTGTAAAACACACAAAAGCGGGGCCGCTCTGGAAAGGGCGGCCCCGCTTTTTGGTCTTAAAGAGAAAAACTGCGCCGCCCCCGACCGGGGGCGGCGCAGCTGTTTGTTTGAGGAGAAAAATCAAAGGGGCAGGGGCTGGCCGTGCTCTTTTTCCTCATACTCCAGGGCGGCGGCAATGAACCGCTTGAAGAGGGGATGAGCCCGGTTGGGGCGGCTCTTGAACTCGGGGTGGAACTGCACGCCCAGGTAGAAGGGCCGGTCGGTGAGCTCGGCGGCCTCCACCAGATGGCCGTCCGGGCTGGTGCCCGAAAGGGTCAGGCCGTGCTCCTCCATCTCGGTGCGGTAGAGGTTGTTGAACTCATACCGATGGCGGTGGCGCTCCTCGATCTCGGCCTTGCCGTAGCACTCCATCAGCTTGGTGCCGGGCTTGACCGAGCAGGGATATTTGCCCAGCCGCATGGTGCCGCCCTTGGGCAGGTTGCCCTGCTGGTCGGGCATCAGGTCGATCACGTTGTGGGCCCCCGCGGGGGTGAACTCGCTGCTGTTGGCGTCGGTGTAGCCCAGCACGTCCCGGGCAAACTCCATCACCAGGATCTGCATGCCCAGGCAGATGCCGAAGTAGGGGATGTGGTTTTCCCGGGCATAGCGGGCGCTCTGGATCATGCCCTCGATGCCCCGGTCGCCAAAGCCGCCGGGCACGATGATTCCGTCCACGCCCTCCAAGACCTCGGCGCACCGCTTCTGGTCAATGAGGCTCTCGCTCTCCACCCAGCGGATGTTTACCCGGCTCTCGTTCTCAAAGCCGGCGTGGTACAGGCTCTCCATCACCGACAGGTAGGCGTCGTGCAGCTTGACGTACTTGCCCACCAGGGCGATGGTGCAGGTGCGGGTGCGGGTGGCGATGCGGGCCAGCATGCTCTTCCACTCGGTGAGGTCGCTGGGCGGGGTGTTCAGCTTGAGCTGGCGGCAGACCACCGTGTCCAGCCCGTTGGCGCTGAGCATCAGGGGGCACTCGTACAGGCTGGGCAGGGTCAGGTTCTCGATGACGCAGTCGGCCGGCACGTTGCAGAACATGCTGATCTTGCGGAAGATGCTCTTGTCCATGGGGTCATCTGCCCGCAGCACGATGATGTTGGGGTGGATGCCCATGCCCTGGAGCTCCTTCACCGAGTGCTGGGCCGGCTTGGACTTGTGCTCGTCGCTGCCCTTGATGTAGGGCACCAGCACCACATGGATGAAGCAGCAGTTGTCGGGGCCCTGCTCGATGCCAATCTGGCGGATGGCCTCCAGAAAGGGCTGGCTCTCGATGTCGCCGGCGGTGCCGCCGATCTCGGTGATCACCACATCGGCCCCGGTGGAGGTGCCGGCGTTGTAGATGAAGCTCTTGATCTCGTTGGTGATGTGGGGGATGATCTGGACCGTCTCACCCAGGTATTCGCCCTGCCGCTCCTTGTTCAGAACGTTCCAGTACACCTTGCCCTGGGTGAGGTTGGAGTATTTATTCAGGTTTTCATCGATAAAGCGTTCATAGTGGCCCAGGTCCAGGTCGGTCTCGGCGCCGTCGTCGGTGACGAACACCTCGCCGTGCTGGTACGGGCTCATGGTGCCGGGATCCACATTGATGTAGGGGTCCAGCTTCTGAGCAGCCACCTTCAGGCCCCGGGTCTTGAGCAGACGGCCCAGGCTGGCCGCCGTGATGCCCTTGCCCAGGCCGGACACCACGCCGCCCGTGACGAAGATATACTTGGTGGACATGTCGCTTCTCCTCCTCATACTCGGCTGCCCGGACCGACCCAAAAAGAAAGAGGCCGGAATACACTGCCGGCCCCTGCCAGGTCAAAACCATCCGGGAGCAAAATTACTCTATTATCTATAATAAAACACAAAATCCGCTTGTCAATACCCCTCGAAAAAGAAATCATTCAGAAGATTCGCCGCCCTGCAAAACATCCAGCGCAACCTGGGCCAGACTGCGCCGGGTATCCATGGCCAGCTTTTCCAGATAGCGGTGGGCCTGGGCCTCGGTCATCTCCTCCTGCTGGATGAGCTGACACTTGGCCCGGCAGACAAGGCGGGTCTGTTCCAGCTTATCCCGCAGCTTTTCGTTTTCCTGCCAGAGGTTTTCCAGCCGGTGGGAGGTGGCCGCGGCCAGGTGCAGACCCTGGCGGAAGGCGGCGGCGTTGAAGGGCTTGCTCAGCACCAGCACGCCGCTGTCCTCCACCAGGCCGGCGGCCTGTTCGGCATTGGCCGCCTTCACCAAAAGCAGCGCGCCCGCCAGGGTGTTGCGCACCACATACAGCCCCAGCTCGTGGCCCACCTCGTCCGGCAGGGGGGTGTTGATGACCACCAGCTGAAAGGGGCTTGTGGCCAGCAGCCGGCGGGCCTCGCCGCAGCTGGGCACAATGGTGGGCCGGGGAAAGCCGTATTCCGCCACATGGCGGGCCAGATACTCGTTGGAGCTGGCTCCGGCAGAGACAATCAGGGCACGGGGCATGGGCGCGGCTTCCTCCTTTCTTCTGGGAATCAGGGTGCAATCAGGTGTTCAGGAAATAGTGGTCCTGGATGGCGTCCGGGTGGGATGCGATGTTCTGCTCCTCATCGCAGAGCTTTTGCTGTTCCTCAAAATACTTGTCTGCCAGCAGCTGGGGCAGCTCCCGGCGGATGAATTCGCTCTCCCGGGCCACGTTCACCGCCTCCTGGAGGGTGGCGGGCAGCTGGGGAAAGGCACTGTCAGACAGGGGTTCGGAGAGATTCCGATCCACCGGGTCGGGCAGGGTCATGGATTTTTCAATGCCGTCCAGCCCGGCGGCCAGCACCAGCCCGAAGGCCAGATAGGGATTGCAGCTGGGGTCCGGGTTGCGCATCTCCACATAGCCCCGCCGGCCCGGTTCGCTGAAAATGCGGATCATCTGGCTGCGGTTCTGGCGGCTCCAGGTCACATACAGGGGCGCCTCGTAGCAGCCCAGCCGGGAATAGCTGTTGGGGATGGGGTTCAAAAAGGCGGTGAGCTCCCGGGCATGGTGCATGATGCCGGCCGCAAAGTGGGAGGCCTCCGGGCTCATGTTCCCCTCGGGGCCGAAGGTGTCGGTGCCGTTTTTGGAGAGGCTGAAGCGCAGGTGCAGCCCGCTGCCGCTCTCCCCGGCAAAGGGCTTGGGCAGGAAGCTGGCAAACATGCCGTTGCGGTCGGCAATCACCTTCACCGTGTTCTTGAACAGGATCAGCCGGTCGGCGGCAGCCACCACCGGGGCCCGCTCATAGTCGATCTCGTTCTGGCCGGGGCCGTTCTCGTGGTGCATGTATTCCGGGTGGATGCCCATCTCGTCCAGGTCCATGCTGATCTCCCGGCGCAAGTTTTCGCCCCGGTCCAGGGGGGCCACATCAAAGTTGCTGCCCCGGTCGATGGGGATGCGGGTGGGCCGGCCCCGCTCGTCGGTCTCGAAGATATAGAACTCGCAGGCGCTGCGGATCTGGCACTGGTAGCCCAGCGCCTGAGCCCTGTCGTCCACACCTTTCAGATAGCCCCGGCAGTTGCCCTCAAAGGGCTGGCCGTCCCGCCGGTAGATGTCGCAGAACATCCGCACCACCCGGCCGTCGGCGGGCCGCCAGGGCAGGATGGAGAAGGTGGAGGGGTCCGGCTTGAGCACCAGGTCGCTCTCCTCCACATTCATGAAGCCGGGAATAAAGCTGCCGTTGAAGCTGACCCCGTACTCAAAGGCCCGGGGCAGCTCGGTGGACAGGATGGAAATATTCTTCTGGTTGCCGAAGATGTCACAAAAGGCAAGCCGTACAAATTTTACGTCGTTGTCCGAGATATAGTCCAGAATTTCTTCCGGGCTGCTGTGCGAAGAGATCCGTCTGATCATGATAACCTCCCTGAACGCGGCCGAGAACGTCCTGCGGGGCATCCGGGGCCCCAAAACGAAAAAAGGGCCGCCGCGTCTGCCCCAAAGCGGCAGAAACGGATGGACGCCCTTGTCATCTGTTGATAACAGTATACCGCAGCAAACCGCCTTCCGTCAATGAAAAAAGGAGGCAGAAAACACAGACTTTTGGGGCCTCTGAAACCCAAAAGGCCCGCCGATTCCGGCGGGCCTTCTGGGCTTGGTGTAAGAAAAATAGGAAAAGGAGAATGTCAAAAGGAAAAAGGAAAAATACTCACATGATAAGTGGTATTTGGGTTGGTAAAATTACATGGTGTAGTAGAGCATGGAGGAGTAGCTGGGCATGGGCCAGTACTCTTCGCCGCAGATGGCCTCGGCGCTGTCGCTGGCGGCACGCAGGCTCTCCATGGCAACCTTCACCTTGTCGTGGTAGGCCTTGGCGATGGCCAGAGCGCCCTCCTGAGCCTCGGCCTCTTCCACCGCGGCGTTCAGCACGTCCAGACGCTCGCAGATCTCATCGGAGTAGGCGCTCATCTCTTTCAGCAGCTTAGTCTCGGCCTTGCAGCTGATGCCGGGGCAGGCGGCCTGCTTGGAGGTGATGGTGGCAGCAGTGTCGGTCATGAAGGTGTTGATGGCCGGCACAATCTGCTTGTGGGCAATCTCCAGCATGGCCACGGCCTCGATGTGCAGCAGTTTGGAATACTGCTCCAGAGCTACTTCGCAGCGGCTCTCCACCTCGGTCTTGGTGAGAACGCCGAATTCCTCCAGCAGAGCCACGTTCTTGTCGCTCACCATGTAGGGCATGGCTTCGGGAACGCTCTTCAGGTTCAGCAGGCCCCGCTTCTCGGCCTCTTTCTCCCAGGCGGGAGCATAGCCGTCGCCGTTGAAGATGATGCGGCGATGGTCGTGGAATACTTTCTTGACCAGGGCGATCACGGCGGCCTCAAAATCATCGGCCTTTTCCAGCTCGTCGGCAAAATCCTTCAGTTCCTTGGCCACCACGGTGTTCAGCGCCATGTTGATATCGGCCAGGTTCTGGGAGGAGCCGGGCATACGGAATTCAAACTTGTTGCCGGTGAAGGCAAAAGGAGAAGTGCGGTTGCGGTCGGTGGAGTCCTTGCTGAACTTGGGCAGCACATCCACGCCCAGATCCATCTTCATCTTGACGGGACCCTTGTACTCGCTGCCGGTGTCGATGGCGTTGAGCACCGCGTCCAGCTCATCGCCCAGGTACACCGAGATGATGGCGGGAGGCGCCTCGTTGGCGCCCAGCCGGTGCTCGTTGCCGGCGGTGGCGGTGGTGACGCGCAGCAGATCCTGGTATTCGTCCACGCCCTTGATCACAGCGGCCAGGAAGGTGAGGAACTGCAGGTTCTCCATAGGGGTATCGCCCGGATCCAGCAGGTTCATTTTGGGAGCACTCATCGACCAGTTGTTGTGCTTGCCACTCCCGTTTACACCCTCGAAGGGCTTCTCATCCAGCAGGCAGACCAGACCGTGGTGGGGGGCCACTTTCTTCATGATCTCCATGGTGAGCAGGTTGTGATCGATGGCCACGTTGGCGGGCTCAAAGATGGGGGCGAATTCGTGCTGGCAGGGGGCCACCTCGTTGTGCTTGGTCTTGAGGGGAACGCCCAGCTTCCACAGCTCTTCGCAAACCTCTTTCATGTAGGCGCTGACCGCGGGGCGCAGGGTGCCGAAGTAATGCTCTTCCAGCTCCTGGCCTTTGGCGGAGGAGGAACCGAACAGGGTGCGGCCGGTGAGGATCAGGTCCTCACGGGCGTCGTAGTCCTCCTTCTTGACCAGGAAGAACTCCTGCTCGGCGCCCAGGGTGGAGCTCACATAGTCCACATCCTTGCCGAACAGCTTCAGCATACGGCAGGCCTGGGTGGACAGCGCGCTCATGGAACGGAGCAGCGGGGTCTTCTTGTCCAGCGCCTCGCCGGTGTAGCTGCAGAAGGCGGTGGGGATGCACAGCACGTCATCCTTCACAAAGGCGTAGCTGGTGGGGTCCCAGGCGGTGTAGCCGCGGGCCTCGCAGGTGGCGCGCAGGCCGCCGTTGGGGAAGGAGGAGGCGTCGGGCTCGCCCCGGACCAGCTCCTTGCCGCTGAACTCCATGATGGCAGTGCCGTCGCCCACCGGGTTCATGAAGCTGTCATGCTTCTCACTGGTGATGCCGGTCAGAGGCTGGAACCAGTGGGTGAAATGGGTGGCGCCCTGCTCCATGGCCCAACGCTTCATGACGCTGGCCACCACGTTGGCCACTTCGATGTCCAGAGGCTGGCCCCGCTCCAGGGTGGCCTTCAGGCTCTTGTAGGTGGCGCTGGGAAGGCGCTCGCGCATCACATGCTCGTTGAACACCTTGGTTCCGTAGATTTCCATGACGTTTGCTGCCATACTCTCATACTCCTTTGCTTTCTTTTGGCCGGTAGCACCGAGCCGGTTACACCAGGCTGTATATATCTGCTCCACCCCTCTACTGATGAAGCAAATATACAAAAAAGGCGCCGCGGATGAAAGATCATCCACAGCGCCCTTGCTGTATGCTATTATTATATGTACTTGGCGGCTTTGGCGCAATTGACAATTTGCAAGAAATTAACACCACAACGATTTTTGAATTTTGTATTGGCTGACGAAAAGCGCCGGGAGAGAAAAAACGATGGTGGGTACAGTGGGGAACCCCCTCCCTCAGATCACCTGGAACAGATAGAACTTCAGGTAGGCGGTTTCCTCCACATTCCACAGGATGGGGTGGTCGGCAGCCTGCTGGCGGGCCTCGATCTGCCGCAGCTGGCGGTTTGCATCCCGGGCGGCCTCATGCAGCATTTTTACAAACATTTCCTCGGTGGCAAAGTGGCTGCAGCTGGCGGTGGCCAGATACCCGCCCCGGGGCAGCAGCTTCATGGCCCGGTAGTTGATCTCCTTGTATCCCCGCAATGCGTTTTTGGCGGTCTTGCGGGCTCTGGTGAAGGCGGGAGGGTCCAGGATGATGAAATCATAGGGGCTGCCCTGGGCCTCCAGCCGGGGCAGCAGGTCAAACACGTCGGCGGCCACAAAGTCCATCCGCTCCTCCAGGCCGTTGAGCCGGGCGTTGAAGCGGGCGTTTTCCAGGGCGGCCTCGCTCACGTCCACCGCGGTGACATGTTCGGCCCCTCCCAGGGCCGCGTTCAGCGCAAAGCTGCCGGTGTGGGTGAAGCAGTCCAGCACATGCTTGCCCCGGGCCAGGTGGGCCACCGCCCGGCGGTTGAATTTCTGGTCCAGGAAAAAGCCGGTCTTCTGGCCGTTCTCAAAGTCCACCCGGTACTGCACCCCGTTCTCCCGGATCAGGGTCCAGGTCTGGGCGGAGCTGGGGCGGCCGGGCAGCTCAAACCAGCCCTTGTACTGGGCAAGGCCCTCCTTGTCCCGCAGGGCCTCGTCGTTCCGCTCGTAAAAGCCGGAGATGGTCTGGCCGTCCTCTTCCAGAATCTTCACCAGCAGGGGGAAAATCAGGGGCTTGAGCCGGTCCATCCCGTACGAGAGAGTCTGGGCCACCAGGACCTCCCCGAACCGATCCACGGTCAGGCCAGGCAGCTGGTCCGCCTCCCCAAACACCAGGCGGCAGGCCTGCAGGTCCTCCGGGCTCAGCACCGTCTTGCGGTACTCCCAGGCATAGCGCAGCCGCCGCTCCCAGAACTCCCCGTCAAAGCGGTCGTTGGCGTTCCGGCTCAGCAGCCGCACCCGGATCTTGCTGTGCAGGCTGAGAAAGCCGGTGCCCAGGTAGCGGCCCTTGCCGCTCATCACGTCCACCAGGCTTCCATTTTCGGGGACCGGGTCGGGGGATTGGGTGATCTCGTCCTCATATACCCAGGGGTGGCCGCCCTTCAGCCAGGCTTCGCCCTTGGGGGTGACGGTGTAGCGGGGATAACTGCGCTCGGTTTTCATAGGATACCTCTTATAATAAGAAAATCATTTCAGATTCAGTATACCGCGCCCGCAGCCGTCGGGCAAGGGGCGGGCGTCAAACGGTTGCGGGGCCGGGGAGGCCCTGCTACAATAGGATAGGAAGAGGGAGGGGGACAACAATCATGAACAGCAGGGGAAAACGGGCCTGGGCCCTGGCCTACCTGGCCATGCTGGGCTATTCGGTGCCGGTGGGCTTCACCTTTATGGTGGTCAAGACCGAGGTGGGCCAGGGGGGCTCGCTGCAACTGCTCACCCTTCGGTTCACCGTCGCCTTTCTGGGGGCGCTGCTGCTGCGGGCGGCGGGGCGGATCCGATGGGACCGCTCGGCCTTGCCCAAAAGAGACCTGGCCGTCACGGCGGCCAGCTATGTGGGCTTTCTGGGCTTTCAGGCCTTTGGGCTTCTGTACACCACCAGCATTGTCAGCGGCATCCTGTTTGCGGCGGTGCCGGTGTTTGCCCGGCTGATCGGGGGCGTGGTGCTGCGGGAGAAGTCCACCCGGGGGCAGAACCTCTTTGCGGCCCTGTCGGTGCTGTCGGTGATGGCTATGTTCGGGCTGGGCGCCGGGGATGAACTGCGGGCGGTATCCCTGCCGGGATTTTTGCTGCTGCTGGTCTCCAGCCTGAGCTGCGCCCTCAGCAATGTGTATATGCGGCGGGTGCGCCTGAGCTGCGCCCCCCTCACGGTGAGTTATTTCTGCTGCGGCACCGGCTGCGCCCTGTTCTGGGCTCTCAGCCTGGCCGGCGGAGCCCTGAAAGGCGGGCTGGCCGAATACCTGCGCCCCCTTGCCCAGCCGGCGTACCTGGGCAAGGTGCTCTATCTGGGCATCCTGTGCACCCTGGTGACCGGGGCGCTGATCACCTATGCCCTGCGCACCCTGCCGGCCATGAGCGCCACCATCTTCGGCAATTTTTCCACCGCCCTGTCGGTGGTGGCGGGGGCGCTGATCCTGAAAGAGCCCCTCTACCCCTATCAGCTGATCTGCACCATTCTCATCATCATAGGGGTATTGGGCATCAGCCTGTGTACCGCCCCGGCGGCCGGGGCGGCTTCAACAAAAGGAGAGTGAAGAGATGGAAATCGAGCGCAAATGGATGGTGACAGGGTGGCCCCGGGGCCTTGTGCCAAAGGCGGAATATGAGATGGAACAGGGCTATGTGTCGGTGCGGCCCACAGTGCGGATCCGCAGGGAGGCCCAAAAGGGCGGCGAGACCCGGCATATCCTCTGCTTCAAGGGCAAGGGGAGGCTGACCCGGCGGGAGATCGAGACCCCCATCGGCCCGGAACTCTTTGAACAGCTGCGGGAGCTGATCGGCTGGCCTCTCATCCCCAAACTCCGGCGGGACTATCCCCTGCCGGGCGGGCTGCGGCTGGAGGTAAACCGGGTGGACGAGGGCGCCCCCACCGAGTTCTGGTATGCAGAGGTGGAATTCGGCAGCGAGGAGGAGGCCCTGGGCTGGCAGCCGGCCGACGCAGGGTTGGGGGACTACCTGCAAGACGAGGTGACCGGCCAGCCCGGCCAGAGCATGGGAGAATATTGGAACGAGACACGGGGAGCGGCCAAGGGATGAGCCGCTCCCTTTTTGCGGGGCACCCTTTGGGGCAGGAGGGCATAGGATGGGGAAAAAACGGCCACTCCCCTTGCGGCAGAGGCCGGAGGGAGAGGGGTTTTGCTATGCCATACTGGACGGAGGCCCTGGAGGCCGCGGCCTTCCCGTTTCTCTGCACCTGTGCAGGGTCTGCCTCGGTGTTTCTGATGGGCCCGGAAGAGCCCGGAAAACTCCAGCGGGCGGTGGACGGATTTGCGGGCGGGGTGATGCTGGCGGCCAGCATTTTCAGCCTGCTGCTGCCGGCCCTGGAGGCCAGCGCCGGCCCCGCCTGGTTTACCGGGTGCGGCGGAGTGCTGTTGGGGGCCTGGCTGCTGCTGGACCTGGAAGCGCAGGCCGAAGCTCTCTGCGGCCGGCAGGACCGGGGCCGGCGGTTATTGCTGGGCATCAGCCTTCACAACCTGCCGGAAGGGATGGTGGTGGGCCTGGCGGCGGCGGGCGGCCAGCTGGGGGCCGCCGCCCTGGCCCTGGGCATCGGGCTCCAGAACCTGCCCGAGGGGGCGTCGGTGAGCCTGCCCCTCTACAAGGCCGGCCGCAGCAAGGCCCGGGCCTTCTGGGCCGGGGTGCTCAGCGGCGCGGTGGAACCGCTGGGGGCTGTGGCTGCGGCCCTGGCGGCGGGGATGCTGGCCAGCGCCCTGCCCTGGGCCCTCAGCATGGCGGCGGGGGCCATGCTTTGCGTCTGCGCCCAGGAGCTGCTGCCCCGCTCCACCAGCCAGAAGGAGGGGCTGGCGGGCTTCCTGGCGGGGTTTGCCCTGATGATGGCCCTGGACCTGGCCCTGTGAGAGACTCTAAAAAGAGCGCGCTCTGCCCCGAAAGGCAGGGCGCGAAGTTTTAAAAGCCCTGCTCAGCCAGCAGAGCCCCCAGGTCCTCAAAAATGTCCTGGGGCAGCATGGCCAGCTGGCTGCGGCGGGCGGCGCATCGGTCGGCGGCGGCCCCGTGCAGCCAGACGGCGGCCAGAGCGGCGCTGAGAGCCGGCAGCCCCTGGGCGGCGAGGGCCCCTGTCATCCCGGCCAGCACGTCCCCGCTGCCCCCGCGGGAAAGGCCCGGGTTGCCGGTGGTATTTTGCCACAGGCTGCCCTCCGGCCCGGCAATGAGGGTGCGGTGGCCCTTGAGTACCACCACGCACCCCTGGCGGCGGGCAAAATCCAGGGCGATTCCCTCCCGGTCCGCGTTCACCTGGGCAGCGGTGAGCCCGCACAGCCGGCCCATCTCCCCCGGGTGGGGGGTGAGGATCAGGGGCTGCCCCTGGGCCGGGTGGGGCAGATCGCTGCCGGCCAGCAGGTTGAGGGCGTCCGCGTCCAGCACCACCGGGCAGCGGGCTGCCCTGATGAGGCAGACCAGCAGCTCGGCCAGACCCTGGCTTTTGCCCAGCCCCGGCCCGGCCAAAAAACAGGTGGCCTGGGCCAGGGCCTCCCGCAGAGGCCCTTCGGCGGAAGGGCTGATGTGCCCCTCCCCGTCCTCGGGGCAGGGCAGGAGGGTGCATTCCGGCAGCCGGGGCCACACCCCGGACAGCACCGGCTCCACGCTGGCCAGCTGCACCAGCCCCGCGCCGGCCCGCAGCGCCCCCTCGGCGGCCAGGGCGGCAGCCCCCCGGTAGGTCCGGCTGCCTGCCAGGCAGAGAAGCCGGCCATAGCTGCCCTTGTGGGTGTCCGGCTGGCGATGGGGCAGCAGCCGCCAGACCGTCTCGGCGTTCAGTTCCAAAGGCATGAAGATTCCCTCCCAAGGCCGGAAAATCCGGGCGAAGATCGCCCGGTTGCCGGGCTTTATGGTATAATACAGGCAGGACCCCAAGGGGCCCTGCCATTTCAGTATACCAAAAAAGCAGGCATGACAAAAGGGGGAGAGGGCATGGACCCGAGACTGGAAAAATTGATTGAACAGAGCCACAACATCGTCTTTTTCGGGGGCGCGGGGGTCAGCACCGAGAGCGGTGTGCCGGATTTCCGCAGCGTGGACGGGCTGTACAACCAAACCTACGATTACCCGCCCGAGGTGATCCTGAGCCATGACTTCTTTGTGAGCCACACCGAGGAGTTCTTCCGCTTTTACCGGGACAAGCTGATCGTGCGGGGAGCCAAGCCCAACCCGGCTCACCTGCGGCTGGCGGCTCTGGAAAAGGAGGGCAAGATCAAGGCGGTGATCACCCAGAACATCGACGGGCTGCACCAGGCGGCGGGCAGCCGCAACGTGCTGGAGCTCCACGGCAGCATCCATCGGAACTTCTGCACCCGGTGCGGCAAGAGCTACACCCTGGAGCAGATCGCCCAGAGCACCGGGGTGCCCCGGTGCAGCTGCGGGGCGGTGATCAAGCCGGATGTGGTGCTCTACGGGGAGGGGCTGGACCAGATGGTGCTGAGCCGGGCGGTGCGCAGCCTGGAACAGGCGGACCTGCTGATCGTGGGAGGCACCAGCCTCTCGGTGTACCCGGCGGCGGGGCTGCTGGACTATTATGGGGGCAAGGAGCTGGTGCTCATCAACAAAACCGAGACCCCCGCCGACAAGCGGGCCACCCTGGTGATCCGGCGGCCCATCGGCGAGGTGCTGGGACTGTAAAAAACGCACAAAGGGGGCGGGCCGGTGACGGCCCGCCCCCTTTGTGTGTGGGGTCAGAAATCGAATCAGTTGAGCACGGTGGCGGTGCGGCCGATGCCCAAGGCGGCGGAGGTGAGCTTCTTCCAGGTGTTGCAGCCGCACACTCCGTCGGCAGTGAGGCCCACGCTGCACTGGAAGGACTTGAGGGCGCTGAGAGTATTGGCGCCGAACTTGCCGTCCAGGGTACGGGTGGAGTAGCCCAGGGCGTTGAGGGCGTCCTGCATGATGAGCACATACACCCCAACGGCTCCGCTGCGCAGGGTGGGATAGCCGGAGCTTCCGCCGCAGGCGGGGGTGCCCAGCCGACGGTCAAAGTGGACCCAGGTGGGAGTGAGGCTCAGGGGCTCCACATAGCCCCAGGCCCCGGTGTCCTTGGCGGCCTGCCAGATGGCCCGGCGGGCGGAGGCAGTGGTGTTCTGCCCCACGTCAAAGGCCACCCCTGCGTAGTGCTGGCTGGTGGCGCTGTGGCCGCCCTCCCAGATCCGCTTGAAGGCGTAGCCCACATAGATGCCCTTGCCGTATTTGCGCCGGGTCAGGTTCCAGGCCTCCATGGCGGCGGTGGTGGTCCAGAGGGTGGGAGAGGAGCTGGAGCCCCGGAACTCCCGCACCCGCAGGGTGGAGTTGTAGCTGTAGGGCATGGGGTCGCTCTCGCTCAGGTTGGGGTAGGTGTAGATCTTGTTGGTATCCGGGTCGTATACAAGGACTTTTGCCATGACGATTGCCTCCTTTGCAGAAAAAACAGGTGTTCAGCGGATGGCCTGGCGCAGGGCGTCCCAGGTGGCCTGGTCCACCACGCCGGTCTCCGCCAGGCCGTTCAGCAGCTGGAACAGGAGCACCGCGTCCCGGGTGGTCCCGTCAAAGTTGCCGTCCTGGGGCACATAGCGGTAGAAATATTCCAGGTCGGCCAGCCGATTGAGCCACTGCTGTACCAGGTAGACCGGGTAGCCCATGCTGCCCAGGCCCAGAGCGTAGCCGGGATAGCCGGTGCCGTCGTCCACCACGCCTCCCCGGGCCACCAGGTCGGCGGCCACCGCCTCCAGGCTGAACCAGGTCAGCGCATCCACCTGGCCGGTGACCGGCAGCCCGAACTGGGTCTGGAAGCTCTTGACGCTGAGGGTGAGGTCGCTGTCAAAGTAGTGGGTGCGGCCGTAGCTCTGTACCTGGGGATAGTAGAAGGCCACCAGCTCCAGAAGGCGGCTGATGTACTCCACATCCGCCCCCGACGCTCCCTCAGTGAGGGGGCCGCCCGGGTAGGACCGCCGCTCTACCGTGATGACCGGGCCGCTGGTGCGCAGCGCCGAGGCGCGGGAGTAGATGCTCTGCCAGGTGGCCGGGCCCACGATGCCGTCCACCGTCAGCCCCTGCATCTGCTGCCAGGCCTCCACCGCCCGGGCGGTGGCCGGGCCGAAAATGCCGTCGATGGATACAGCGGGCAGGCTGTTGTAGTAGGCCTGCAGGATGACCAGATAGTATTGCAGCTCCCGCACGGCGGTGCCGGTGGAGCCCTGTTTCAGGACTCCCGGGTAATCCCCCGGCCGCAGGCTGGGGCTGAGCAGGGAGTTGGTGACCCCCAGGTACACCTCAGTGAGCTTGTTCCAGGTGGCCCGGCCCACAATGCCGTCGGCGGTGAGGCCGAAATACCGCTGGAAGGCGATCACGGCGCTGCGGGTGCCGGAACCGAAGATCCCGTCCACCGTGGGGGCCGTGAGGGAGGTGTACAGGGTGGCGGCCATCCGCAGATAGAACTGCACCAGCTTCACGTTGGTGCCCCGATCACCCTCCTGGATGGGGCTGCCCGGGTACTGGGTGGGCAGCCGGCCGCTGGCGTCGCTCTGGGCGCTGAGGTAGTCGGCGTAGAGGGCGTCCCAGGTGAGGCGGCCCACTTTGCCGTCCACCGTCAGCCCCCGCAGCCGCTGGTAGTTCTGCACCGCCCGCTGGGTGACCGGGCCATAGACCCCGTCCACGCTCACCGCCAGGCTGGAATCGTAGAGGGAGAGGGCGTTGAGCCAGAACTGTACCTGCTCCACCTCGCTGCCCCGGCTGCCGCTCTGGAGCACCGTGCCGCCCCATTCGCCGCCGCTGACGCTCCCCTCGGACACCTCGCCCTCGCTGGTCAGCTCGGCCAGGTCCTTGACGCTCACATAGATGTAGCTGATCTTGTACCAGGTGGATTTGCCCACCACTCCGTCGGTGGTGAGGTTGAACTGTTTCTGAAATTTTTTCACCACCTCCTCGGTGGAGGTGCCGAAATTGCCGTCCACCGTGAGGGTGCCGAAGAAGGGGTAGTCCCGGGCGATCCGATTCAGCTGACGCTGGATGACGGCCACGTCGGTGCCGCTGCTGCCCACCCGCAGGGGGCTGCCCGGATAGCTGCGGGGGATGCCGCTGATGTTCTGGCTGGAGACGATCTCCACATCGTTGCCGTAGTAGGATTTCAGGATCTGGAGCGCCGACAGCCCCTGATTGGCCTTGGTCACGGTGCCCCACTGGCTCATGCCCTTGCAGGTCACGGTCTTGCCGTCGCAGTACTCGGTGAAATAGGGGTTTACCGTGCCGGTCTTGCGCACATAGTTGTTGAAGATCTCCTCGGCGATCTTCTGCACCGACTCGAAGATGGTGCGCCCGTGGGTGTAGATCTGGTCGTAGCCGGGGCTGCCGGTGATGTCAAAGTTATACCCCTTGCTCAGGTACCACTCGGTGTATATCCGGTTCAGGGCCAGGCTGATCTGGGCCAGGATGTTGGCCCGCAGGGCCTGCTCCGGCCAGGTGGGGTAGATCTCCCCCGAGGCCACCGTGGCGATGTAGGTCACAAAAGAGACAGTCACATTGGAGGCGCTGGAGGAGGGGGTGCCCAGATGCACCGTGATGGTTTTGGGGATGACCACCTGGCTCAGGATGCGATCCACGTTTTCGGTGAGAGGGGCCGCCCCGCTGCCTCCCTGCCCCGAGAAAAGGGGATGAGGCGGGATCTCCACCAGCAGAGGGGCGCTGGCGGGCTGGGCCGAGCCGGTGGGGGCCAGCTCCAGCGGGGCCAGGGTGGTCTGGCCGCCGAAAATCTGCACCCCTTTCAGGGTGATGCTCTGCCAGCCCTGCCGGGCGGCGGTGATGTTCACCAGAGAGTAGGGCTGCCGGGTGGTGTTGGCCGGGTCCAGGGAGAGGGCCGGGTCGGGGGCCTCGATGACAAGATCGGGGGCGTTGCCCTCCTCGTCGGTGACGAAGTTCTGGGTAAAGCCGTCCCCGGTCACCGTCACGGTCACACCCGGCAAAGTGCTGGCCTGACGGCTGGTGTAGGTCTGTATCCGAAGAATGCCGGTACTCATATGCACAACTCCTTTGTAGGGATTTATCCCACTCTATTCCGCCCTCCCGGCCAAGGTGCCGGGCGCCCGGGGCGCTTTACAGCCCCAAGGGGCGGGAATTATAATAAAGGAGAATAAAACCTCCCCGGCGGGGGCCCGGATGTCCCCAAAAGGGCAAAATAAAAAAATCTCCCGGCAGCCAAGGGGCGCCGGGAGTGAAAGGAAACGATCATGTCCATGGAAGAACGCACGGCCCTGTTGCTGGGGCCTCAGGGGGTGGAAAAGCTCCGCCGGGCAAAGGTGCTGCTGTTCGGGCTGGGCGGGGTAGGGGGCTACACCGCCGAGGCCCTGGCCCGGGCAGGGGTGGGCAGCTTGACTTTGGTGGACGACGACCGGGTGGGGGAGAGCAACCTGAACCGCCAGCTGCTGGCCCTGCGCTCTACCCTGGGGATGCGCAAGACCGAGGCGGCGGCCCGGCGGATCCGGGACATCAACCCGGATTGCCAGGTGCGGCAGGTGAACCTGTTTTACACCCCCGCCACCGCCGACCAGCTGCCCTTTGAGGGGTATGACTATGTGATCGACGCGGTGGATACCGTGAGCGCCAAGCTGGAGATCCTGGCCCGGGCCCGGGCGGCGAGGGTGCCGGTGATCAGCTGCATGGGCACCGGCAACAAGCTGGAGCCGGAAAAGCTCTGCCTCACCACCCTGGAAAAGACCTCCGGCTGCCCTCTGGCCCGGGTGATGCGCAAGGAGTGCCGGGCCCGGGGTATCCAGAACGTGCGGGTGGTCTACTCCACCGAGCCGCCCCGGCCCCTGTTCCCGGCTCAGCAGACCGCCGAGCCCGAGACACCCTCGGAGGACCCGCCCCGCCCGGGCCGGCCCAAAACCAACGTGCCCGGCAGCGTGAGCTTTGTGCCGGGGGCGGCGGGGCTGATGCTGGCGGGGGCTGTGGTGCGGGATCTGGTGGGCATCCGCTGAGTTCAGCCCATCATCAGCCCCAGATAGCACAGATACAGCCCCAGGCAGCCGAAACCCTGCCAGCGGGAAAAGTGCCGGGTAAAGAGGGGCGGCAGAAAGGCCACCGCCAGGATCATCAGGCAGAAGGGCAGGTCCAGGCCCAGGCACTGGCTGCCCAGGGGCAGGCTGCCCCCGCCCGCCAGCCAGCACAGGGGCAGGATGAGGGTGGTGTCGATGAGATTTGCCCCCAGGATATTGCCGGCCGAGAGGGCGCTCTGCTTTTTCAGGATGGCGGTGAGAGTGGTGACCAGCTCGGGCAGGGAGGTGCCCACTGCCAGGATGGTGGCCCCCACCACGCTCTCAGGCACCCCCAGCCGGCCGGCCATCCCGGCGCCGGTGTTTACCAACAGCTGGGCCCCCGCCAGGATGCAGCCGCCTCCCAGCACAAACAGCCCCAGCTGTTCCAGAGGGCGGCTTTCTTCCTCTTTGGGCGGGCGCAGGCTGCGGCCTTTGCGGGCGGCCAGCAGGCTGCCGGCCAAAAACAGGGCCAGGCAGCCCAGCAGCACCAGGCACCCGGCGCCGGTGAGGCAGCCCCGCCGCCCCAAGAGCAGGAGAGAGGCGGCGGCCCCCATCAGCAGGATGCTTTTGAGGAACAAATCCTTGCCGGCGGCAAGGCCGGGCAGGGCGATGAGGGCCAGGGCCAGGATCAGCCCGGTGTTGGCGGTGACGCTGCCCACCGCGTTGCCCACGGCCAGCTCGGTGCGGCCCTGCAGGCAGGCAAACAGGCTCACCAGCAGCTCCGGCAGGGTGGTGGCCAGGCTCACCAGGGTGGCACCGATCACAAAGGGGGGCACCCGCAGGGCCCGGGCAGTGGAGACGGAGGCGTCCACAAACAGGTCGCCTCCCTTGACGACCAGCACCAGCCCCAACAGAAAGCCGGCCAGATCGGCGGTAAGTTCCATATTTCTTCAGCTCCTTCCGGCAGCAGCAAGGGCGCGCGGACAGTGTGTTTTCACTGCCCGCGCGCCCTTTGTGCTGGCTGCGCCTGTAGATTCTGTTCTTTTTGTATGCAAAGGAGAGAAGGAATATGCCCGCCGGGCCCTCACCGCCAGTAAACTTTCAGGGGATCCCGGGGCACCAGCCGGCGAAAGCGCACTGCCGGGTATCCCACCATCAGGCAGCCGCAGATCCGCATCCCCTCGGGCAGGCCGATCAGCCGGCCAAAGGCCGGCATGTACTCCTCGGTGCAGGCCAGCTTTTCCATCTGGCCGCTCCAGCAGGTGCCCAGCCCCAGGGAGGGGGCCATCAAGGAGAGGAAGGTCAGGGAAAACTGGGCGTTCCGCATCCCGTTGGGATTGTCCCGGGCGCTGAGGGCAAAAATCAGCTGGGGGCAGCCGTAGAACAGGGCGTCAAAGCCCTCCTCTTCCTGCCGTAGCACCGGCCGCAGGATGGCGTCCCGGTTGGGGGCGTCCGGGGGCAGGGCGCGGGCGATCTGGCAGTACAGCCGGTTCACCTGCCCCACCTTGTCGGCCCCTTCCAGCACCAGGTACTGGATGCCCTGGGTGTTCTTGGCGGTCTGGGGGTAGCGCCCTGCCTCCAGAAGTTGGGTCAGCAGCTCCCGGGGCACCGGCTGGGGCCGGTATCTGCGCACGCTGCGGGGGGTGCGCAGGAAGGTCAGGGCCTGCTGTGGGGGCAGGGGGGCAGGGGCCGGCGGGCCCATGGGGGCCAGGGGATGGTCCATGCAGCCGTTGGGGCAGACCGCGCCGCAGTGGCCGCATCGGTTGCATCGGTCCAGATGGATGCGCACCCCCTCCTCCCACCGCTCAATGGCGTTGGCTTGCAGGGAACATTCCCGGATGCACTCCCCGCAGCCGGGGCATCGGATGGTGTGGATCATGAGCAAATACCCTCCTTTTTTAAAAAAAGCGGGGCCGGTGAAATCACCGGCCCCGCCCAAAGCGGATCTGCCGCAAGTATCAATAGGCCTTGCCCCAGACCACCATGGTCTTGGCGGGCCGCCCGCAGCAGGGGCAAACCTCGCCCAGGTTCTCCTGCTCGAAGGGCATGCACCGGCTGGAAAGACCGGCCTCGGCCTTCATCTTCTCCTCACAGGCCACATCGCCGCACCACATGGTCTTGATAAAGCCGCTCTTGGTGGCGCTCAGCTCCTTCACCTCGTCCAGGGTGCGGGCGGTGTAGGTGCGCTCTTCCCGGTTCTTGAGGGCGTTCTGGTACAGGCTCTTGGCCAGCTCGTCCAGCAGGCGGGGAATGGCGGTCTCCAGCTCGTCCAGGCTCACAAAGGCCTTTTCCCGGTTGTCCCGGCGCACCAGCACGCACTGGTTCTTTTCCAGGTCTTTGGGGCCGATCTCCAGGCGCAGGGGCACGCCCTTCATCTCCCACTGGCTGAACTTCCAGCCGGGAGAGTTGTCGCTGGCATCCAGCTTGACCCGCACAAAGGAGGCCAGCCGCTGGCGCAGCTCCTCGGCCTTTTCCATCACGCCGGGCTTGTGGGCGGCCACCGGCACGATCACCACCTGGTAGGGGGCGATGGCGGGAGGCAGGATCAGGCCGCTGTCGTCGCCGTGGGTCATGATCACGGCGCCGATCATCCGGGTGGTCATGCCCCAGCTGGTCTGGAAGGGGTACTGGAGCTTGTTGTCCCGCCCGGTGAAGGTCACGTCATAGGCGCGGCTGAACTTGTCGCCAAAGTAGTGGCTGGTGGCGCACTGCAGGCTCTTGCCGTCCTTCATCATCCCCTCGATGGTGTAGGTGGCCTCGGCGCCGGCAAACTTTTCCTTGTCGGTCTTGCGGCCCTTCACCACCGGGATGCACAGGTCCTGTTCGGCAAAGTCGGCGTAGCAGTTCAGCTGCTGCTCGGTCTCGGCCTCGGCCTCGGCGGCAGTCTCGTGGATGGTGTGGCCCTCCTGCCACCAGAACTCCCGGCTGCGCAGGAAGGGGCGGGTGGTCTTTTCCCACCGCACCACGCTGCACCACTGGTTGTACAGCATGGGAAGCTCCCGGTAGGAGTGGAGCACATGGGCCCAGTGGTCACAGAACATGGTCTCGCTGGTGGGGCGCACGGCCAGCCGTTCTTCCAGCGGCTCCGAGCCGCCCATGGTCACCCAGGCCACCTCGGGGGCAAAGCCGTTCACCAGTTCCCCCTCTTTTTTCAAGAGGCTCTCGGGGATCAGCACCGGCATGGCCACGTTCTCGTGGCCGGTGGCCTTGAACCGCTTGTCCAGGATGGCCTGGATATTCTCCCAGATGGCCTGGCCGTAGGGCCGCAGCACCATAAATCCCTTGACGCTGGAATAATCCACCATCTCAGCCTTCAGGCAGATGTCCGTATACCACTGGACAAAATCCTCCTCCTGGCTGGTGATGGCCTCCACCAATTTCTTCTTCTCTGCGCTCATGGGTCACACTCCTCGCTCTTTCACAGTCGCCCGGGCCCGGGGGCCGCGGGGAATCACAATAAAAAGCCCCCGCTCCGCAGGGCAGGGGGACAAAATCCGTGTACGGGTCAAGATTCAGGTGTTTTCATCCACATACCGAACCACATCGCCCACGGTGTGGAAGTTTTCAACTGCCTCGTCCGGCACCTCAATGCCGAACTCGTCCTCCAGGGACATGACCATGTCCACCAGGTCCAGGCTGTCGGCTTCGAAATCCTCCACGAAGCTGCTGTCCATGGTGATGCGGTCCTCATCGATATCCAGCTGAGAAGCCAGAAGAGAGCGAATGCGCTCAAAAATCTCTTCCATAGGTTGAACTCTCCTTATTTTACGAACAAGTGGTAAATCGCTATACCTTTTATAGCCTATCTCTCGGGGGATGTCAAGGCCTTTTCAAAAAACTTTTGGCTTGTGCCGGGCGGCCTGGTTTACTATAATAGAGGGGAACTGAAAACGAATCAGAAAGCTGCCGGCCCCGCCGGGCGGGCGGCAGAGGGAGGCTGTGAGAAATATGAAGATGAACCGTCATTACACCGAGATGGCCCAGAGCTATCTGTTCAGCACGGTGAACAAGAAGGTGGCCGAATTTACCGCCGCCCACCCGGAGCGGGAGATCATCCGCCTGGGCATCGGCGATGTGACCCTGCCCCTGGCCAAGCCCGTGATCCAGGCGCTGCACCAGGCGGTGGACGAGATGGGCACCCCCGAGGGGTTCCACGGCTACGGCCCCGAGCAGGGCTATGGCTTTTTGAAGGACGCCATCCGGGATTACTACGGCCAGCGGGGCGTGCAGGTGGCCAGCGATGAGATCTTCATCAGCGACGGAGCCAAGAGCGATCTGGCCAATATTCTGGGCCTGTTCAGCGAGGACAATACCGTCCTGGTGCCGGACCCGGTCTATCCCACCTATGTGGACGACAACATCTCCGACGGCCGCCGGGTGATCTATGCCCAGGCCGGGGAGGAGAACGGCTTTTTGCCCATGCCCGACGAGAGCAAGAAGGCGGACATCATCTACATCTGCAGCCCCTCCAACCCCACCGGCGCGGTGTACACCCCCGCCCAGCTGAAGGAGTGGGTGGATTTCGCCAATGCCAACGGCTCCATCATCCTCTTTGACGCGGCCTATGAGTGCTTCGTCACCGAGCCGGGCAAGGCCCGCAGCATCTTTGAGGTGGAGGGCGCCCGCACCTGCGCCATTGAGATCTGCTCCTTCTCCAAGATCGCCGGCTTCACCGGCACCCGCTGCGGCTACACCCTGGTGCCCATGGAGCTGGAGCGGGAGGGCATGAGTCTGAACAAGACCTGGCTGCGCCGTCAGACCACCAAGTTCAACGGCGTGCCCTACATTGTGCAGCGGGCCGCGGCGGCGGTGTTCACCCAGGAGGGCATGGCCGAGATTCAGCACAATCTGGACTACTACCGCCAGAATGCCCGGGTGATCGCCCAGGCCCTGGAGGAGTGCGGTGTCTGGTATTGCGGCGGCAAGAACAGCCCCTATATCTGGATGAAGTGCCCCGGCGGGATGGACAGCTGGACCTTCTTTGACTGGCTGCTGGAGACTGCCGGCGTGGTGGGCACTCCCGGTGCCGGCTTCGGCGCCTGCGGGGAGGGCTTCTTCCGGCTCACCGCCTTCGGCAACGCCGAAAAAACCAAGGTGGCGGCCCAGCGGATGAAGCAGGCCATCGCCTCGCTGTAAAAACAGGATCACAAGGCCCTGCCGGCTGCCCCTCGTGCGGCGGCCGGCAGGGTCTTGCCACTTTTCAGATTTTTCAGAAAGGTAGGATTCAGTATGAAAAAACGTGTGATCGGTATCATCGGTGTGGGCCATGTGGGCGCCCACTGTGCGTACAGCCTGGCTTTGCAGGGCCTGGCGGACGAGCTGGTTCTGGTGGACAAGAACCAGGAAAAGCTCAAGAGCGAAGTGCAGGATTTGCGGGACGCGGTGCTCTACCTGCCCCATCGGGTGACGGTGCGCAGCGCCGAATACGACCAGCTGGCCGACTGTGACATCCTGGTGAACAGCGTGGGCGACATCACCCTGCTGACCACCCATGACCGGCTGACCGAGATGAACTTCACCATCGCCCAGGTGAACGACTACATTCCCAAGGTGATGGCCGGCGGCTTTGACGGAGTCATCGTCAACATCACCAACCCCTGTGACATCGTCACCCGGCAGATTGCCAAGCTCAGCGGCCTGCCCCGGGGCCGGGTGTTCGGCACCGGCACCGGGCTGGACACCTCCCGCCTGGTGTCGGCCCTCTCCCAGCAGACCGGGGTGGACCACAAGTCCATCACCGCCTACATGATGGGCGAACACGGCGCCAGTCAAATGGTGCCCTGGAGTATGGTGAACTTCGGGGGCGCAGCCCTGGATGACCTGGCCGGGAAGGACGAGCGGTACCGCTTTGACCGGGAAGAGGTCAAGAAGACCGCCATCGGCGGCGGCTGGGTCACCTATGTGGGCAAGGGATGCACCGAGTACGGCATCTGCTCCACCCTGGCCCGGGACGTGGCCGCGGTGCTCCACGACGAAAAGCGGATCATGGCTGCCAGCAGCGAGCTGTGCGGCGAGTACGGGGAAGAGGGCCTGTTCGCGGGCGTGCCCTGTATGATCGGCCAGAACGGCGTGGAGCAGATCGTGGAGGTGCCCATGAACGAGGCCGAGAAGGCCGAGTTCCACAGCTGCTGCGAGGCCATCCGGGAGAATATGCGGCACATTCTGCCCCAGGACAAGCTGCCCTGCGATCGGTAAAATCTTTCTGAACAGCATAAAAGGAGGGCGGGGACGCCATGGCGTCCCCGCCCTCCTTGTCTGTATTTGCTGCTTTCAGCCCTCGCACAGCTCCAGAAAACTCTTCAGAAGGGCCAGCCCCACCGGGCCGCTCTTTTCCGGGTGGAACTGGAAGCCGATCACCCGGTCTTTCTGGGCAGCGGCGCAGACCCGCCGCCCCCCGTAGACCGTGTCGGCCAGCCGGTATTGGGCCTCGGCGGGCTTTGCCTCATAGCTGTGCACAAAATAGCACTCCTGCCCGGGCTGGACAGAGCCCAGCACCGTGCCGGCAAAATCCTGCCCGGGCCGGGCCAGGGCACCCTCCTCAGGCACCAGCAAGGGGTCCCAGCTGGTGTGGGGCACCCGCTGGGGGTTGCCCTCCGCATCCAGGTCGGGAATGCGTACCACCCGCCCGGGGATCAGCCCCAGGCCCTTGTGCAGCCCGAATTCCTCGCTCTCCTCAAACAGCATCTGCATGCCCAGGCAGATGCCCAGCAGGGGCGTGCCCCCGGCGCACTTCTCCTGCAATACCGGAATAAGGCCCAGCCGGTCCAGCCCGTCCATCCCGTCGTGAAAAGCGCCCACCCCCGGCAGCACCAGGGCAGTGGCCTGCCGGATCTGGTCGGCCTCGCCGGTGATGGTCACCTGGGCCCCCAGATGGGTGAGGGCCCGCTCCACGCTCAGCAGGTTGGAAAGCCCGTAATCAATGACTGTGATGTTCATGCCCGCACCTCCAGTCCGCCGGCCCGCAGCTCTGCCTTCAGGCGGGGCACGTCGGTCTTGTTGTAGTGGAAGATGGAGGCGGCGGCCAGGGCCGAGGCGCCGGCCTCAGCCGCGGCGATCAGGTCGGCGGCCTTGCCCGCGCCGCCGCCGCAGATCACCGGCACGTTCACGGCGCTGGTCACAGCCCGGATCAGGTCCAGGTCCATGCCCCGCTGCAATCCCTCGCAGTCCACGCTGGTGAGCAGGATCTCGCCGGCCCCCAGCTCCACGCCCTTCTTGGCCCATTCCACCACGTCCAGCCCGGAATGCTGGCGGCCGTTGTCATAGTAGGCCTCCCAGCAGCCGGCCCGTTCCCGGCTCTTTTTGGCCTGGATGGAGAGCACCATGCACTGGCTGCCGAAGCTCTCGGCCACCTGGGTGATGAGGGTGGGGTCCTTGATGGCGGCGGTGTTGATGGCGGCCTTGTCGGCCCCCATGCTCAGGATATGGCGCACGTCCTCCACGCTGCGCAGCCCGCCGCCCACCGTCACCGGGATGAACACGTCGCTGCAGGTGCGCCGGACGATCTCGCTCAGGTTGTTGCGGCCGTACAGGCTGGCCACAATGTCGATATACAGCAGTTCGTCGATCCCCTGCTGGTAATACCGGCAGGCAAACTCATGGGGGTCACCCAGCTTGCGCAGACCTTCCAGCTGGATGCCCTTGACCAGATTTTCCCCCTTCACGTCCAGGCGGGCGATCAGGCGGACCTTTTTCTTTGATTCCATGGTCCCTCCTTACCGATCGTGGCGGGAGCCCTTGGGGTCTCCCCACAGCACCTCGCTGTCCCCCTCATAGGGAGTATAGCGCAGCTTCCACATGCCGTCCTCCCACTTCCACAGGTGGGGAGAGCGGAACCGATCGGCCAGGTGCATGAAGTACTCCCGGTCCATCATGGGCTGCTCGAAGCACTTGCTGGCATGGGGGAAGTGCATCTCGTCGATGCTCAGGTACTCCATGATCTCCTTCTCAAACCGATCGGGATATTCGCCGTCGAACTTCTTGCACAGGGCCTTGCCCTCTTCCAGGGTGATCTCCCCGTTGCGGATCTCCTGGGCGGCGTCGTAGGTGGTGCGGCCGATGCCGTACTTGATATAGGTGGTGTAGTAGAAGAA
The DNA here is from genome assembly GCA_949295465.1 of uncultured Oscillospiraceae bacterium. Lineage (GTDB taxonomy): Bacteria > Bacillota > Clostridia > Oscillospirales > Ruminococcaceae > JAFBIO01. Next base: position 25,605 of record CASFKY010000050.1, read on the forward strand.
GTCGTCGATCTTGTCGTCGATGGAGTTGTATTTGGAATAGGTGCCCTGGGTGCGCTCGGGGCTGGGGCGGAAACCGCCGTGCTCCACCGCGTAGTAGTAGGCACCCTGGGGATGCCACTTCTCGTAATAGCCCAGATACCGCACCTGGATGTGGTTCTTCTCCAGGTCGCTGGTCTCGCCGGGCAGGTAGATGGCCAGGTCGGCCTTGTCGATCTTGTAGTCCTCCTCCAGCTGGCGCAGGCTCACGCCGCCCAGGTAGATGTGGTCATAGTCGTTCACCGCGAAGAAGTGCTCGTCCCGCAGGGCCGAGTTGTTGTCGGCGATGGGGTTGCCGAACTCGGCCTCGTTCTCCCCGTAGAATACCAGGGGGATGCCGAACTTGGCCGCCATCTTGGGGGCCAGCTGCTTCTGGCCCAGGATGAAGGGCTGGAAGGGGTGGAACAGGTTCTCGGTGGCCAGGCGGGTGAGCAGACGGTGGGTCTGGCCGTTGGGAGTGCACAGGTAGTTGTCAAAGCCGGCGTGGATCCAGGCCTGCATGTTCTGCCAGCCCCAGGGAGTATAGATATGGGGGGCCCAGGTCACGGTGAGGGGGTGCATCCCGTATTTGTATTTGAGCAGATGGGCGGCATAAAAGCTGTCCTTGCCGCCGGAGCCGGGCACCAGGCAGTCGTAGCTGCCGTCGGTTTTGCGGTACTCATCGCACAGCTCCCGCAGTTCTTTTTCCCGCAGGGCCCAGTCAATGGTGTGATTTTCCTTGTTGTGGCAGGCGTGGCAGGCGTCGCACACTCCGTCCTCCTGGATCACCATGGTCTTTTTCTTGCTGTGGATGGTGTGCTCAAACTCGTAGCAGCTGTTGGGCTTCTGGTTGGACATGACGCATTCCTTGCAGAACTGCACCTTCTGGGGCAGGCCGTACCAGGCCTGCCGCTTTTCTTCCGGCAGGTCAGGGGCGTACAGAGAGTAGTCGATGTCCACATAGCGCGGTAACGGTTCCATATTTCTTCCTCGTCTTTCTTTCCAGGATGAAAAAGGCCCTTTACCTTGGATAAGGCTTCGGAACCTCCTGGCCCAATCGGACCAAAGGCAAGGGCGCAGGGGGGAGACGCACCAAGCCCGCGCAGCCCCCTGCGCCCTTGCAGGTTGACAGGATTATAGCACTATCAACAGCCAGATTCAAGAAAATACAACTTCTTTCGGCGCACTGACGAAAAGAACCGCATTTCAAAAATGAAAAATTGTCTTTTTTGCGGGGAGATTTGGGGCGGTTTCGTGCGCCGTAAAACAACAGCCGCCTGCCCTTCAAAGCCGCCCCAGAAGATAGTCGGTGCTTACCCGGTAAAAGTCAGCCAGTGTCAAAAGATGATGTACCGGGATTTCCTGGATTCCCTGTTCATATTTGGAGTATTGCTGCTGGGTAGTGCAGAGCAGGCGGGCAACTTCAGCCTGGGTCAGATCGCGATCCTCGCGCAGGTCCCGTATGCGCGGATAGCAATACAGCATACAGCATGGCACCTCTTCTTAAGACAACTATATCTTACCCCTGCAAAAGTGCCGGATTTTACATCTGATCAGACGTAAAAAATCATAAAGCGGAGGGGCCGCTTTATACTGAAAAATATGTTCTGCGGTCGATATAGATCCCTACTATATCGCCAGTTTCG
>CASFKY010000051.1 GCA_949295465.1 uncultured Oscillospiraceae bacterium
GCCAGTCTCAGGCACGGAAACGCCTCCAGATCCGGCGGGGCGAAGGTCAATGCCGGGCAGTGGAGCAAATCCAGCGCCGGCTCCTCCGCCTGTGCCCGCTGGGGATAGGTCAGGGCGTAGCGGATGGGCAGGCGCATGTCCGCCGTGCCCATCTGTGCCAGCAGCGCCCCATCCCGGAACTGCACCAGGGAGTGGATTGTGGACTGGCGGTGGATTACCACAGACACCTGCTCCAGGGGCAGGGCAAACAGGCGCATGGCCTCGATCACCTCAAGCCCCTTGTTCATCAGGGTAGCGCAGTCCACCGTGATCTTGGCCCCCATGGTCCAATTGGGGTGGCGCAGGGCCTCCTGGCGCGTCACATGCTCCAGCTCGGAAAAGGAGCGGCCATAAAAGGGGCCGCCGGAGCAGGTCAGCCACAGCCGGCTGACCTCCTGCCGGTCCTTACAGCCCTGGAGGCACTGGAAAATGGCCGAGTGCTCGCTGTCCATGGGGACGATCTCCGCCCCGCAGCTGCGGGCGCGGTCCATCACCAGATCGCCGGCGCACACCAGCGTCTCCTTGTTGGCCAGGGCAATGCGCTTGCCCCTCTCAATGGCGGCCAGCGTGGGCCGCAGGCCCACCATGCCCACAACGGCGACCACCACCGTGTCCGCCTGGTCCAGGGCGGCTGCCTCCAACAGGCCCTCCATGCCATAGGCCACCCGGATAGGCAGGCCGCTGAGCCGCCGGGCCAGCTCCAGGGCGGCGTCCATTTCATACAGCACGGCCAGCTGCGGCCGGAATTCTCTCGCCTGCTGCTCCAGCAGATCTACACTGTTCCGGGCCGCCAGGGCCGCCACCGGCAGCTTCAGCTGCCGGGCTACCTCCAGCGTCTGCCGGCCGATGGAGCCGGTGGACCCCAGAAGGGATATCGTTCGTTTCATTGGGTGCTTCCTCGCAATATGGAAATTCGGGGCGGGCGCCATGCGCTCACCCCAAGAGATAGGGCATCACCAGGGCCATCACCGGCGCCACAAACAGCACACTGTCAAACCGGACCAGCACGCCGCCGTGCTCCAGGAACAGCCGCCCGAAGACCTAGATCCCGAACTCCCGCTTGATATAGGAGAAGCTCAGGTCCCCGATCTGGGCCACCACGCTGCACCCCAGACCCAGCAGGGCCATGGTGGGATAGTCCAGTGCCTGGCCAAACCAGGTGTTCATCACATAGGCAAAGGCCAGCCCGCATACCACGTTGCCAACCAGGCCGCCCACAGCGCCCTCCACCGTCTTGTGGGGGCTGACTTTGGGGGCCAGCTTATGCTTTCCGAACAGAGGGCCGGCAAAGAAAGCAAAGGTGTCGCTGGCAAAGCTGAAAAGGAACGGCAGCAGCAGATAGCCCCGGTGCCCCGCGGCGTGGATGCGCAGAAAAGCGGTGAAGGCATAGGGGATGGCGATGGCCGCGAACAACGCCCCCAGCACCTGCTGGACCGGGATCTGTCCCCCCTTGAGAATGGCGCAGAGGAAGAAGGCGATAACATAGCCCACCAGCAGCGCTTCCACGTCCTCTCCGGCGAAGCTGACCGCCAGCACATGAACCGCGGCGGCGGCCGCGGCGGCCCGCCGCCATACGCCGGCCGCGCCCATGCACTTCATCAGCTCATATCCGGCAATGGCGGAGAGCAGCGCAAGGCCCGCCTCCATCACCTCCGCCGGTGCCCAGAGCACCACATACAGCAGGACAGGGACCCCCACCACGGCCACCAGAATTCTCGATTTCATAGGACTCTCCCCTCACACGCCGCCAAACCGGCGGCTGCGGTGTTGATAGTTGGCAATGGCCTTGAGCAGCTCCCTCTTGGAGAAGTCCGGCCAGAGCACAGGCGTAAAATAGAACTCGCTGTAGGCGCACTGCCACAGCAAAAAGTTGCTCAGCCGCTGCTCTCCCCCGGGCCGGATCAGCAGGTCCGGGCTGGGGATATGGCCGGAGTAGAGGTAATTCTCAAATGTCTCCTCCGTCAAGTCCCCAGGCTTGACAGCGCCGGTCAGGCAGTCATTCGCGAAGCTCTGCGCGGCGTGGACGATCTCAGCCCTGCCCCCGTAGTTGATACAGATGCTGCACAGGCACCCGGTAAGCCGCGCGGAGATGGCGTTGCACTGCGCCGCCAGGTCCTGGAGCTCCGGCGTCAGCACCGAGAGGTCCCCCATGAAGTGCAGACGCACATTGTCCCGCTCCATGGTGTCAATGGCCTCCAGCAGGTACTTCTTCAGGAGGCCCATGATGGTCTCCACCTCATCCTTGGGCCGCTTCCAGTTCTCAGTGGAAAAGGCGTATACTGTGAGATACTGGATGCCGATGTCCCGGCAGTAGGTGGCGATGGTGCGGAAATTTTCCGACCCAGCCCGGTGCCCGGCGGTGCGGGGCAGCCCCCGCCGCTTGGCCCAGCGGCCGTTTCCGTCTAAAATGATGGCAATGTGACGGGGCAAATGGTCAAAATCCACCTGCCCCGCAACATCTCCCTGTTTCTTTCGAAAAAATGAAAAAGCCATAGCGCCTCCAAGGCCCACTTGTCAGGATTCGGATGCCCGCCGCCCCCGCTGCAATTCGGGG
>CASFKY010000052.1 GCA_949295465.1 uncultured Oscillospiraceae bacterium
AAACCGAACACCGACGGGCCGCGACGCTTTTGCAAAGCGTCGCGGCCCTTTTGTTGACCTTCGGCCCTCTGCCACCGTATAATGAGAGAAAAGGGGGCCCTTACCCCACGGAAAGGCGGTGCCCGGGATGGATTATCTCTCTTCGCTCTGGTGGCTCTGCCCCGGCCTGTTTGCTGCCGGCCTGGTGGATGCCATTGCCGGCGGCGGCGGGCTGATCTGCATGCCTCTCTACCTGATGACCGGGCTGCCGGTGCGCAGCGTGTACGGCTGCAACAAGTTTCAGTACCTGTCCGGCTGCGCCGCCACCGCCTGGCGCTACGCCAAAGGAGGCTATCTGGACTGGCGCCCCGCCCTGCTGGGGGCGCTGGGGGCGGCCGCGGGCGGGCTGGCCGGCACCCGGGTGGTCTACCTGCTCACCGAGGAGCAGATCCGCGCCATGCTGCTGGTGCTGCTGCCGGCGGCGGCGATTTTTTCTATTTTGGTAAAAAATGTCTGGACCCACACCTCCCTGCGCTGTGACCTGAGCCGGGGCCGCAACCGGGCCCTGCTGCTGGGCTGCGGGCTGGTGATCGGGCTGTACGACAGCATCGTGGGGCCGGCGGGGGCCACCGTGAGCATGCTGCTGCTCTCCCACTTTCTCCACTATGACATCCGGGCCGCCAGCGCCAACACCCGGCTGGTTCTGATGGGCAGCACCCTCACGGCCTTCTGCATCTATCTCTTCAACGGGGCGATCGTCTGGCAGATCGCCATTCCCTGTGCCCTTTCCAACATTGCCGGGGGCTATGTGGGGGCCGGGCTGGCCCTGAAAAAGGGCCCCGGCTTTGTGCAGTTTGTGGCCATTGGGGTGGTGCTGGCCTATGTGGCCAAAACCCTGGCCGAGCGATGGCTCTGAGTCTTGCAAGCAAAAAGCGCGCGGGAAAATCCCGCGCGCTTTTTTACAGGCTTTTGGAGCCATGCCTCTTTCGGACTTTCTCCGCCAGCAACAGGGTATCGGCCAAGCGATTGCCCGCCCGCCGGGCCCTTTCCAGCTGTTCCTCGTCCTTCTGGGCTTCACCCCGGGCAAAAAGCCTCAGGGCCTTGACGCTGTCCACCACCCGGTAGCCCACGGCCTGGAGGGTGCGGTCCATGGCAATGGAGGTGTACCCCATATCCGCCTCGTCCCGCTGCTCGCAGACGGCCACCGTGACGGCGTATTTCAGCCCGAACACCTCGTTGGGAGAAAGCCAGACCGACCGATCCTTTTCATCAAAAGCCTCGTAGACATAGAGCCGGTCCAGGAAAAGCTTGGTCAGCCCGGTGACCTGATAAAAATAGGTGGGCGAGCCCAGCACCAGACCGTCGGCCTCCTCCAGCTTTTGGCAGAGGGGCTGCATATCGTCCTGCAATACGCATCGAAAGGTTTCGGCGCACTGGTTGCAGCCCAGGCATTCCCCGATCTGAAGCCCGCCCAGGCTCACCAGTTCCGTATCGCAGCCCCGGGCCGCCGCACTTTCCAATACAGCCCGGACAAGGGTCTCGGTGTTGCCGCCCCGCCGGGGGCTGCCGGAAATGCCCAAAATTTTCATAGCCACACTCTCCCCGGCTTTAGCCCAGCCGGCTCTTGAAGTCCTCATAGCCGAAGGTCTTCAGCACCTGACAATCCCCGTTTTCTTTCTGCACCGCAATGGCGGGCAGGGGCATGCCGTTGAAGGTGTTGGTCTTGACCATGGTGTAGATGGCCATATCCTCAAATTCCAACAGATCTCCGATCCCGGGACAGGCCTCAAAGCTGTACTCCCCGATCACGTCCCCCGCCAGACAGGTGGGGCCGCCCAGCCGGCAGGTCACCGCCTTTTCGCCCGGCAGGCCGCTGCCCGCCAGGGGCGGGCGGTAGGGCATTTCCAGCACATCCGGCATGTGGCAGGCGGCGCTGGCGTCCAGGATCAGCCGCACCGGCTCCCCTTCGTCCATGCGGGGCAGCACGTCCAGCACCCGGGTGAGCAGGTTGCCCCCGTTGAGGGCTACCGCCTCCCCCGGCTCCAGATAGACCAGCAGGCCGTACTGTTCGGTGAGGTGGCGGATACACTTTTCCAGCCGGGGCAGGTCGTACCCGGGCCGGGTGATGTGATGGCCGCCTCCCAGGTTCAGCCACTTCATCCGCCCAAAGAATTCCCCGAACTTTTCCTCTGCGGCCCGCAGGGTGGTCTCCAGGGCATCGCTGTCCTGCTCGCAGAGGGTGTGGAAGTGGAGCCCGTCCAGCAGCCCCAGCAGCTCCGGGGTCATGGCCGCGTCCCACTCGGCCCGGCGCACCCCCAGCCGGCTGCCAGGGGCGCAGGGGTCATAGATGGCGTGGCCCTCCTGGGTGGAGCACTCCGGGTTGAGACGAAGCCCCACCTGGCAGCCCGCCGCCTTGGCGGCCGGGCCAAAGCGGGCCAGCTGGCCGATGCTGTTGAAGAGGATGTGGTCGGCGTACCGGGTGAGCTCTTTGAACTCATCCGGCCGGTAGGCCGCCTCAAAGACGTGCACCTCTTTGCCGGGCATCTCCTCGGCCCCCAGCCGCGCCTCATACAGACCGCTGGCCTCGGTGCCCGCCAGGTATCGGGACAACAGCGGATAAAACCCGAAGCAGGAAAAGCATTTCTGGGCCAGCAGCACCCGGCAGCCGGTGCGCTGCTGGAGCCCTTGCAGGATCTCCCCGTTGCGGCGCAGGGCCGCTTCATCGATGAGATAACAGGGGGTGGGCAGGTCTCGCTTATCCATGGCTCACTCCACCAGGGCAGGGGCAAAATCCTCCTGCCAGGGCAGGCCCCACTGGTTCAGGGCGTCCATATAGGGGTCGGGAACAAACTCCTCCACCGTGTAGACGCCGGGCTTAGACCACTTGCCGGTGAGCAGCATCAGGGCGCCGCACATGGCAGGCACGCCGGTGGTGTAGCTGATGGCCTGGCTGCCCACTTCTCTGTAGCACTCCTGGTGGTCGCAGATGTTGTACAGGTAGTAGGTCTTCTCTTTGCCGTCCTTCTTGCCCCGGAAGATGCAGCCGATGTTGGTCTTGCCCTTGGTGCGGGGGCCCAGGCTGGCCGGGTCGGGCAGCAGGGCCTTGAGGAACTGGATGGGCACGATCTCCTTGCCCTCAAACAGGATGGGGGTGGTGGAGAGCATCCCCACATTCTCCAGACACTTCATGTGGGTGAGGTAGCTCTGGCCGAAGGTCATGAAAAAGCGGATCCGCTTGACGCCGGGGATATTCTTGGCCAGGCTCTCGATCTCCTCATGGTGCAAAAGGTACATATCCTTTTTGCCCACGCCCTTGAAGTCGTACTCCCGCTTGATGGACATGGGGGGCACTTCCACCCAGTGGCCGTCCTCCCAGTAGGAACCGGGGGCCGACACCTCCCGCAGGTTGATCTCGGGGTTGAAGTTGGTGGCAAAGGGATAGCCGTGGTCGCCGCCGTTGCAGTCCAGGATGTCGATCTGGTCGATCTGGTCAAACTGGTGCTTGAGGGCGTAGGCGCAGTAGGCCTGGGTGACGCCCGGGTCAAAGCCGGAACCCAGCAGGGCGGTGATGCCCGCCTGGCGGAACTTTTCCCCGTATGCCCACTGGTAGCTGTAGTCAAAATAAGCCGAGAAGCCCTTCTCCTTGCACCGCTTTTCGTAGGCAGCCCGCCAGGTGGGGTCGTCGGTGTTCTCGGGCTCGTAGTTGGCGGTGTCCATATAATTCACCTTGCAGGCCAGGCAGGCCTCCATGATGGTCAGGTCCTGGTAGGGCAGGGCGATGTTCATCACCAGGTCGGGCTTATAGTCCCGGATGAGGGCCTCCACCTGGGCCTGGTCGTCCGCGTCCACCTGGGCGGTGGTGATCTTGGTGGCGGTCTTGTCTTTCAGCTGCCGGGCCAGGGCGTCGCACTTGGACTTGGTGCGGCTGGCGATGCAGATCTCCTCAAAGACCTGGCTGCACTGACAGCACTTGTGAATGGCGACGCTGGCCACGCCGCCGCAGCCGATGATGAGTACTCTTGCCATCTTGTTGTTTCCTTTCTCTTGGGGCCTCAAAGGGCCGTTTTGGTTCGGGACATCCCCTCAGCCCTCCTGGGCTTTCAGGGCATTGAGCACATAGTTGGGCAGGGAAAACGCCCCCCGGTGCAGATCGGTATTGTAATATCGGGTTTGCAGCCCCCGCCAGTTCCAGCGTTCCTCGTCCAGATCCCGCACCGGGTGGTATTTCTTGCTGGCAAAGCCGAAAAGCCAGTGGCCGGAGGGATAGGTGGGGATGTGGGCCTGGTACACCTTGGCGATGGGGAAACTGCCCACGATCCGCTTGTGGGCCCGCTGCATGGCCCGCCGGTCCTCCTCATAGAAGGGGCTCTCGTGCTGGTTGATGAGGATGCCGTCCTCATGGAGGGCCTTGTTGCAGTTGCCGTAAAATTCCTTGGTGAACAGCCCCTCTCCCGGGCCGAAGGGGTCGGTGGAATCCACCACGATCAAGTCGTAGGCGTCCTCCTTGCCCCGCACAAACTTGAGGCCGTCCTCATAAAAGATGTGGAGCCGCTCGTCGTCCAGGCAGCAGGCGGTCTTTGGCAGAAAACGGCGGCTCACCTCCACCACCCGCTCGTCGATCTCCACCATGTCGATCCGCTCGATTTCCGGGTAGCGGCAGAGCTCCCGCACCGCGCCCCCGTCCCCCGCGCCGATGAGCAGCACCCGCCGCACATGGGGATGCACCGCCATGGCCGGGTGGACAATCATCTCATGGTAGATGAACTCATCCTTTTCGGTGAGCATCATCAGCCCGTCCAGGGTGAGAAAGCGTCCGAATTCCTTGCTCTCAAACACGTCGATGCGCTGGAATTCGCTCTGCTCGGTGTACAGCTGTTTGTCCACCCGGATGGAAAAATCCACCCCTTCGCTGTGATGTTCGGTAAACCAGAGTTCCATTTCTTCTCCCTTCACTCCTTCAGCGCGTTCAGCCGCCGGATCTCCAGATCCTCCGGGCCGGTCATGCTGCAGCCCTTGGCCTGGGCGTAGAGGATATAGTCGATGATCTCCTGGGTGACCAGCTCGCCGGGGGCCAGGATGGGAATACCCGGCGGGTAGCACATCACATATTCGGTGCACACCTTGCCCAGGGCCTCCTTGAGGGGCAGGCTCACCTTGGGGCCGTAGAAGGCCTTCTGGGGGCCGCAGACCACCGTGGGTTCGATGTACTCGCTCTTCATCAGGTCGGCCCCCGGCTTGCCGAACCGGCGGCGGATCTCGGCCAGTGCCCCCACCAGCCGCTCCACATCCCGCACCCGGTCGCCCACCGAGATGTAGGCCAGGATGTTGCCCAGGTCCCCGAATTCGGTCTGGATATCGTACTCGTCCCGCAGCAGATCGTACACCTCGATGCCCGCCAGCCCCACCGGCAGGGTGTTCACCAAAAGCTTGGTCTCGTCAAAGTCGTAGACGCTGTCCCCGTTGCGCAGCTCCCGCCCGTAGGCGTAGTAGCCGCCGATGTTGTTGATTTCGTCCCGGCCGTACTGGGCCAGGTTGCGCACCTTTTCAAAGATCTCGTCCCCGTGCAAAGCCAGGTTGCGCCGGCTCAGATCCAGGCTGCTCATGAGCAGATAGCTGCCGCTGGTGGTCTGGGTCAGGTTGATGATCTGGCGCACATAGCCCTCGCTCACCCCGGGCCCCGAGAGGAGGATGCTGCTCTGGGTAAGGCTGCCGCCGCTCTTGTGCATGCTGACGGCGGCCATGTCCGCCCCGGCCTCCATGGCGCTGAGGGGGAGGTTCTTGTCAAAATAAAAGTGGGTGCCGTGGGCCTCATCGGCCAGCACCAGCATCCCCTTCTGGTGGGCCATCTGCACGATGCTGCGCAGATCGCTGCAAATGCCGTAGTAGGTGGGGTTGTTCACCAGCACGGCCACCGCCGCCGGGTGGGCCTGGATGGCCGCCGCCACCGCCGCCCGGCGCATGCCCAGGCAGATGCCCAGGTCCTCGTCGGTCTCCGGGTTCACATACACCGGCACCGCCCCGCAGAGCATCACCGCGTTGAGGACGCTGCGGTGGACATTGCGGGGCAGGATGATCTCATCCCCCGGCTTGCAGGCGGTAAGCACCATGGCCTGGACGCTGCTGGTGGTGCCCCCCACCATAAAATAGGCGTGGGCCGCCCCAAAGGCCTCGGCGGCCAGCTCCTCGGCCTCCTTGATCACTGAGACCGGGTGGCAGAGGTTGTCCAGGCATTTCATGCTGTTCACGTCCACATCCATGCACTGCTGGCCCAGGAAGGCGGTGAGCTCCGGGTTGCCCCGGCCCCGCTTGTGGCCGGGCACGTCAAAGGGCACGATGCGTGCCTCCTTGAATTCCTTCAGCGCCTCGTAGAGGGGCGCGGCAGCCTGCCGGCTGTCGGGATCAAACAAAGGGCTCAATAGATATTCCTCCCGCTGAAGATCTCGATCATCTCCCGCCGCAGCGAGTCGGTGATGGCCAGCCGCTCGGCCGGCGGCAGCTCGTACACGTCGGTCTTGAACAGGTAGTTTTGCAGATCGATCTCCTTGATAAGCATTTTGGTGTGGAAGAGGTTGGCCTCATACACGTTGATGTCCACACTGTCGTACCGGCGCAGGGTGGCGTCGTCGATATAGTCCTGGATAGAGGTGATGCGGTGGTCGGTGAAGAGCTTGCGGCCGGTCACGTCCCGGGTAAAGCCCCGCACCCGGTAATCCATGGTGATGATGTCGCTGTCAAAGCTGCCGATCAGATAGTCCAGGGTGGACAGGGGGGTGATGGCCCCGCAGGTGGCCACGTCGATATCCACCCGGAAGGTGGCCAGGCAGGTGTCGGGGTGGTACTCCGGGTAGGTGTGCACCGTCACATGGCTTTTGTCCAGATGGGCCACCACCGTGTCTCCCACCGGCACCATGCTGTCCTCGGCCACCAGCAGGGTGACGCTGGCGCCCTGGGGGTCATAGTCCTGCTTGGAGATGTTCAGCACCCGGGCGCCGATCATCTCGGTGACATGGGTGAGGATGTCGGTGAGCCGGTCGGAATTGTACTGCTCGTCGATGTAGGCGATATAGTCTTTCTGCTCCCGGGGGGTCTTGGCATAGCAGACATCGTAGATATTGAAGCTGAGGGCCTTGGTGAGGTTGTTGAAACCGTAGAGTTTCAGTTTTTCCATGGCAGTAATCCCCTATCCTGTTTGATGGGCCCCGGCAAAAAGAAAAGCGCGTGCGGGGCGATGAGCCTCACATGCGCTTGTGTTTTTTCATATTGCGGCCTCGGGGCCACCCGCCGGGCACAAATAGGGCGGGAAAGCAGAGACGCGCGGCATAAGAAAAAGGGAATGGACAGGTTCGAGTCTATATAGCAAACGACTTACTTTTACTACTCTTATTGACCGTTTCACAAGTTTTGTGTGGGGCGCACACTGGTTATAAAGGAACCAACTTATAAAATTTGAGCTTTTAACTCAATCAATAAGGCAAACCAAGTTGCCAATCGGCTTTTGACCCGGCTGTCCGTATGGCCTTGACTGCCCGAAAGCAGTGGTCAAAACATTTGCTGGGAAAGACTCGTTGAGAACTCCCGTTTTCTTTCCTTAAATAAAGAATAGCAATTTTTTGAAAAAAGTCAATGAAATTTTCAGAATTTTTCCTTTTTATTACAGTTTATCCGCATTTCTTTTTCTTTGTGGAGCCCGGGCGGCTCACACCAGATTTTCCTCAGGCTGGCGCACCGCCGGGAAAGGCATATCCGGCAGGTCCGGCCGGAACTTTTCGGGCGCCACGCCGTACAACTCCACCTTCCAGCCGTTTTCCCGCCGCCGCAGCCGGCTGATGCCCCCGTTGGGGATGTCGTAGCCGCTGAGGGCCAGACGGTCATTGGTGATCAGAGAGAGGGTACAGCAGATGATGCTGCCGTGGGAGACCACCAAAATATCCTGCTCGGGGTACTGCCCGGCGGCCCAGGCCAGGAAATCCTCCATCCGGCTGCCCGCCGAGAGCTTGGTCTCCTGGCCGCCGGTACCCCCGTGGGCGGCCAGATAGGCCTGTCCTTCGGGCAGGGTCATCCCCTCCAGGGCGCCGAAGCTGCGCTCGATGAGCCGCTCGTCGGTGACCACCTTTGCGCCGCCGGTATAGCCGGCAATGATCTGGGCGGTCTGCCGGGCCCGGTGCAGAGGGCTGGAAAACACCGCCGCAAAGGTGATGCCCTCCAGGGCCTTTCCGCTGGCCATGGCCTGGGCCCGGCCCCGCTCGTTCAGCGGGATGTCCCGCTGGCCCTGAAATCGCTTTTCAATATTCCAATTGGTCTCTCCGTGCCGGACCAGATACACAGCCATTTTTCCTTCTCCTTTGGGCGAGGTGCGCTTTTTTGGGGCCCCGGCCCGCCGTTTGGCCTGCCCCGTCCTATCTTAGTACGGCGCACCGACCTTGTCAATCCGGCCCAAAATACAAAAAAACTTTTTATTTTCTCGCTTTTTCGACAAATAATTTAAAATTCATTTCCCTTTTATCCGCAAAAAAATATGGATTTCCCTTCCTGATTGTGCTAAGATAATAGCATCATCCGCCAAGGAAAAGGAGGGCATGGATTACGGTTTTTCAATGTCAAAAGTGCGGTTTCATCTTTGAGCGCCATTCTGAGCCTTCCGCCTGTCCCCAGTGCGGCGCCGAGTACATTCTGCCCCGGCCCGCTGCCTGCGCCGGGACGGCTCCTGCCGAGCCGCCGCCCTCCGCCCCCAAATCCTGAGCAGGCGGGCTGCCCTCACAGGCAAAGCGGCATATCCATTTTCGGTTGCAAGTCCAAGAGCCCGGCCCCTTTACAGGGGGTCCGGGCTCTTCTTTTCGGCATTTTGGGCATCGGAGTCGGCGATCCGGGCCGCCGCCCGGCGCAGGGCACCGGCCTCGTTGGGCAGGTTTCCCTCCTCCACCTGTCGGAATATTTCCCACAGGATCCGGCCCATCCCGGGGCCCGGCTCCACCCCCAGCTCCATCAGGTCCCGGCCGGAAACGGCCAGATCTCCCAGCCCCCGCAGGGGCGGCTGGGCCAGCACCTGTTCCAGCAGGACCTCAAAGCGCAGCCGGTCCTCTTCGGCCCGGCGGATGGAGGGGATGGGCCGGTGGGCCGCCAGGTCGCACCGCTTCACCTCCAGCAGGCGGCGCAGGGTCTGCTCCCCCGCCTTTCGCAGCCAGACCCGGGCCCTTTTTTCGGTGAGAGGCAGTGCGTCATCGTGGTGGCGCACCAGAAACTCCACCTCGTCCCGCAGCCTGTGGGGGGCACGCAGCCGGTCCAGAATCTGCCGGGCCTGGTCCGCCCCCAGGGCCCCGTGGCCCGGGGCGTGGCCCCGGCCCGCCTCATCCACCCCAAAACAGCGGGGTTTTGCCAGATCGTGAAGCAACAGCGCCCACCGCACCGATAGGTCAGGTTCGGAAAGCTCCAGGGCTGCCAGGGTATGGCCCCACACGTCCCGGTCGTGGGAGGGATGAAGGGTCTCGAACCCCCGGCAGGGACCGATCTCGGGCAGCACCACCTGCACCGTCCCCGCAAATCTGCCCAGCACCCCGGCCGCCTCCGGCCCGGTGAGCAGGCGGCAGAGCTCGGCATATACCCGCTCCCGGCTGATGGCTTCCAACAGAGGCGCGGCCTGCTCCAGGGCGGCGGCGGTGGCCTCTTCCACCTCAAAGCCCAGGCAGGCCGAAAAACGCAGGGCCCGCAGGATGCGCAGGGCATCCTCCTCAAAGCGCCGGCGGGCCTCGCCCACACAGCGCAAAAGGCCCGCCTCCAGATCCCGCTGCCCGCCGAAGGGGTCGGCCAGCCGGCCCGGCCGGGCAGCCATGGCATTGACGGTGAAGTCCCGTCGGGCCAGGTCTTCCTCCAGCCGGCCCACAAAGCGCACCCCGTCCGGCCGGCGATGGTCGGTGTAGGCGCCGTCCACCCGATAGGTGGTCACCTCATAGGGCACATGGTCCACCAGCACCGTGAGGGTGCCGTGGGCAAGGCCGGTGCCGATCACCGGCAGCCCCGCAAAGCACTCCTCCATCTGGGCCGGCAGCGCGTTGGTACACAGGTCCCAGTCATGGGGGGTGCGGCCCATCAGGCTGTCCCGCACACAGCCCCCTACGGCCCAGCCCTCGTACCCCTTGGCCCTCAGCCGCTCCATCAAAAACAGCACCGGCCGGGGGAAGTGGACCACCTGCTTTTGAGTCATCTTCCCCCTCCCCCTTTCGCTCCCTTTTCGGGCCCTCTTTTCCCTGATAGTACCATTCTCCCGACGCTATGTCAAAATTATCCGCGCCATTCGGGCTTTTTTTCAGCGGTTCTTTCCTTTACCAGCCGCCCGGGGCTGTGCTATAATATCGTTGATTTCGGCGGCCTCCGGGCAGCCGGACCTTCATGTCTTTTCAAAGGGGGATTTGTCCGTGTCCGCCGCCTGCGCTTGTAGTGTGCGGGGGCTCTGCCTGGGGCAGGGCCGCCCCAAGATCTGTGTGCCCCTGGTGGGGCGGAATCTGCCGGAACTGCTGGAAGAGGCCCGGGAGCTAAACCAGCTGCCCGCCGATCTGGCCGAGTGGAGGGTGGACAGCTTTGAGGCCCATCGGGACATTCCGGCGGTATTGCAGGCGCTGGATGCCCTGCGCCAGGCGTTGGGGGACAAGCCCCTTCTCTTCACCTGCCGCACCTGCCCCGAGGGGGGCGCGGCCCGGCTGGATTTTGCGGCCTATCGGGAGCTGAACCTGGCGGTGGCCCGCTCGGGCCAGGCCGACCTGCTGGATCTGGAGCTGTTCAGCGCCCCGGAATCGGAACTGGAGGCGCTGATCGCGCAGATGCACCAGCTGGGCCGGAAAGTGGTGGTGTCCAGCCACGATTTTGAAAAGACACCCCCCGAAGAGGAAATCCTTCGCCGTCTGCTTCTGGCCCGCCGGCTCGGGGCCGATCTGCCCAAGGTGGCAGTGATGCCCCAGCGGGAAGAGGACGTGCTGAGCCTGCTCTCGGCCACCCTGAAGGCCAACCGCCAGGGGGCCGGGCCGGTGATCACCATGAGCATGGGGGCCTTGGGCGGCATCAGCCGGCTGTGCGGCGAGGTGTTCGGCAGCGCCCTCACCTTTGGCTGCGCCCGGCAGGCCTCGGCGCCCGGCCAGTTCCCCGCCGGTCAGCTGGACCGGATTCTGGAAGCCTTCCACCGCAGTTTATAAACTGCCGGTTTGATTTTCATCTCTTTCAACAAGGAGGTTTTTATGCATTGCACCCGCAAATTGGCCCAGGACATCTACTGGGTGGGCGCTGATGACCGGCGCCTGGAAAAATTTGAGAACCTGTTCCCCATTCCCCGGGGCGTTTCTTACAATTCCTACCTGATTCTGGACGAAAAGACGGTTCTGATGGACGGTGCCGACGAGGCAGTGGGCAAGGTCTTTGAGGAGAATGTGCAGTACGCCCTGGGCGGCCGCCCTCTGGACTACCTGATCATCCAGCACATGGAGCCGGACCATGCCGCCTGCATCGCCCGGATGGTGCATCTCTACCCGGAGCTGAAGCTGCTGGGCAGCGCCCAGGCCGGCATGATGCTCAAGCAGTTCTTCCCCTTTGATCTGGGCGATCGGTTCGAGACGGTAAAGGAAGGGGACATCTTGGCCACCGGCAATCACACCCTCTCCTTCATCGCGGCCCCCATGGTCCACTGGCCCGAGGTGATGATGACCTACGACATGGCCACCCAGACCCTCTTCTCCGCCGATGCTTTCGGCACCTTCGGCGCCCTGGACGGCCATCTCTTTGCGGATGAGCTGGATTTTGAGCGGGAGTGGCTGGCTGAGGCCCGCCGCTACTATGCCAACATTGTGGGCAAATACGGCGGCCCGGTGCAGGCGGTGCTGAAAAAGTTTGCCAACCAGCAGGTCTCGGTGATTGCCCCCCTTCACGGGCCGGTGTGGCGCCAGAACCTGGAGTACATTCTCCACAAGTACGATCTGTGGAGCCGCTACCAGCCCGAGACCCAGGGTGTGGTGATCTGCTACGGCTCCATGTACGGCAACACCGCCAACGCGGCTGCCGCCCTGGCCTGCCGGCTGGGAGAGGCCGGTGTGAAGGACCTGGCCGTCTATGATCTGTCCACCACCCATCTCAGCACGGTGATGGGCGAGATCTGGCGGGCCGGCACTCTGGTGATCGCCTCGCCTACCTACAACGGCGGCCTGTACCCCCCGGTGGAGGCGCTGCTGAACGACATGAAGGCCCTCTCGGTGCAAAACCGCCGGGTGGCCCTCATCGAGAACGGCAGCTGGGCCCCCGCCTCGGGCCGGCTGATGCGCACCGCCCTGGAGGGGATGAAGAACATCACCCTGCTGGGAAACACCCTGACCCTGCGCAGCGCCCTGAAAGAGAGCGCCGAAGAGCAGCTGGACGCCCTGGCAAAGGAGATCCTGGCCGGGCTGTGATTCCCCCGTTCTGAAATTCCAAAAGCCCCCGCCTGCCGGAAATCCCGGCAGACGGGGGCTTTTTTGGGATTGCAAAGAGCCGGGGCTCAATCCTCCTGGCTCAGCCACTGGGCCAGCAGGCCCAGGTCGTTGTTGCCGCCGCTCAGCACAAAGCAGACCTTCTGCTCCGGCTGAAAATGCAGGCCGCCGCCCAGCACAGCGGCCACCCCCATGGCGCTGGAGGGCTCGGCCACCAGCTTGGCTTTGGACACCAGCAGCTTCACCGCTTTTCGGATCCACTCATCCTCGGCCCGGGCCAGCTGATCCACCCGCTGGCGGATCACCTCAAAGTTTCGCTCCACCCCGTGGTCGGTGCGGGTACCGTCGGCAATGGTGTCCACATGGTCCAGCTGTACCGGGTGCCCGGCCTTCAGGCTCTCGGCATACCGAGGCGCGCCAGCCGGCTCCACCCCGATCATCCGGCAGTCGGGTGCAAGCCCCTTCACCGCCGTGGCAATACCCGAGATCAGTCCGCCGCCGCCGATGGGCACCACCACCGCGTCCAGGTCCGGCTCGTCCTCCAGAACCTCCAGCCCGATGGTGCCCTGACCCGCCGAGACCTGGGCGTTGTCAAAGGGATGGATGAACACCCGCCCCTCGGTCTCCACCAGATGGGCGGCCGCAGCCTCCCGCTCGCTGCTCAGGGTGCCCACCAGCAGGGTGCGGGCACCGAAGGCCTTGCAGCCCTCCAGTTTCACCGGGTTCACATTGGTGGGCATCACGATCACCGCGTCCACCCCCAGACGCTGGGCCGCGCAGGCCACTCCCTGGGCATGGTTGCCCGAAGAGGCCGCCACCACGCCCCTGCGCCGCTCCTCCTCGGTGAGGCTGAGCAGGGCGTTGGTGGCCCCCCGCAGCTTGAAGGAGCCGGTAAACTGGAACCCCTCGTGCTTGAGATATACCTGGCAGCCCAGGATGGGGTCCAGGGCAGGCTGGCGCAGCAGCGGGGTGCGGAGGACATAGGGCTGAATCCTCTTTTGGGCCTGCTGTACGTCGGTAAGCTGAATCATCTGCAAAACACCCTTTCTCTCCCCCTCTGCCGGCATGGCTGACCGCCCCGGCCGGGGGCTTTTTAGTACAGTTTCATGATATACTTTCCGCCCTTTTCTGTCAATCAGACAGAAAAATTCGAAATTGCAAGTTTAAATTTTCGTTTATTCGATATTTTTCTGACGTCTCGATTATTAGCACTCTTTTAATTCAAGTGCTAATAATTTACAATTTGTTCACAATATTGAAATAAAAAGAACAAACTTGCCGGGTACAATAAAAGCGTCGAAAGGGAAAAAGCCCCGAAGACAACAACAGCCCCGGCGCCCTGCATGGGCCCCCTTCCCCCGGAAGGGATGACGCCCGCGGGGTGCGGGCAAACCAATATCATCTACAACAGGAGGTATGTACCATGTCTGTTTTTAATCTGATGCCTTTTGATCGCCGTGTAAACCTGGAAGCCACCAATCCTTTCCGCGATATGGAGAACTTCGCCAGCGGATTCTTCCGCGACAGCGCCTTCACCGCCATCCGCACGGATATTCAGGATAAGGGCGACCACTACCTGCTGGAGGCAGATCTGCCCGGCTTCAAGAAAGAGGATATCCAGATCGACGTGGACGGCGACACCCTCACCATCCAGGCCCAGCGCCGCAACGAGACCAAGGAAAATGGCGAGGAAGGTCATTACGTTCGGTGCGAGCGCAGCTACGGCGGTTTCAGCCGGAGCTTTGACATTTCGGCTGTGAAGGCCGACCAGATCCACGCCAAATACGAGAACGGCGTTCTGACCCTGGAGCTGCCTAAGAAGGAGCCCGCAGCGCCCACCTCTCGCCGGCTGGAAATCGAATGATCTTCTCCCTGCCCCCTCGGGGGCAGTCAGTATTACTCCTCAATTGTGCTCCTTTTTGATGCCTTTCGCAAGGCAAAGCGGCAGGGCCGCCCGGAAAATCCGGGCGGCCCTGCCGCTTTTTTCGTCTTTTGTGCTCAGAGGGGTTTGCCCGCCAGCACTTCCTTGTAATCCTGATAGTTGCGGGCCAGCAGGTCCGGGGTGTCCAGCCCGTAGGGGCATTTGCTCACACAGTGGTTGCAATGGAGGCACTGATCGATCCGGGCCATTTTCTCCTGCCATTCCTGGGTGAAATAGGGCTCCGCAGGGCTGCGGCGGATCAGCAGGCTCATGCGGGCCGCGTTGTTGATGGGGATTCCCACCGGGCAGGGCATGCAGTAACCGCAGCCCCGGCAGAAATCTCCCGAGAGCTGGGCCCGGTCCCGATCGATCTTGGCCTTGATCTCCTCGGTCATGGGCACTATTTTCTCCATGCAGGCCAGGAACTCTTCCAGCTCCTGGGACCGCTGGACGCCCCAGATGGGCTCCACGTTGTCAAACTGGTCCATCCAGGCGATGGAGAGCCGGGCCTCGTTCAGCAGCCCGCCGCTCATTCCCTTCATGGCGATAAAGCCCATGTCGTGCTCCTTGCACAGCTTTACCAGCTCCATATCCTGGTCGCTGGCCAGATAGTTGAAGGGGAACTGGAGCGTCTCATACAGACCGCTCTCAATGGCCTCCTTGGCCACCGCCAGCCGGTGGTTGGTGATACCGATGTGGCGCACCTTGCCCTGCCGTTTTGCCTCCAGCATGGCCTCATAGACCCCGCTGCCGTCCCCGGGCTTGGGGCAGAAGGAGGGGTTGTGGAACTGGTAGATATCCACATAGTCGGTCTTCAGCCGGCTCAGGCTCTCCTCCAGGTCGGCCCAAAAGGCCTCCGGCGTCACCGCCTCGGTCTTGGTGGCAATGATGATCTTATCCCGCACCGGGCTCAGGGCCAGGCCCAGCTTGTTCTCGCTGTCGGTGTACATGCGGGCGGTATCGTAAAAATTCACGCCGCAGTCATAGGCCCGCCGCAAAAGCGCGGCCGCCTCCTCGTCGCTGATGCGCTGGATGGGCAGGCAGCCGAACCCGTTCTTGCTGACCGTGAGGCCGGTGCGCCCCAGTTTTACTGTCTTCATTCAGATCTCCTCCCTTTTCAGGCCGGAACAAGCGCGCGGCCTTTGTCCGGCCTCTGGCGCGCCCGCAAGGGCCCGCAAAGCATTTTCTTGCTTTCAGTATAGCACATTTTTCCTTTTCTTCCCATATCCACCCCACCTCAGCCAAAAAAGCGCGCCCGGAAAATCCTGGGCGCGCTTTTTCGTCTTTTCAGGAAGGGCAAAGCCTTTTCAGGCCGCAGATGCCCGAAGTTTGTACTGGTTCGCAGAACTTGGTGTCTGCCTTGCGGCTCATCACTCGACGGTCATGCCGTTCTCCTCAAAGAACTTGACGGCGCCGGGATGATACGGCAGGCTGACACCCTGGGTAGCAGCCTCGAGACTCATGTTCGCAAACTTGGCATGGCCAGCACTCAGGTCGTCCAGGTTCTCAAACATAACGTTCATCAGCTCGTACACCACGTCCTCGGGGACGTCGTTGCGGCAGGCCAGCATGGCGCGCACAGAAACGGTGTTCACATCGGTATCCAGACCATCATAAGTACCGGCAGGGATCGTAATTTCAGTATAAAAGGAGTAATCCTCCATCAACCCCTGAATATGCTCAGGTTCAAGGCTAATGATATTGATGGGCTTGTCGGCAGTGGCTGCCAGGTCCACCAGCGCGGTGGTGGGAGCACCGCCCACGCAGAAAGCGGCGTCGATCTTGCCGTCCTTCATGCCCTCAGCGGAATCGCTGTAGGACTGGTAAACCGCGTTCACATCGTCAAAGGTCATGCCGTACTCGTCAAAGATCTGGCCAGCGGCGAAGTTGTCGCCGGAACCGGCAGCGCCCACGGAGACGGTCTTGCCCTTCAGGTCGGTGAAGGTCTTGATGTCGGGGTTCAGGGTGAAGATCTGCACGGTCTCATCGTACATGGCGCACAGGGCGCTCCAGTCGGTGTAGGAGCCCTCAGCCTCGAACAGATCGGTGCCGGTGTAAGCATAGTAGGCAACATCATTCTGCACGATGCACATGTTCGCCTCACCGTCCTGCAACAGCTGGACGTTGGCCTTGGAAGCGCCGGTGGAAGTGACGGTGATGTTGGACAGGCTGAGCTTGTCATTCAGCACAGTGCTCATCACGCCGCCGATGGCGTAGTAGTTGGCGCTGGTGGAGCCAGTGGCCAGGGTGATCTCGGTCTTTTCGCCGGAAGCGGCGGGAGTGCTGGCGGCCTCGGAAGAGGTGCCGGAAGCGGCGTTGGAGGCTGCGGCGGAGCTGGAAGCGGAGCCGCCGCAGGCAACCAGGGCCAGCGACATGGACAGTGCCATCACGATTGCTAAGGTCTTTTTCATGTGTGTAATCCCCCCTATTTGGTTTATTTTATGGAGAATCTGCATCCGCATTTCAAAAACATACGAACTACCGCTCCATATGAGCCAGATTATAGCGTCTTTTTCACAGGCTGTCAATTTTAAAAACGTCAAAAACTTTCAAAAAACATCATTTTTCATCATTTTGACTGCTTTTGGTCGAAGACAAACAAAGGCAAGACAATAATACAGAAATTTTTTTGCGGTGATTCAGTTCATTTTCTTCTATCATTTTATTCTCTTTGCGATGCCCTTTCTCAGGGCAAAGCGGCAGGGCCGCTCGGATGTTTCGGGCAGCCCTGCCGCTTTCTGTTTTTTGATTTGGATACCCAGATGGTCAGAGCAATTTGCCCGCCAAGACTCTTTTCACGTATCCATTTCTCTTCAGCAAAAAAGCGCGCCCGGAAAACCCCGGACGCGCTTTTTCATCTTTTCAGGACAGAGGGCCAAAGCCTTTTCAGGCCGCGGCACCCTGACGCTTATGCCGCATCACCTGGAACACGCCCACCAGAACGATGAGTGCCGCACCGATCAGGTCGGTCACAGTGCCCGGGTCGAGCATCATCAGGCCGCCGACGACGGACATAATCCGCTCGAAGGGATTCATGTTGCCCATCAGGTAGCCCTCGATACCGGCGGCCACGCCCGCCATGCCGATGGAGCTGGTGATGATCACCTGGACGACCTCAAAGGCCGTGGTGTCAATAAACAGCATAGCCGGGTTGAGGGCAAAGATGTAGGGGATCAGGAAAGCGGCAATGGCCAGACGAGTGGCCTGGAAAGCCGTCTTCATGGGGTTGGCCTTGGCGATGGCAGAGCCCGCGTAGGCGGCCAGAGCCACAGGAGGCGTGATGTCCGCCACGATGCCGAAGTAGAACACGAACATGTTGGCGGCGATGGAATCCATGCCCATGCCGGTGACCAGAATGGGCGCGCAGGTGGTGGCCATGATGATGTAGTTGGCCGTGGTGGGAACGCCCATGCCCAGGATAATGCAGGTGACCATGGTGAGGAACAGGGCAATGAGCAGCTGACCGTTGGCCACGCCCACAATGGCGGAGATGAAGATCTGGCCCAGGCCGGTCATGGTAACCACGCCGGCAATGATGCCGGCCACGCCGCAGGCGATGCCGATGGACAGGCAGTTGCGGGCGCCGGCCTCCAGCGCATTGAAGAAGCCGTTCACGGTCATGCGCTGCTCCTTATTGAACAGGCTCACCACGATGCACAGGCCGGTGGCGATGATGGCCGAGCGGGCCATGGTGCGGCCGCTCATGATCATGACTACCAGGACCACCAGGGGAATCAGCAGGTAAAGTTTGGGCCACAGGTTCTTCCACTTGGGCAGCTCCTCACGGGGGATACCCTTCAGGCCCATCCGCTTTGCCCGCAGGTGCACCTGCAGGAAGATGCCGGCAAAGTACAGGATGGCGGGCAGGATGGCCCGGACAATGATGTCCGAATAGGGCACGCCCACCATTTCGGCCATCAGGAAGGCTGCGGCGCCCATGATGGGGGGCATGATCTGGCCGCCGGTGGAGGAGGCAGCCTCCACAGCGCCTGCAAATTCAGGCGGATAGCCGGTGCGCTTCATCATGGGGATGGTAACGGAGCCGGTGGTCACGGTATTGCCCACCGAAGAGCCGGACACCATGCCGCACAGGGCGCTGGAAATAACGGCCACCTTGGCCGGGCCGCCGGAAGCAAAGCCGCAGACCGCGTTGGCGCAGGAAATAAAGAAGTTGCTGATGCCGGTGGCCTCCAGGAAGGCACCGAAGATGATGAACAGAGCAATATAGGTGGAGCACACGCCGATGGGGGTGCCGATAATGCCGGTGGTGGTGTAGAACAGATCGTACACCACCCGCTTCAGGGTCTTGCCGGTGCTGAAGGCGTAGATGATAAAGCAGGTGGCCACGCAGAGGATGGGCAGACCCACCACCCGGCGGCAGCACTCAAACAAGACCAACGCGCCGATCACGCCCAGGACGATCTCCAGCTGGGTGATACGAGTGGCCCGCATCATCAGGTCCTGCTCGTTGATGACGAAGTAAAAATAAGGCCCCGCCCCGGCAACCGCCAGGATGATGTCATAGATGGGGATGGAGTTGACTTTCTGCACGCCGCCCTTGCGCATGGGGAACACAATAAAGACGAACAGGATCACAATCCCCAGAAACAGCGGACGGCGGACCGTCTCGCTCCAGTTGGCAAACAGGTTCATCCACATCAAAAACAGGCTGAACGCCGCCAGCGTGTAGTGAACGATCTGTTTGGGCACACCTTCCCAAATACGAACGTTGGACTCACGGTCGTATTTCTTCATAATCTCGTCCACATCGGCCTGCACGTTTTGCTCTTCCGACGCAGGCGCGGTGTCGACGGACTTCTTCTCCAGGTCTGACACGAAGATACCTCCCTATACACAAATTTTATCTGCCATAAAAGGTGCCGCCGCAGAGCTGGCCTGGCCGCCCCTTCGGCTCATCCCTTCAAAGCCGTTTTGAAAAACGCCGCCTCTCAGAACCGGCGCTCCTCATACCGAATGCGGACCTTTGCATTTCGCCCGCACAAATCTCTCAAACTGACCTCTTCCCCTGCGATGCCAAGAGTGTGGTCGGACACGGTGCCCACAAAGATCAGGAAATCCGGGATCTCCCGGTCGATGCCGGTGATCACCATGGCTCCGTCCTCGGCATACTCCAGGCTCTCTCCCTCGTTCAGGTCAAAGGGCACGCCGGCTCCGAAATCATAATAGATGGTCCGGCGCAGCCAGATATTGCCGTCTTCGGCCACATCATAGCAATCTGTGACCGGGCTTTTGTTCACCGAGTGGATGAAGGTGATGGAAAACGTCTCCCCTTTGTTCAGCCGATAATGGGCATATTCCTCCCCTGTGTTGCCGTTGCTCAGGACAAGATACCCTTTGGGCCGGCCGAAAACAAAAGCGGCTGCAATAGCCAGACAGACTATTGCAGCCGCAGCTACCCGAAGTTTGTACTTATTCACAGAACTTGGTGTTTGCCTTGCGGCTCATCACTCGACGGTGATGCCGTTCTCCTCAAAGAACTTGACGGCGCCGGGATGATACGGCAGGCTGACGCCCTGGGTGGCGGACTCGAGAGACAGGTTCTCAAACTTGGCATGGCCAGCCTTCAGGTCGTCCAGGTTGTCGAACATGGCAGTCATCAGCTCGTAAACCACGTCCTCGGGGACATCGTTGCGGCAGGCCAGCATGGCGCGCACGGAAACGGTGGTCACGTCGGTATCCAGACCGTCATAAGTACCGGCAGGAATGGTGGTCTCGGTGTAGAAGGAGTAGTCCTCCATCAGGCCCTGGATGTGCTCGGGCTCGATGGTGATGATGTTCAGGGGCTTGCCGGCAGTGGCGGCCAGGTCCACCAGCGCGGTGGTGGGAGCGCCGGACACGCAGAAGGCAGCGTCGATCTTACCGTCCTTCATGCCCTCAGCGGAGTCGCTGTAGGACTGGTAAACCGCGTTCACATCGTCAAAGGTCATGCCGTACTCGGCAAAGATCTGGCCAGCGGCGAAGTTGTCGCCGGAACCGGCAGCGCCCACGGAGACGGTCTTGCCCTTCAGGTCGGTGAAGGTCTTGATGTCGGGGTTCAGGGTGAAGATCTGCACGGTCTCATCGTACATGGCGAACAGGGCACTCCAGTCGGTGTAAGAGCCCTCAGCCTCGAACAGATCGGTGCCGGTGTAGGCGTAGTACGAAACGTCGTTCTGCACGATGCACATGTTCGCCTCACCGTCCTGCAGCAGCTGGACGTTGGCCTTGGAAGCGCCGGTGGAGGTGACGGTGATGTTGGACAGGCTGAGCTTGTCGTTCAGCACAGTGCTCATCACGCCGCCGATGGCGTAGTAGTTGGCGCTGGTGGAACCAGTGGCCAGAGTGATCTCGGTCTTCTCGCCGGAATCGGCGGGAGTGCTGGCAGCGCCGGAAGCGGCAGTGGAGGCCGCGGTAGAGCTGGAAGTAGAGCCGCCGCAGGCAACCAGGGCCAGCGCCATGGACAGAGCCAGCACGATCGCTAAGGTCTTTTTCATGTGTGTAGTCCCCCTTATTTGGTTATTTCATGGAGAGCCCAGATCCGCATTCAAAAAACATACGAATCATCGCCCCATGTCAACTAAATTATAGCGTTTTTTCTGTAGGCTGTCAATTTCCTGGCAAAGCCAAAACTTTCAAAAAACATCGTTTTCCGTCTCTCGGGGCCTTCTGGCCGAAGGGCGGAAGTACCCAAAACGACGATACAGAATCTTTTTGCGCTGATTCAGTTTATTTTCTTCCATTTGCGTTTTGTATTCCTTTTGTAACCTGGATTTTACACCCAAAAGTGCAAAAAAAGAGACAAAAGCTCCTTCAAAAAGATTCAAATTCCCTCTTTGTGAGGATACAAAAAGGGGCAGGACCACCGGGGTTGCATGCCGATCGGGAAAAGCGAAACGGAACAAAGAGGGGGATCCTGCCACAAAGAAATACAAAGCGCGGGCGCGGCGGCTATTGAGGGCGAACCGCCGCGCCCGGGATAGACAAGCTAAAAAATCAGGGGATCGGCTTAGAAGATGCCCTGCGCCATCATGGCGTCGGCCACCCGCTGGAAGCCCACCAGGTTGGCGCCGGCCACCAGGTCGTAGCCCAGGCCATACCGCTCGGCCACCTCCACAGAGGCGTCATAGATGTTCTTCATGATGCCGGTGAGCTTCTGGTCCACTTCCTCAGCGGTCCAGTACAGGCGCTCGGCGTTCTGGGCCATCTCCAGCTCGGACACGGACACGCCGCCGGCGTTGACCGCCTTGGAGGGAGCCACGACCATATGCTTCTGGCTGCGCAGCAGCTCCAGAGCGTCGTTGGTGGTGGGCATGTTGGCCACTTCGATGTAGTACTTCACGCCGGAATCCACGATCTTCTTGGCCCATTCCAGATTCACATCGTTCTGGGTGGCGGCAGGCATGTAGATGTCCACATCCTTGACGCCCCAGCACTTCTGGCCGGGCACGAACTCGCAGCCGAACTTCTTGGCATAGGGCTCGCAGTGCATGGGATCCTTGGCGCGCATCTCCAGGATGTAGTTCAGCTTCTCCTCAGTGGAGACGCCGTCGGGATCATGGATGTAGCCGTCGGGGCCGGCGAAGTAGGTGACCTTGGCGCCCAGCTCGTTGGCCTTCTTGATGATACCCCAGCCCACGTTGCCGTAGCCGGAGATGGCGATGCGCTTGCCGGCCAGATCCTCGCCGTCGTGGCGCAGCACTTCCCGCAGGTAGTACACGGCGCCGTAGCCGGTGGCCTCGGGGCGCAGGATGGAGCCGCCGGTGCAGACAGCCTTGCCGCTGACGGCGCCGAACTCGGCAGCGCCCACCAGGCGGCGGTACTGGCCGTACAGGTAGCCGATCTCACGGCCGCCGCAGCCCAGATCGCCGGCGGGGCAGTCGATGTCCTGGCCGATGTGACGGTACAGTTCGGTCATAAAGGCCTGGCAGAAGCGCATGACCTCGGCATCGCTGCGGCCGCGGGGATCAAAGTCGCTGCCGCCCTTGGCGCCGCCGATGGGCAGGCCGGTCAAAGCGTCCTTAAAAGTCTGCTCAAAGCCCAGGAACTTGATGATGGACAGGTTGACGGAGGGGTCGAAGCGCAGGCCGCCCTTGTAGGGGCCCAGCGCGGCGTTGTACTGCACGCGATAGCCGCGGTTGACATGGTACTGGCCGTTGTCATCCATCCAGGTGACGCGGAACTCCACCGTGCGCTCGGGCTCCACGATCCGCTCCAGCAGGCTGGCTTTCTCGTACTCGGGGTGAGCATTGATCACAGGCTCAAGAGAGGAGAAGACCTCTTCCACAGTCTGCAGGAATTCGGGCTCGGAAGCGTTCTTTTTCTTGGTGGCTTCCAACACACGTTCGATGTATGCATTCATATCCTTTTCCTCCTGAAAGCTTTTTTTCTCTGCACTTTCATTCCAAACACCTTGAACGAAAGCCGACGCCGTCTTTGGAAAAATCCACGGCGGTTTCGCTTTCTTTTTATACGGTATCTCACTGGCGTCAGAATTCTACAGAATAATACGTTTGTGATAAAATTTCCAGGGAGTTGCGGTAAACTTTCAGCAGATTGACGATTTCCTCCTTTCCCTGTTAGGCACTTTTACCGCCGTGCTCCCCGACCGTACCTGATTTGAAGGGGGTTCACTCCTGCGCGATCAGCACCAATCCGTCCAGAAACTTCTTGAGGCTGATCTTGCCGCCGGCCGCCCGCCGGCCCCGGATGTAATCCATCTCCGCCCGCAGTTCCTCAAAATTGAAGAGGGTGGAGGAATACTGGGCGAAGGTGTCGTTCATGAAGTCCTCGATGCCCAGGTGGGCCAGGTTGGCCATGCCCACCGCGATGGCCCGGCGCACCCGCTGCTCCATGTTCTTGGGGTTGTCGCTGAGGCTCTCGCACAGCTGCCCCACGCTCATCTGGCTCACATCCAGCTGGTTTTCCAAAAGATAGCGGCAGAGCCGCAGGATGTCGGCGCAGCCCTTTTCTCCCGACATGCCCATCTGGGCCAGGGCGTTCTGCACCCGCTTCATCCGGGTATCCAGGGTGACCACCGGCGCGGCGGGCCCGGCCGCCCCCGGCTGCTGCTGGAAGATGCTGCGGATGCTCTCCAGGGTCTTTTCATTTTGCAGCTGCTTGGCCGCGTTGGAGATCACCGCCTGCACCTCGATCACATTGATGGGCTTGGAGATGAAGAAATCCACCCCTGCCCGGTAGGCCTTGGCGATCATCTCCTTGGAGGAGACCTGGCTGAGCATGATGCACTTGGCGTCACAGCCCATCTGCCGCAGCCGGCTCACCACCTCGATGCCATCCCGCTGGGGCATGAGGAAATCCACCAGGATCAGGTCCGGCTTGGCCGCCAGGATCTGCTCCAGGGGAGGCACCGCGCTCATGGTGTCGCCGCACACCTCCCCCAGGCCCTGCTCTTCCACAATCCGCCGCAGAACCTGGATCACCGAGGGGTCGTCTTCTATAATATAAATTCTCATGTCTCACTCTCCAATTTCCGGGCCGGTATTTCCAGATAAAAGGCCGTCCTCTTGCCGGGCTCACTGCTGACCATCAGGCTGCCCTCCAGCTGTTCCTCCACCGAGAGCTTGACCCCCGGCAGGCCCATGCCCCGGCTCATGTTTCCTGTTTTTTCGTCATATTTTGTGGAAAATCCCATCTTGAACACCGAGCGCATCAGTTCCGGCGGGATGCCGGGGCCATTGTCGATGACGGTGATGAGGTACTTGTCCCCCTGTTTTTCCTCCTCAATGCGCACCTCGCCCCGGCCGCCGGCCGACTGGATGGCCTCCACCGAGTTGGTGACCAGGTTGTAGAGGATGGACATGAGGGCGTAGTGATGGCGGGTGGTGAAATCCTGCTGACAGCGGAAATCCAGCCGGATCCGCTCCTCGTCCACATCCTTCATCCGATAGGTGGACTCCCGCAGGATCCGCAGAATGCTGGAAAAGCTCATGGCTCCCTCCTCCGCGCTCTCCCCGATCTGGCTCTCGATGCCCTGGGTGATGCGGATATAGTCCTTTTTGATGTCGTGGACATCGCAGGCGATCTGAAGGGCCAGCTTCTGGGTTTCGGGAGGGATCTCCATGCCGGAGAGTTCCTCGTACAGCCGGTAGGCATTGCGCACGATCCCCTCGATCTGCTCGGAGCTGCGGCGCATGAAATAGATCTCGGTTTTGAGGCCGGTCTTCATCAAAAAGAGCTTCTGGTACCGCTCCTCGTGGCCGGCCTGGCTGAGCAGGCTGAAATAGCTCCAGTACAGCGCCAGCAGCGTGCCCGCGCACAGGGTGCGGAAACAGGCCACCAGCAGCAGCAATATGTAAAAGGTGTACTTCTGGCTGTCATAGCGCAGGCCGGTCTCAAAGCCCACCTCCACCAGGTTGGCCCCGAAATCGCACAGCAGGATGGTGACCATGATCCGCACCGTGGGCACTACGCTCTTTTTCTGCACCAGCAGAATGAAGAAGAGCCCGTACCAGGTATAGAACAGGGCCCCGTAAATGTTGCGGGTGAAGGCCTCCACCATACCCTGCCCCTGCAAAAGGCCCAGCCCGAAGCGGAAAACCGCCACCATGGCCGAGGTAAACAGCCCGGTGAGGAAGGGGTTGCTCTCCCGGGTGAGGGTCATCAGCAGTACCGGGAAAACCGCCACCGAGAGGCTGATGCGGAAGTCCTGCAAGGCAAAGTTGAAATACAGCTCGCTGAACAGGATGACCACCAGGCCGGTGAGGAGGATCTGCCGGTATTCTTTCAGCGTCCCGCTGACCGAAAGCCGCCTTGCGGGCAGCCGGGGGGGGCGCAGATTTTTCTCGTGAAATGGCATCCGTTTTCTTCCTTCACTATAACGAATTTCTTATATTATGTAAAGAGAAGCTCCGCTTTTCCTTTCGTTTTTCTCTATTTTTTACAAAAAGCCGCATATTTTCTTCACAGGCCGCTCCTGCCTGCCGGGCGGCGCCTCAAAGCGCCGCTTCCAGCGCCAGGGTCCGGCAGATGTTCCGGGCAAAGGCCTGTGTCCGCTGCCCGATGCCGGGCAGCCGCAGGGCGGCCCCCGCGTCGTTGGCGGTCTCCATCATGCAGAAGCGGGGCGGCAGATAGAAAGATTTGTTCATGTTGAGGGCCGAGATGAGCTGCCGGGCCACCAGGTCGCTGCCGGAATAGCCTGACACCACAATGGCAAACAGGGCCTTGTCATAAAACCGCCGGGTGCGGAACAGGGCCGTGAGCCGGTTGATGAAGGCGGTGAGGTTGGCCGACACCGCGTCGTTGTAGTTGGGGCAGAGCAGCAACACCCCGTCGGCGGCGCTCACCGCCGGGTAGACCTGGCGCACCATCACCCCGCCGTAAAAACAGCTGCCCTGCTCGCCGAAATGCAGGCAGGTCTTGTAGGGGCAGCCGGCGCAGTCCTCCAGGGTGCCGTTGCGCAGCCCGATCTCCTGGATCTCGCAGCCCCCCTCCAGCTGTTCCTTCACCTGCTGCCAGAGGGCCAGGGTGTTGCTGGTGGAGCGGTTGGAGGCGTGAAGCACCAGAAGCCGGGGCGGCCGGGCCGGACACAGGGGCCGGAAATCCAGCAGGCGGCCGGCCAGCTCCCTCACCTCCTGCCGGTAGGCGTCCTCCAGGCCGGCGCCCAAGAGGCCCGCCCGCACCCGAAAGTTTTCCAGCGAGCCGGTGGCCTCCACCAGGGGCCGGCCCACAAAGGCGCAGCCCGCCTGGTTGGCGGCCAGCACCAGTTCCCGGGCCACCGCCTTGGTGTACAGCTCTCCCTCGCCGTCCACCACCAGGCCGCCGACGCAGCCTTCCAGGGGGCAGCCCCCGCCCCGCAGAGCCCCCAGCAGGGAATAATAGGCCGGGTTGAGGCCGTTTTGGTCCAGGGGCAGACAGAACAGCACCGGGCCGGGCCGTTCCAGGCGGCCAAGGCCTTCGGTATCTGTCAGCCGGCAGGGCAGGCCCTCCAGAGCCTTCTGAAGCACCCGGCGCATCCGGCCGGGCAGGTGAGCCGGGTCGGCGCCCGGCAGCCACACCGTGAGCACAGTGGACATTTCAGCAGCACTTCTTTTCTCTTTCTCTCAAAGGGCGTTTATTCCAGCGGAGTGGCCAGGCCGGCCAGATGATCCGCCGCCTTTTGGATGCGCCGGAGCAGGGGCTCCGGCAGGGGCGCCAGCTCGGTTTCCAGCCCGAGGGGGGTATAGCGGTTCTTGCAGCCCATATATACGCCCCCCAGAAAGACCGAGCCGTAATGCCACTGCCCCCGCAGGGTGAGCAGCAGGCTGAGGGCCCCCGAGGAGAAGGCCGGCGCCACATAGGGCTTATAGCCCAGGGCCCGCATTTCCAGGTTGGCCCGCACCGCCTTTTGGGTCAGCTCGTCGCTGAGGGCCGGGTCGTAGTGCTCCAGAGAGTTGGCGATGACCAGGTCCTCCCCGTGGGGGCCGAAGGCCCGGCCCTGGGTGAGGAAGGAGGAAAACCGCTCCTCCTTTTTGGCGTAATAGGCCGCCCGGGCGTTCATCACCCCCAGGCCGTAGCCCTGGATCTGCTCCGGGCGCAGTCCCTTGCCGTCCCAGCGGCCCTCTTCGTCCCGGTTGCTCTCCTCGAACATCACCCGGGCCAGGGGGTCCACCGGGTCGCTCACCTGGCAGAACAGCCCCTCAAAGCCCTCCTGCCGGGCCTGGCGGGCATAGCCCGCCACGATCTGCCGGTTGGCCTCAAACTGGGCCATACGCACGTCCTGCACCTGGCTGCCCACCGGTGGGATGCTGCGGCTGGCAATGAAGGCCGCCGCGTCACACTGGAAAAACTCCTTGGGAGAGATGACCTCCACCGGGGGCAGGGCGTCGTACTCCCAGGGATAGGCGATCTGGTTTGCCTCAAACTCCCACCGGGCGGCGGCCTTTTCGTTCAGGTCACAGATGCCGATGCTCTCGATCACATCCCCGCCCAGAAGCCGCAGGCCGGTGAGCAGGGTGCCCCCCACATCCCCCATGGCCAGCAGGTTCACCCGCTTTTTGCCGGTTTTGGGGGCAGGCGCCACCAGTTTCTCCCAGCCGGGATACCGCCGGTTCACCGCCCGCAGTCCTCCCTGACGGAAGGCCTGCCGCACTGGCTCGTCCAGCCGGGCCGGCCCGGCGCAGGAATGTTCGTCCAGCCAGGCCACGCTCTCGGGCCCGGCCCCCAGCAGCTCCGGCCGGGTAAGGGCAAAGCTGGCACGGCAGCGGCGGGGGTCCGCCTCAAAGAGGTAGCCCCGGGGCATCTGGGGCCGTGGCAGCGGCTCCAGCCCCTCGCAGGGGGTCAGAGAGCAGCAGACCGTGCCCTCCACAAGATAATAGTACATGAAAGCTTCCTTTCTGCCTCAGCCCAGGATGCGCCGGGCGCGGCGGAGCATATGCAGATCATTTTCCAGATACACCGAGGGGGAGAGGTTGGGGTCATAGGCCAGGCAGCTGCCCTTGTCCGGGCAGAGGGGCAGGATGACCGCCTCATTCAGGCGGCTGAGGGTCAGGTTGCGGCCAAACTGATGGCGGTACTCCGACTCCAGCACCAAAAAGATCTCCCGGGCGTTGGACAGGCAGCACTCGGAGAACTCAAACAGGGCCTTCTGGCTGCACCCCTTCATCCGGGGCACCGCGTAGGGCAGAATGAAGTTCACCGAGGGCATCAGCCCGGCCACCTGACGGGTGGCCCGGCGCACGGTGTCGCCGCCGATGAAGGGATAGAGGGTGGACTCCACAAACCAGCGGCGCAGGCTGGGCAGGGAGTAGACCGCGTCCACCGGCAGGCCGGTGGAGGCCACCAGGTCCCGGCCATGGGCCGAGAGCACCCCCAGCAGCACCCCTTTCACCTCCACCCCCTCTTTGCGGAAGAGGGGCAGCACCGCTTGAAGCCGTCCGGGCCGGTGGAGGATGTCGTCCAGCAGCACCACCGGGCGGCCGAAGCTCTTGATAACCCGGATCTGGCTTTCCAGGCTGGTATAGCCGGGGAAGGGCTCGATGGCGTCCTGCTCCAGGGTGGGATTGTACACCTTGTCGGTGTGGAGGGTCTTGGTGACGGTGTTGGGCACCACCCGCCCCCGCATCAGCTTGCCGAAGGGCACGCACATGAGGGGACCCAGCTGCCTGGGCTGGGTGGGCTGACGGGGCACCCCGTTCTGGGCGGTCATCTTGGTGACCATCTCCTCCAAAAGCAGGCTGGAGGGCAGGCTCAGCACCAGCTGGCCGGGGTAGAGCCCGGTCATGGCCAGTTGCAGCCGGCTGTGGGCCTCCTGAATGGCCCGCAGCAGCCGGGGGCTGGAGGAGAAGGGAGCCTTGAAGGTGGTCTCCAGGTTTTGCAGCAGCACCAGCGGCTGGTGCATATCCACCAGGGCCACCGGCTCGTCGGCGGTGGAGGAGGAGGCCATCACAAAGCCCTGGCGCTCCAGCGCCCGCCGCACACCGGCAGTGAGGGAGAGATGGGGGATGAAGGCCGCGAAGTTGCAGCCCCGGGCCAGCCCCTCGGCCAGGGCCTGGGCCAGGATCCACTGCTCCGGGTCCGGCAGGCCGGACTGGCGGGCCACATACAGCCCGCTCAAAAGCAGCAGCCGGCCGCAGGCGCTCTCCTGGCGCACCTGCTCGGCCAGGGCCACCGAGCCCAGGGCCTCCAGCAGGTCCTCGCTCTCCACCACCCGCAGCCGGGCAAAGCCGGCGGGCAGGCCGCTGTCCGCATGGCGCAGCACCAGCAGCATGTCCCCGGTAACCGCGATGGAGGTGAGCACATCCCGGGCATAGGGGTGCTTGTGGAGGACGGTGTCCCCCAGCTGGCGCAGCAGCCCCTCGGCAGGGCGGCTCACCAGTTCCTTATAGAGGGTGCGCTTGTCCAGCACCATCTTGAATTTGTTCTCCCGCAGGTAGCGGCCGTCGGAGTAGATATATTCCTGCACCACCGGGTCGATCAGATTGGAGATATCCCGGTTCAGGTCGATGTTCTCCCGGATGCGGGTGGAACTGATGTCCTCCAGATCCGGCGGCAATTGCAGCCGGATGATCTCCCCCTCGATGCAGCTCCAGCTCTTTTCCTCCTCGGCCCGTCGGGAGGGCTCGATGCGGCTGAACAGGATGTGGTTGAGGGAGTGGACGCTGCCCGGGCTGGGCGGGTCCCGGTAGGCCGAGGCCCCCCGGATCACGTCGCCTCCCGCCACCAGGTAGAGGGGCCGCCCCTCAAAGATCCGACGCAGCCGGTTCAGATCGCCGGGGTTGGCGATGTTCACCGGGATGTTGTCCGGGAAGAGGTGGACATGGAACTCGTCCGCCACCGACATGTTCACGATCTGACGGCGCACCAGATGGGGCTGGGTGTTTTTGGACCAGGAAAACTCGTCCACCGCCAGGTACACCTCATACCCCAGATCCCGGATGAGGCGCACGATCCCCTTGTGGGAGAGGGTGAAGGGGTCGAAGGTGCCGGGGAAAAAGGCCACCCGCCGGTATTCCTGGGTTTGCAGACGGCCCCGGTCGATGTTGTACACCGACAAAAAGCGGCACAGATGGCTCAGCAGGGCCGCCCGGTAGTAGACGTTCAGCTCGCCGGCCTTGTTCTCCTCCATCAAAAAGAGGATCTTCTTGTAGGCCAGGCTCAGCACCCAGCCCTTGAGCCGCTCGCTGGGCACATCCGACTCGAAGAAGCGGGCCAGGGCCCACATGGCCTCCTGGCGCACCTCCTCCCGGTAGTTGGCCATGCCGCCCAGCAGGATGCCCAGCAGCCCCTCCTGCCGGTGGAGGCCCTGCTCCCCTTTTTCCAAAAAGCGGCCGCCGTACTCCTCATAATAGCTCAGCATGATGCCGATGGTCTCCAGGGCCACGCTGGCGATCCGCTCGTTGGCGCTGGCCAGATAGGAGTGGAGGCTCATGATCAGCTCATCCAGCTGCTCGGGGGGCAGCCAGAGGGCGAACCGGCCCAGGCAGCCGGGGATGTACTTGGAAAACTCGTACTCCCCCACTTCCAGGCCCTTCACCAGTTCCACCGCGATCTCGTTGCGCTGGTCCGGGCTGAGCCGCCCCACCAGCCGCAGCAGGGCCGTGCCCGCGTCCATGCGCACCACCACATGCTCGCTCACCTTTACCAGATTGGACAGGTGGGTGGCAATGTGGAGCAGGTGATCCAGCCGGCCGTGGTCCACCTGGTCCACCAGCAGCTTGATGTTCACTGCCTTCAGGATCCAGGGAGTGGAGGTCTTGAGATTGTCCAGGAAAATCTCGCTCACCACATCGGTGCCGTAGAGGATCTTCTGCTGGCTGGCGGTGTCGCAGCCCAGGTTGCTCAGGATGCGGTACTGCAAAAACAGGGTGGTGATGTCGCTTTCCACCGGCATCCGCCGGGCCATCTCCTCCACCCCCGCAAGGGCCGGGTGATCTTTGGGCAGGGCCGCGGTGAGGATCTTGAAATACCGGGACGCGGCAATCCGCAGCCGAAGCCGATCGTCCTCAAAATACCGGGCCGCAAAGCCCGCCAGGCATTTCAGGTCCTCCTCCTCGGCCAGCTCCATGGGCAGGTCGTACAGAGCATCCAGCAG
Source organism: uncultured Oscillospiraceae bacterium (assembly GCA_949295465.1). Classification (GTDB taxonomy): domain Bacteria; phylum Bacillota; class Clostridia; order Oscillospirales; family Ruminococcaceae; genus JAFBIO01. The sequence continues at coordinate 30,869 of CASFKY010000052.1, forward strand.
CGCAAAGGCGGTGTCCTCGTCCTCTTGCCAGTTCTCATACCGCCTGAGCAGTTCCTTATAGAAGATCCTGGCGTCCTGCGGGCTGCTCCGGCCGAACAGGGAGGCCACCACGATCTTGAGGGTGTAGCCCAGCCAGCTCTTGTGCCGGGCCGTGAGCTTGTGGTCGGGCTGGGTGATCACGTCCAGGGTCTGGTTCCACAGGGCCACCGCGTCCACCTCGTCCCGGTCCCGGGTGTGGGCGGGATGCTCTTTGCGGTAGCCGGCGTCGTACTCGGCAATCACCTGACCCACCAGCATGGCGGCATACCGGCGGATGTCTCCCTCCCGGTGCATGAGCAGCTCGTACAAAAAGCCCAGGGTCTGCTTTTTCTGGGCAAAGCTCAGGTAGGTGGAATATTCCTGGAAAACCGTCAGGTAGGCCCGGATGTGCTTCCAGTTTTTCTCGCTGCGGGCGGCCTCCAGCAGGTTGCCGAACTGCCGCTCGGTGGAGAGAGTGTGCATCACCCGGATGTTGTGGTCAATGCCCATGTAGGCCAGGCTCTTGAGGGTGTCCTCGGCGCTGCGCAGGGCGATATCCGGCAGGACGGCCGGCTTCTGGGGATGGCCGGTCAGGTCCACATCCACCCCCAGCGAGCGCATGTAGCCCTCAAAATCCTCCAGGCGGGAGTAGACGAACTTGTACCGGCGCAGCTTGGCCTGGTCCACATTGTCCAGCTTTTCCAGGATCACGTCAAAGGAATCCTTCAGGGAGTAGATGCGGGCGATCTCCCGGCCCTTCTCGTCCTTTTCCTGCTTGACCCGGAAATCCGCATAGATGAGGCAGAGGTTTTCGGCCGAGAGGTTTTCCAGCTCCAGGTCCCAGGTGGAGTGATTGGCGGCGATGTGGCCCAGCTCGTCCAAGTTCATCTGGTGGAACCACTGGTCGGTGTAATAATAGTGCAGGTAGGGCACCCGCTCGCCGGGGCGGCAGCCGAACTTGCCCAGGTCGTGCCCGGCGCAGGCGCCGCTGGTGAGGGAGAGGTCCAGCGGCAGGCCCGCCGCCAGCATCCCCCGGGCCACTGTCACCGCCACATAGTGCACCCCGGCGATGTGCTCCAGGGTGCGGTAGGGGGTGACCTCCTCCCCCAGCCGCAGCATCTCATAGATGTACTGGCTGTGCCAGGCCGCCTTGAAGCGCAGATAGGCCCGGCCGTTGGGATATTGGAGCGCCTCCTCGTCCCGGAGGAATTCCAGGTCCACCATGGGGTCGAAGGGCTCCTGCTGGCGCTCGGCGTCCAGGAAAAACTGGAGCACTCTCAGATAAAAATACAGGGCCGCCCGGCTCTTTTCCAGGGGCGCCATATATTCCTTCTGGCCGAACATGGTGTAGCGCACCAGGTGATAGGCCCCCTCCATCCAGCCGCACTCCGGCGCCGGGGTCAGCCGCTCCATGGCCGGGCGGCACAGCTCCAGGATGGCGGCGCAGTCCACCCGGCCGCTCAGGGGCCACAGCCCGGCCAGGGCCGTCTCCCACTCCTCCCGGCGCAGGGCGGTTTCCAGCGCGCCCCTGGAAAGGCCTGCCTGGCGCAGAAAACCCCGGTCGGTCAGGGTCTGGGTGATCTGCTGATACAACGCGTGGATCTGCTGCTTGTGAGTCATCATTTTCCTCCCTGTCCCGGCCGGGGCCGGCGGTCATCCATTTTCAGCACAAAGGCCGCAGCCGCCGCAAAGGGCAGCTGCGGCCGGGGTCGCCTTACAGGATCTCCAGAAGCCGCCCTTCCTTGCGGGGCGCGCCCTCTGCCGGCTGGCTGGCCGGATAGCCCAGGATGCAGTGTCCGACCCCCCGGTACTCGCCTTCCAGCCCCCAGGAGGCCAGAAGCCGCTTGCCCTCTTCGCTCTCAAACACTTCCCGGGCCCGGTGGATCCAGCAGCTGCCCAGCCCCAGGCTGGCGGCCGCGTTCATCATATTGCCCATGGCCAGGCTGCCGTCCTCCACGGCGGTGGGGATGTCGGCCTTCACCAGCACCACCACCACGGTGGGCGCCCCGTAGAAGGGGTCCATCTCCGGCTTGCCCAAGATCTGCGCGTTCAGGCGGCTGAGGGTGTCCCGGGTGGCCTTGTCCTGCACGGCCACAAACAGCACCGGCTGGCGGCCCATGCCGCTGGGCGCCCAGGCCCCGGCCTCGATCACCGTCTCCATCTCTTCCAGGCTGATCTGACGGTCCTGATAAGCGCGGCAGCTGCGGCGCTGGCGCATATTCTGCAAAACAGCGTTATCCATCTCTTCATTCCTCCATTTCTGAGTGAAACGCCGAAAACCGGCGTGGTTTTGTTCCAAATTAAGTATACTCTGCCTGTTTTTTTCCGTCAATCAGCAGTTTGCGCTCCCCCGCCGGTTTGAGGTCTTTTCTGCCGCGCGCAAAGGACGCAAACCGGCAAAAAAATTTTTGCGCCGGGCCCCGCCCCTCTGCCATCCGCCCCCGACGTCTGATATAATGGAGACAGAAACCGGCGAATTTTGTCGAGGAGGGAGGCGATACCCATGAAGCGGAACTTTTGGGCCATCCGGGGGCACACCGCCTCCAAGCTGGTGGTGGTGCTGTGGGGCGTGCTGTTTTTTGTGGCCCTCTCTCATCTGGACCTCTGCCTGCGGCTGATCGGGCAGGTGGGGGATGCGTTCCACCCCATCCTCATCGGGCTGGCCCTGGCCTACCTCATCGATCCCCTGGCCCGCTGGCTGGAGGCCCGGAAACTCTCCCGGCGGCTGGCCGTCTGGCTGGCGTTCCTCTTTTTCCTGCTGGTGGGCGGGGCGGCGCTGGGGCTGGGGCTGCCCCGGCTGTTCAAGAGCCTTGTAGCCCTGCTGGTGAGCGTGCCCTTCTATTTTTCCCAGTTGCAGGATCTGATGGGCTGGGTCCAGGAGGCCTACGGGTTTGACGCCTCCCCGGTTCTGGATTTGATGGGCACCTATGTGGGCTTTATGGATCATGCCCTGGAGTGGTCCCTGGCCCATCTGCCCCTGCTCTTGAGCTACGGCCAGAGCCTGGCCGGAGAGCTGGTGGATTTTTTCACCGGCCTGATCCTGGCGGTCTACCTGCTGTTCAGCAAAAAGACCCTTTTGCGCCAGTGCCAGAAGACGGTGTGGGCGCTCTGCCCGCCCGCGGCTGCCCGGCGGATCTTCCACATCTGCGGCACCGCCTCCCGGATGCTGCGGGGCTTTATCGGGGGCAAGGTCCTGGAGAGCATGGTGATCTGGTTTTTCTGCCTTCTCATCTCCTCCCTGGCGGGCATCCCCTATGCCGCCCTGCTGAGCCTGGTGGTGGGGCTGGGCAACATTGTGCCGGTGCTGGGCCCCCTGGCGGCGGGCGTCGTCTGCTGCCTGCTTCTGTTGGTGCTGAACCCCTTCAAGGCCCTGGTGTTCGCGGTGATCCTGCTGGTATTGCAGCAGGCGGACAGCAAGATCCTCTCCCCCCTCATCCTGGGGGACGCCACCGGCCTCAAGACCTTCTGGGTGCTGGTGGCCATCCTGGCCGGCGGCGGGGTGGCCGGGGTGCCCGGCATGGTGCTGGGGGTGCCGGTCTTTGCAACCCTGTACACCCTGGGCCGGGAATGGATGGACGGGCGGCTGGCCCGCAAGGGCATTGACGAGGAGGGCGAGCCGGTCCAGGAGGCGCCCCCCTATCAGGAGACCTTCGAGGCCGCCAAAAGCCGGGCCGGGGACTATATGCAGGTGGAACTGCGCCTGGAGGAAAAGACCCTCACCGACATCTGGGGCGACGCCGAAAGCGCCCTTACCCCGGGGCTGGAAGACCTGGCCGGCCTGCCCGGCGAGCCTCAAAAGGCCGGCAGCCCCCCGGCCTCCCCGGAGGGCAAGGGCCCCGAAGCCGGCCGCGCCCCCGATTCGCCCGAAGGCCCCGGGCCTTCGGAGCCCTGAAAAGCCGCTCTGCCGCGCCGGCCGGGCGGCTTTGGGCTATTTTGACAAATTCCGCCCCAAAAGGCTGTTAAAAAATTATCATCACCTGCTTGTTTCTTGCCCTTACTTCGTTTATAATAAGGTCAGTATGGACAAACTGGCACCAGAGGCCCGGGTCTGCCGGGCCCTGCCGTTTTAAAAAATGAGGGAGGCTATTCACTATGGGTTTAGGCAAAAAGACCGTGGACGACCAGAACTACCAGGGCAAGCGGGTCCTGGTGCGCTGTGATTTCAATGTCCCCATGAAAGAGGGCGTCATCACCAATGACAACCGCATCCGGGCGGCCCTGCCCACCATCCAGAAGCTGGTGAAGGACGGCGCGCGGGTCATCCTGTGCAGCCATCTGGGCAAGCCCAAGAACGGCCCCGAGGCCAAGTTCAGCCTGGCTCCCGTGGCCGTGCGCCTCTCTGAGCTGCTGGGGCAGCCGGTGGCCTTTGCCGATGACGACACCGTAGTGGGCGAAAAGGCCCGCGCCCTGGCCCAGAATTTGCAGAACGGCCAGGTGATGCTGCTTCAGAACACCCGTTTCCGCAAGGAGGAGACCAAGAACGACCCCGCCTTCAGCAAGGAACTGGCCAGCCTGGCCGAGGCCTATGTGGACGACGCCTTCGGCAGCTGCCACCGGGCCCACTGCTCCACCGCCGGCGTCACCGACTACATCTCCGACACCGCCGTGGGCTACCTGATGGAGAAGGAGATCCGCTACCTGGGCAATGCGGTGAACGATCCCCAGCGGCCCTTCACCGCCATCCTGGGCGGCGCCAAGGTGGCCGACAAGCTGAACGTGATCTCCAACCTGCTGGAGAAGGTGGACACCCTGATCATCGGCGGCGGCATGGCCTACACCTTCCTGAAGGCCCAGGGCTGCGAGATCGGCAAGAGCCTGGTGGACGACGAGAAGATCGGCTACTGCAAGGAAATGATGGAAAAGGCCGAAAAGAACGGAGTCAAGTTGCTTTTGCCGGTGGATACCGTCTGTGTTTCCTCCTTCCCCGACCCCATCGACGCCCCGGTGGAGACCGTCACCGTGCCGGTGAGCAAGATCCCCGCCGACATGGAGGGCTGCGACATCGGCCCCGAGAGCGCGGCCCTGTTTGCCAAGGCCGTAAAGGAGAGCCGCACCGTGGTGTGGAACGGCCCCATGGGCGTGTTTGAGAACCCCACCCTGGCGGCGGGCACCCTGGCGGTGGCCAAGGCCATGGCCGAATCGGACGCCACCACCGTGATCGGCGGCGGCGACTCGGCAGCAGCTGTGCAGCAGATGGGGCTGGGCGACAAGATGACCCACATCTCCACCGGCGGCGGCGCCAGCCTGGAATACCTGGAGGGCAAGGAGCTGCCCGGCATCGCCTGCATTCAGAACAGCTGAGGCGCAAACTTTGTTTTCAAGGGGCGCGGTGGCCTGCGCCGCCGCGCCCCTTTCTGCCTGCGGCCCGCCTTGGCCGGGCCCATCCAAACAAAAGGAGAGAGGAAGTACCATGGATAAGAAAAACCGCAAGGCCGTCATTGCCGGCAACGGGAAAATGAACAAGACCGCCACCGAGGCGGCCGCCCTGATCGATCAGCTGATTCCCGCCGTGAAGGGGGCCGACTGTGAGGTGGTCATCTGCACCCCCTTCACCAGCCTGTCGGTGGCGGTGGAAAAGTGCCGGGGCACCAACATCCATGTGGGCGCCGAGAACGTCCATTTTGAGAAGAGCGGCGCCTTCACCGGCGAGATCAGCGCCGACATGCTCACCGACCTGGGGGTGGAGTATGTGATCACCGGCCACTCGGAGCGGCGGCAGTATTTTGCCGAGACCGACGAGACCGTGAACAAGCGCACCCTGGCGGCTCTGGCGGCCGGGCTGAAGGTGATCGTCTGCGTGGGCGAAAACCTGACCCAGCGGGAACAGGGCGTCACCGAGGAACTGGTGCGCACCCAAACCAAGATTGCCCTGCAGGGGGTGAGCGCCCAGCAGCTGGCCAACGTGATCATCGCCTATGAGCCGGTTTGGGCCATCGGCACCGGCCGCACCGCCACCAGCGCCCAGGCCCAGGAGGTCTGCGCCGCCATCCGCAAGGTGGTGGGCGAATTGTACGGCCAGCAGGCCGCCCAGGGTCTCACCATCCAGTACGGCGGCAGCATGAACCCGGGCAACTGCGCCGAGCTGCTGGCCCAGCCGGATGTGGACGGCGGCCTGATCGGCGGCGCCTCCCTGAAGGCCGACCAGTTCAGCGTGATCGTGGAGGCCGCCTCCAAGGGCTGAGTCTTTGGCGGGCCTCTGCCCCGCCCCATTTCAATTCAGATAGGAGAACCGCATTTTATGTCTGAGAAAAAACCTGTACTGCTCTGCATCATGGACGGCTTCGGCTGGGTGCCCGATCAGGTCAAGGGCAACGCCATCGTGGCGGCCCGCACCCCCAACCTGGACCGCCTTTTTGCCCAGTATCCCTATACCACCATCGGGGCCTCCGGCATGGACGTGGGGCTGCCTGACGGACAGATGGGCAACAGCGAGGTGGGCCACACCAACATCGGCGCCGGCCGCATCGTCTACCAGCAGCTCACCCTCATCACCAAGAGCATCCGGGACGGCAAGATGGCCAAGAACCCGGTGCTGGTGAACAACATGCAGGCCGCCATCCAGGCCGGCAAGGCCATCCACCTGATCGGCCTCACCGGCACCGGCGGGGTGCACAGCCATTCCGACCATCTCTTTGGGCTGCTGGACACCGCCAAGGCCCTGGGCGCCAAAGAGATCTATGTCCACTGCATCATGGACGGCCGGGACACCGACCCCCACTCCGGCCGGGAGTTCCTGGCCCAGGTGGAGGAGAAGCTGGCCCAGCTGGGCGTGGGCAAGATCGCCAGCGTGGTGGGCCGCTACTACGCCATGGACCGGGACAATCGTTGGGACCGGGTGGAAAAAGCCTACGCCGCCTTTGTGTACGGCGAGGGCCGCCAGGCCGACAGCGCCGACGAAGCCATCCAGGACAGCTATGCCCGAGAGGTCACCGACGAATTCGTGGAGCCCTGCGTGATCCGGGGCACCCGGCCGGTGCAGGCCGGGGACACGGTGATCTTCACCAACTTCCGCCCCGACCGGGCCCGGGAGATCACCCGCACCTTTGTGGACGATGACTTCACCGGCTTTGAGCGGCGCTTTGGCCGCTTCCCTGTCCACTATGTGTGCATGACCCAGTACGACGCCACCATGCCCAACGTGGAGGTGGCCTATCCCCCCGAGGAGCTCACCAACGTGCTGGGCGAGTACCTGGCCGACAAGGGCCTGACCCAGCTGCGGATCGCCGAGACCGAGAAGTACGCCCATGTGACCTTCTTCTTCAACGGCGGCCGGGAGGCCCCCTTCGCCGGGGAGGACCGATGCGTCATCCCCAGCCCCAAGGTGGCCACCTACGACCTGCAGCCCGAGATGAGTGCCTATCTGGTGGCCGACGAGTGCGTCAAGCGGATCGAGAGCGGCAAGTACGACGTGATCATCCTGAACTTCGCCAACTGCGACATGGTGGGCCACACCGGCGTGTTTGAGGCCGCCGTCAAGGCAGTGGAAGCGGTGGACGAGTGCGTGGGCCGGGTGATCGGCGCAGTGCTGAAGGCGGGCGGCAAGGTCCTGCTCACCGCCGACCACGGCAACGCGGACAAGATGCTGGCCGACGACGGGGTGGACCCCTTCACCGCCCACACCACCAACCCGGTGCCCTTCCTGGTGGCCGGCTGCGGCGATGTGAAGCTGCGCACCGGCGGTGTGCTGGCGGACATCGCCCCCACCATGCTCAAGCTGATGGGGCTGCCCCAGCCCGCCGAGATGACCGGCGAGAGCATCGTGGTGGATTGAGATTTCCCTTATAGATACAGCAAAAGCCCTGTGCCGGCGGCACAGGGCTTTTTTGCGGGAATTTTCAGGAGGGCAGCCGCCGGGGGCCCGGCAACGGAAGGCGCTGCACCAGCCCGATCACCTGGCCGGAGATGACCACCGTCAGCACCGAGTACCCGATGCGGCCCAGGGGAATGTAGCTCAGGGAGAGGGCCAGCACGATCAGGTCGGAGAGGAGATAGATCTTTTCCACCCCCACCCCGCTGGCGGCGTGGATGCTCATGGCCAGGGCATCGTCGCCGCCGGTGGCCCCGCCGCACCGCACGCAGACCCCCGCCCCCAGGCCCACAAAGAGGGCCCCCAGCACCGCGGCCGCCAGCGGCATCTGGGCCAGCTGGGGCCACAGGGGCTCAAACTGTTCAAAGATTCCGTAGGCCGCCGAAAAGCTCAGGGTGGAAAGGGCCGAATAGATCAGGAAACTGCGGCCCAGCATCCTCCAGCCCGCCAGATAGCACAGCCCGTTCAACACAAAGCCGGACACCGAGGGGGAGATGGAAAACAGCTGTTCCAGCAGCAGGGTCATGCCCAGCACACCCCCTTCGGTGACCCCGGAGAGGGAGTGGACGTTGTACAGCCCAAAGGCCAGGAAGGCGCTGCTGAGAGCCACCATCAGGCAGTTGGGCGCCCGAATACCCCATTTGGAAAACAAACTAAAACCTCTCTTTCCTGGTGAATTTTCAGGGGCTCTTGTCGCCGGATTCCTCTTTTGGGGGGCAGGGCGAGCCCATCTCCCGGCACAGGGCCCGGGCAAAGGCCTCAAATCCCTCCACAAAGGCTCCGCCCGCCTGTCCCAGCACCTCCTCAAAGGCCCGCTGCTCCGCCTGGTACACCGGCGGCAAGATCTTTTGCCCCCAGGCCTGCCCCGCCGGGGTGAGCCGCAGGTATTTTTCCCGGGTGTGGGGCTGGGGTTCCAGCATCACCAGCCCTTTCGCCACACACTCCTTTACGATGGTGTTCAGGGTGGTTCTGGGCATCATCCAGTTGCGGCTGATCTCCACCTGGGAGTGGGCCCTGCCGTCATCCAGGGCATACAGCAATACCAGCAGGTTTTCTTTGATGCCCAGGCGGCGGGAAATCTCGTCATAGCTGCCCTCGATGATGTTTACCCCGATCATTACCCGGCGGATCTGTTCCCGGTCCAAGCGCAATTCCTCCTGTTTCGCATAAAATCCGAATTCGTATTTATATCATAATCCGAATTAGGATTATTGTCAAGGGACTGCGGGCGCAAAAAAGGGCGGCCCGTGGGGCCGCCCTCGCTTTTAAATTTACTTATTTTCCCTCGTCGGGGGCAGTGCGGCTCCTCCAAAGCCGCCTGCCTTGTACCCCCAGGGCCCCCAGCCCCAGAACTGTGACCAGGCTGACCCCCTCGGCCAGCCGGAACAGACGCCGCTCGGCGTATACCACTGTGACGGTGCCGCTCTGATACTCCGCCGGCACGCTGACGCAGACAAGGCCGCTCTCCTCCCATCGGGTAACGGTCAGCTGAGTGCCGTCTTCCAGAAATGCCCGGTGCATTCCATAATAATACAGGGGCACCTCAAAAGCTGCCGGCTCGCCGCTGGTATTCTGGAACTGGAAGGTGACCTGCAGGTTTTCCCGGCTGCCGCTGATCACCTGGGCCTGCCCCAGAGAACGGACATTCCCCTCCTTCAGCCGGTTGCACAGGTCAACGGTGTCATCCTGGACCAAAAGATACTGCCCATCATAGAGGGTGTTGTGGTCCCAGATGTCCGACTTGGTTTTCATGGCGCAGGAGTTGCAGTACAGATAACCGCTGCCCATGAGGGAGGCCCCCGACAGGGTGAACACCGCCAGCACCGTGGCTGCCATCTTCTTTTCCTGCCGCAGCTGCCGGAACACCACCGCCAGCACCAGACAGTACATGACGCTGGAGATGATCAGACAGCGCCAGGCAAACTGGATCTTGGAAGCCAGGGCGTCCAGCACCGGGATCTGCTGGATCTGCTGCCAGGGGAAGAGATCCGAAGCCATGAAGAGGGCGATGGTCCCGACCCAGAAGGCCGCCAGCGCCTTGGTGCGCAGGTCTTCGTCCTCTCCGGGGCCGGGCCTGCGGGCCAGACAGCACACAAACAGCACCAGCCCGATGAGCACCGCCATCCCCAGAGAAACCACGATCTCCCCGGTGGTGGTGGTATCCCCGTTTTCTCCCGTGGTGGAGTAATATTCCACAAAGGCCTGGAACAGATAGACCGAAGCCGAGCCCACATCCGGCCGGGCCTCATAGATCTTCAGCCCCCAGCCGGAATAGAACGCGAAGGGCACCAAGAACCACAGGTTCAGCGCCAGGGTAGCTGCCGCCGAGCCGCACAGGGTCAGCATCCGCCGCCCCTGCCTCAGCAGCCGGCCCCGGGTACCGATGAGCACCGCCAGGGCATAGCCCGCCCCGAAAAAGAGCACCAGCAGGGTGGTGATCAGATGGGACTGGAACACCCCGGTGATCCCCAGGCAGGCGCAGAAAAATCCCTTTTTATACTCCTGCTGGAACAGCTGCCACAGCCCCACTGCCACCAGGGGCAGGAAGATCATAGCCAGTGCCTCCCCGATGGCCGCCCGCACATACACATCCCCCAGCCGGTAGGGGTTGAGCAGATAGAACAGGGCAAAATACAGCGCCTTTTCCCGGCCCAGCATCTGCCTGGCAGCCCCATAACCCACAAAGGCGGTGGCCAGATGGATCAGGGCGCAGAGCACCTTGAAGGCAAACAGCACCGAGGCCCCCAGCGCACAGAGCACCCCGGGCAGATACAAAAACAGTTCCGGGTACATCACCGGGGAGAGGTAGCCTCCCCCGTACAGGAAATCCGGGTTGAGCCGCACCGGGAACTGACCACTTAAAAGGGCCTGGGCGATGCCGTCGATACGGGTGAGGTGAAAATCCAGGTCGTGGCCCCGCTGGAGGTGTTGGGTCAAAAGGGGCAGGCTCACCAGCACCGAGGCCCCCAGCAGCACAAGGGGCTCCTGCCTGCCTTTCCGCCAGGCCCGCAGCGCCGCCCAGAACCCGGCTGCCAGCAACAGCGCCAGCGCCAGGCCCCAGAAAGCGTCGGTATACACCGGCTTCAGCGAGAGAGCCTGGCAGCTGTTCAGGGTCAGCTCTCCCTCCTCCAGATAGCTGCGCACCACCACACAGGCCAGACGGCTGTCAAGGGATGCAAAGACGGTGACGCTGCCGCTGTCCGGCTCGTACCGGCCCTCCGCCAGCACCTGACAGCTGTCCCGGTCCAGGATCTCAAAGCGATTCTGGGCACTGGTACTGCTGTATTCCAGGGTAAACTCATAATCGCCCGGGTAAAAGCCGTTCATCTCAAAACCCTCGGCGATCATCTGCCCTTCAAACCCGCTTTTATCCCCGGCTTCCTCATAGCCGTCCACATAGCGTGGTTCCTCGCTCTTATATTTATAATAATCCTTGGGACGGGCACCCCAAAAAATCAGGAGCAGCGACAGCACCAGTGCTACCGCCGTCCACAGTTGGACAGGGCCTGCTGTTTTGAATCTTCTCTTCATAATTTCCCCGATCTGCTGAAAAAATCCGGCCCGGCACTGTCTGCTGAAAAGAGCACAGCGCCGGGCCGTCCGCTTGTTCCACCCGCATTGTACACCCTGAAGGGGACAAAATCAACCGGGGCAGGTCACAAACTGTTCTTTCACCCGGTTTTCCATCTGTCCAATGGCTGCGCTCAGCCCTCTGGCAGCATACAGGGTGGCCAGCCAGAAATAGGGCAGCACATACTGGCTTTTGCCCTCCCAGAGCAGGCTGAACAGAAAACCTCCCAATATCACCAGGCCCGGCAGCAGCTGGGCAGCAGACCGGTTTTTCCGGCAGACCCAGATCCCGGCAGCGGCCAGCACCCACACGGCCGACTGGTACCCGTTCATCAGCCTTATCAGCCATTCGCTTATCCGGCCTTTATAAATACTCTGCATCCGGGCGTCATATTTATCCGGGTTCAGAATGTCGTAACTGATGAGGAATCCCTGATAGGTAGGTTCCGCCCATTGGGACACGACCTTTTTCCCGTAGAAGGTCGCCGCCATCGGCGGGTCAGCTGCAAACTGTGCCGCCCGGTCCCGGATTGACTGCATGGCCAGCGCCGTGCTTTCCCCGGCGTCAAAGCCGGTCTCCCGATAGGTGGCGTAGTTGTACATATTATACCAGCCGGGAGCTCCGTGCTCTGCCCAGCTCTCCTGCATGCCCATGGCGATCCACAAAAGTTTTGGGACTCCCTCGGGCAGTTTGCGCTCTGCCCGCAGGGAATACACCCCGTTCAGCCCCGCATTGGCCGCCAGGCAGACCAGGCAGAGCCCCGCCGCCAGGGCCGCCGGCTTCCAGCTGCGCCGGTCCAGCCCTTCCAACAGAAGGAACAGAGCCCCGGCAATGAGAAAAATCAAGCTGAACGACTTGAGCAGCACCCCTGCCGCCAGGCTCAGGGCCCCCTGCACAAAAGCAGCTTTTCGGCCGGTATCCTTCCAGGCAAGCAGGCGTTCCATCCCCAGCAGGGCAAAAAATGCCCCGCCCACATTGCCATATACATAATTGATGAACAGCAGCGGCGGCAGACAGAACAGCAGGATCCCCGGCTGCAGCCGGGCCGTGTCCTCCCCGGCCCGCCCTCCAAACAGCCGGCGGGAGACGCGGCAGAGCACCAGCGCCCCGCCCACCACGCACATCAGATTGAACAGGGTCAGCGGCCAGGTGTTGCCGCCCCCAAACATCCGATACAGCTGTTCCAGAAAAGCGGCAAACCCCAGCTGGAAGGGATAGTAGAACAGATATTCCCCCGGGTCCATATCAAAGAAGTTGTTTTCCAGCATATTCCAGGCTGCGCAGTACAGGCTGTGCTGGTCGCTGCGATGGGCGTAGCCGCTGTGGGTCATCCACCAGGCTCCCGCCAGAGCCAACCCCGCCGCCATGATCCCCCTCAGCACCCGGGGCGAAATCCGGCGCCAGAGGCCCCGGGTCAGGTACACCAGGACTGCCCCGCACACAAACACCGCCCAGAACAACCACCCTGTATCCTGCCGGTACAGCACATATTCATTTTTGGCCCAGTCCCCCTCAAAGCTGAAAAAAGCTGTATACCGCAGATTCATCAGCGCCAGCAGCAGGAACAGCCCTGTCTCCATCCCCCACAGCGCCCACAGGGCCGCTCTAGACAACATCGGCTTTTGCATCTCCCGGCTCCTCCCTGGTTTCTGCCGAAACTGGCGATATAGTAGGGATCTATATCGACCGCAGAACATATTTTTCAGTATAAAGCGGCCCCTCCGCTTTATGATTTTTTACGTCTGATCAGATGTAAAATCCGGCACTTTTGCAGGGGTAAGATATAGTTGTCTT
>CASFKY010000053.1 GCA_949295465.1 uncultured Oscillospiraceae bacterium
GCCTTCTCCCGCACCAGCTTGTCGATCACCCTGCCCGGGTCCCGATATCCGGCCGCAGCGGCCAGGTGCTCCAGGTGATACAGGGTCTGGGCAGTCACCAGGCAGTGCAGCCGCCTAAGGTTTTTCTTTTCCATCTTCTTCCTCCCAGCTCCACAGCAGATCTTCTTCTTTTTCCTCCGGGTCACTGTCCAGCTTCACCAGCAGGCAGACCGCCACCCCGGCCCCCACCAAAATACCTCCCAGAAACAACCACAAAACGCTCATGTTCTCCCCCTTTTCATCACGTCCGCCAGAGCCTGCTCCCTGGCTCTGGCCAGTTTTTCCGCCTGATCTTCCCGCCCCTGGCGGCGAAGCTGCTCCAGGATCTCTTCCATTTCAGCGATGCATCTTTGCAGCTGCTCAAACAGCAGCGCAAATCGTCCGGTCTGACGATCCGAGGCCACTTCCTGCTCTTTTTCAGCTCTTTGCCGGTCTGCCAAGGCATCCTGGGCAGCCTGGCTCCGGCCCCGCGCAAACCCTTCCTCCCGTGCTGCTTCTACCTTCCGGAACATCTCTTCGTCCCGGCTTTCCAGCATCTTTTGTGCATCTTTCGCTTTTTGCCGTGCTTCTTTCGCCTTTCTTTCGGCCTCTTGCCGGGCTCTGCGTTCTTCTTCCAGCCTTCCGGCCATCTCCACTCTGGCAGCGTCAGCGGCCTGGCTCTGTGCCCTGGTCACCTCTGCTTTGGCTTCCTCCCAGGCCTGGCGCCTCGCCTGAGCTGCCTGTTCTTCCACCCGATTGGCCACCCGCTGCTCCATCTCTGCCACGGCCTGCTCATACAGCTTTTTGTAATTGGCCTCCTGGGCCTTGGCGTCCTCCAGCTCCTCGGCAAACATGCTCAATTGCTGCCCCTGGTCGTTGGCCCTCTTTACCAGGGCCTCCACCTCGGCCACGCTCATCCCTGCCAGATCATGCTCCCGGGCAAATTCCACCCGATCCGGCCCGGTGATCTGGCTCAGCAGCTGCAGCTTGGTGATCCCCAGCCCGGCATTCTGCTCCATCAGCTGGGGCCCCAGCCGTTCCAGTGTAGATATGTAGGTGTAAGCCTGCCGCTGGCGCAGCCCTACCCGGCTCTCCACATACTCCTCAAAGCTCTCGCAGCCCAGCCTGCGGTAAAGCCTGCGGTCCCGCATCTCCTTCAGCCGCCGGGCAAACTCCACCAGGCTCTGGGCCAGCACCTGCCCTCCGGCCAGGATCTTCCCGTGCAGGCTCATGGCCTCAGCCAGTTCCTGGTCGATCTGTTCTTCGGCCACTTCGGCCAGACTGGCGGCTCTGGCAGATCTGCCTTCGGCAGCCGGTCTGGCCCCTGTCTGATCGTCAAAGCCGGAGTAGTCAAACCCAGCCGGGACGTCCTCGGCCTCCGGCTTGTCCGCTTCAGTGGCCGGGATCCACCTGCTCCCCTTTGCTTGGGACGCCAAAGCTTCTTCCATCTTCTCACGCATCGAGATGCCGGCAATGGCCAAAGGCGGCCAAATTTCAAACGTGGCGCTGCTACTGGGGTCTCTGAACTCCACATGATAAAGGCCCTCATTATCCGGCTCAGGGCTGACCCGGTAAAAACAGCCGTTTCTTGGGTCCTTGTAGATCATGCGCTCCTCCTTCTTGTGGGCCTTTGCCTTGCCTGTCTCAATGGCAGCCAGGACGTGGGCCTTTTCCTCTTCCGGGGTCATATCCAGGCGGGCCCCGCTGTCGTCAAAGAACCGGCGCAGCAGCGCAGCCTTGGCGGCAATCCCCTTCTTGTTTTGGGCACAGGTGATGCTCATCCGGTACCGGCCGCTGCTGCAGTATTCAACCGCCCGGATATCGTCCAGGGAAAATATGCCATGCAGCTCCCCGCCCGGATATGTCTCCCTGATCCAATCGCTTACCCGGGCCAGGAAATCAAAATCCAGGCCGGCAATGTAACAGCTGCATTTGTCCGTGATGGATCCGGCGAACCGGGTCGCATATTCCAGATCCTTCGACATTCGGCATTCATAGCCCTGGACAGCCTGCACATATCCTTTCCCGGCAACATACTGAAACGGCCCCCAGGGCAGCAGGTACGGGCAGCCTTCACATCCGGCGGTATCCCGGTTGCCGGTGTTGTCGGCGTTCGTGCTTTTGCTCACGATACGGCCGCACTTACATTTATACATGGTCATTCAGACCGCTCCTCTTCTTTTTCCCTCGTTTTCCCGAGGCTTGTGCATCTCAAAAATTTTCTGCCGGATCTCGGCCGAAAGTACCTTGTCATACCGGCCCGCGCGCACGTTTCCCAGCCATCCCCAAACGGTCGATATTTGGATGCCGGCCTCCTTGGCCGTCTGGCTGGCCGTCCAGCCGTTGCGGGCCATGTCGGTGATCAGTTCCGCTCGCCTGGCGAGAGGCAGCACCGTGGGCTTCTTTCTGGGCCGTCGGGGTGGGAACTGGATCTCAAGCCCAAGCAGCTGGGCGATGTCCTCTGGGGTGCAAAGGCATTCTTGGGCCAGGATGGCCAGCTGTTGCTTTGTGGGGTTTGCGCGATAGCGCCCCTGTATGTAAGCCAAATCATCCCGGTTCATTCCGTACCCTCCCCGGCAGCCGCCAGCCCGGCCTCAAAGCCCAATCCGAAGTGCTGCATCCGCTCGATCATGCTGTCCAGCACAGCCAGTTCTTCCACCGGCAGCACTCCGTACCGTTTGGCCTCATCCCGCAAGCATCTTGCTCCCTCAACCGCGCTGTGAATTTGGTTGGCCCGCTCCGCCAGGACCTCCACCGAGGGCGCCTGCTTTTCTGCAGCTCTTTTTTTACCGCTTTCTTCGGCTTGCACATAAGCAGCGGAACTCCGGCAGGGCAATGGCGGCACATCCAATACACCAGGAGCATTCTGCGGCACATCTGCGGCCGCATTGGTAGGGTTTTCAGCCGCCTCCGGGTAATCCAAAAATTCCTGCCGCGTTTTCCTTGCCTGGGCTACCCACTTGCGTATGGTCACCGGATTCATGCCGTATTTTTCGGCCACCGCTACCTGGGTCATCCCCTCCAGCAGCACATCCTTCACGGCCGCCTGTCGGATCTCCGGGTCAGCCCGTCTGCGAATATGTTTCGCCTGTACTTCCGGCTTTTTCCCCAGATCCAGCGCCCGGGCGATATCCTCCGGACCGCAGGCGTGCAGCTGTGCCACTCGCTCCAGCCTGTCCTCTGTCCCCAGGTCTCCGTTCCGCTTCCAGTCTTCCCGGATCTCGCCCAGCTCCTCCGGGCTAAATGCTTTATTCATTCCCGATCTCCTCTTTTCTCCATCCCCGGTTTCCCATGTTCTTCACCCGGTCCACCGTCTCAAAATGCTGTTCCAGCAGCCGGCGGGCTGCAGGGGCCATCAGTTCCAGCTCAAAACAGGTCCTGGCCCGGTCGCTGGGCGCCATTCCGTGGGGGCCCTGCTCATTCAGCCAAAGCTGGTACAGGGCCCCCACCGCCGGGTGGTTCAGGTTCATCATGTAATAGGCCACGCCCGGCCGCCGGGCGGCCATGCTCCGGCGTTCCTCCAGCACTCTCTCGGCCAGCTCTTCCGTTTTCATTCCGCCCGCCTCCCTTTCTTCACCTCCATGGCCACCTTTGCCCGGAAGTCCCTCCACAGGCAGGGCCGGTCCAGCTCCTCATCTGGGTATTCCATCATCCGGTGGATGGCCTCGATATACAAAAGCAGCTTGTCCCGCATGGTCAGTGCCCATCTGGCGTGCCCGGGCTGGGCCTCTTCCAGCAGCTCCAGGGCCCGGGTCTCCTCGCCCAGCGCCTTCAGCACCCGGTCTTTCTCCGGTTCCTCCAGGTCCTCCCAGGCCTTCATATGCGGCCAATACTCCCCCAGCCCCAGGCCCTCCCTCTCGGTGAGATCCCCGATCTTCCACAGCAGATATTTCAGCTGCTTTTCCTTCTCCAGCCCTGCCAGCCGGTCCTCCATGCTCTCCTGCTTGACCTGCCCGGCCTGGGCGGTATACAATGTATTTGAAAGTGACATATTTTCCCGTCCTTTCATCCCGGTCGCTTTGCGCTCCACCGCAAAGCGGCCATTTTTTATTGTTCTTTTGTCCATTTCCACAGCAGCCGGTAAAACCAGCCGATCCCCGCCACCGCCGCCAGGGCGCCCCAACCGGTGCTGGCCAGCCATTCCAGCAGCCCGCACAGGGCCGCGAAACAGGCCAGCCCGGCCAGCAATGCCAGCACCCGCAGCGCCAGGATTCCCAGTGTTCTCAAAAGATCCCCTCCGTTTCATCCGGCACAAAGCCGCCCTCTTCCATCTCCTCGGTCTGCCCATCCAGCCAACCCAGCCAGGCCTCCAGCAGCCGGTCCCGCAGGCTCCCCGGCCAGGCGTCGGCCCCCAGGGGCATCCCCTCGTCCAGGTAGTTGCGCCCCACCAGGGCCATCCACTCCTGGGGGCTGTGGGCCTGCTGGTACTTCCACTGGCACATGGCCTTGAGCAGCACGTCCACCGCCCGCTCGCTATGTACTCCGGGGATATGCAGCCGGTTGCGGGCGGCGCTGGTGCCGGTATGGTTGGCGTTGGTCAGCCATACCCAGAACCCGTTCTCCTCGCTCATGGGCCGCCGGGCGCCGCCGAAGATGTGGTGCTTTTCCAGTTCGCCGCTCACCGGCATCCCTTCCATCACCGCCCACAGAAAATCCTGCTTTGCATCCGGCTGCAAAATGCTCTTCGGGTGTCTCATGATTTCTCCCCCTTTCTCTGCTGGGCCATAAGGGCCCGGTCATAATACCCTGCCAGGTCTCCGCCGGTCAGCACCCACAACAGTTCCTGGTAGGCCTCCCTTTCCCGGCCCGTCTCATGTTCTACCTGCACGGCTCTCATGCCCTTGCCTCCCTTCCTTGCCGCCCTCTCCCGGCCCGTGCTATACTGACCTTGAAAGGATGTGATTTTAAATGCGGTTTGATAAAAACGATCTTCCTCTGCTTCGTCGTGCCTTGCTGGCTCTTTCTGGCGCTCCCTATCAAAGCTTGTCGGGGGTATTCCCCTCTCGATTTGAAGCCCTGAAAAACAATTCCATTGCTCTTTCTCTAAAGCTGAACGGGGATCGCTGCTTCTTTTCCAAGGACGATGTTATTACCCTTTTAGCGGCCTGCACTCTTGCCGCCTCTCTCCTTGACCTGTCTGCTTTGGAGTCTGAAATTTTATCCGATTACGCTGCTCAGCTCAGCGACGATCTCTGCCAAAATGGCGATTGATCAGGTCTACCAGCCGCCAGCGCTCTTCTTCTGTTATGGCCCCGCTCACTTTCCCGCCCGGCGAACTCGTCGGGCGATTTTGCTCCTCGGCGGCAACATGGTCATTCTCCCGTATTTCCTGCATTCTCTCCCCCCTTTCCTTCCCTCCCCGGCCCGTGCTATACTGGCCGTGAAAGGATGTGATGTTCCATGTGTGATATTAAATTCCGCTCTTTGTATGTCCGCTGCTTGCTGCCTTCCGCCCGGTCTTCCATCCGTTTGATGCACTATCGCATCATTCAAACGCCTTCCGGCCCTTTGGTCCAGTGTTTCGGGTGCGACTTCTGTTCCGGCTCCTCCGTGTGCACAAACTGCATTGAGGCTCTCCGGCAGCGGGTCGAATCCGGCGAAGAGTTTCCCTTTGCGCCATACTCTTCAGACATTTCCCCAGCTGATGTTGGCCGCTGAGCCGAACAACCACAGCAGGGTTTCCCCTGCCCGCTTTTTCCCTTCCCGGAAGAGCCTTTCTTTCTCCGGGTCTTTCTGGGGCACCTGCACCGGGTCACAACCGGCCAAAGCGAAAAACAGCATCTCCTCCAGATTGCTCGTCGTCTCCGGCTTTTCCGGCGCCTCCTTCCCGTCCACCTTCACGCTCACGAAGCCATGTTCCCGATCCAGCTCGATCTCAATTTTCATCGTCTAACTCCCTTCCCGCCCGGCGAGCCTGCCGGGCATTTTCGCATTTTATGCGACATACTGGGCAAAAAAAATTGCATATGCCTCATTTCCACTAAGGTCAAGAGCTTTTGCAATCAGGTCTGCCTCTCTAATGGTAAATTCGCTCCCGTCGTTGGAAAATCTTCTGTACAGGGTGCTTCTATCAATCCCCAGCACCTTGGAAAGCTCTTCTACAGAGCTTCTCTTCTCAACGATTTTCCCTTTCAGCTTGTCCACGTTGACCATGCTATCTAACCCCCTTTTCATATTTTCGCACTATATGCGACACCATCATACTACTACACCCCTCGGTTCCTGTCAATACGATTTTTGCGAGATTTGCGAATTTTCTTTTAAAACTTCTTTTTTGTGTTGCACATCTGCGACGCTTACGCTATAATGGGATTATTCCAATGAGAGGATGTTTTTTATGGCTGTAGGCGAAAGAATCAAAGACCGCCGTGTAGAGCTTGGCCTGTCCGTTGATGACGTGGCCGCAGCCCTTGGCAAAAACAGAGCTACTGTATATCGGTATGAGAGCAACGATATTGAAAATCTTCCATTGAGCGTACTTGAACCTTTGGCCTCTGTACTCAGGACTACTCCCGCCTACCTGATGGGCTGGGACGTTACCGAGCCGGCCCCCAGCGCCGAGAACGTGATCCCGCTGCCCTCCACCCGCCGGGTTCCGTTGCTGGGCACCATCGCCTGCGGCACGCCGATTCTGGCCGAAGAGAACGTGGAAGAGCTGGTGGACTGCCCGGACTTTGTCCATGCCACCTTTGCGCTGCGCTGCAAGGGCGATTCCATGATCGGGGCCCGCATCCTGGATGGAGACATTGTCTACATCCGTCCGCAGCCGGACGTGGACAACGGCGAAATTGCGGCGGTTCTCATCGAGGGCGAGGCCACCCTGAAGCGTGTCTATAAAACCCCCGGCCAGCTGGTGCTCCAGCCGGAAAATCCCAAATTTTCTCCCCTGGTCTACTCGGGCGAGACCCTGGACCACATCCGCATCCTCGGCAAAGCGGTCTATTTTGTCTCTCCGGTAACATAAAAAATCCCCCCGCCGGCGGCAACCGGCGAAGGGATATAGAACAGCTTGCCCGAAAAGGTACAATCTGATCCAGCATATTGATTGTACCACCTCCGGGCAGGCTTTGACAAGCATACCCTGTTGGTGTTTTTATGTCCATTCTGCGAGCGGCCGGCTATGCCCGGTTCTCCACAGATAAACAATGTTCCATTGATATACAGTTTGCTCAGATCTCTGCCTACTGCCAGCAGCATCAGCTGGAGCTGTCCCCGGCCCACCTGTACAGTGACGAGGGAAAAAGCGGAATGCTCACCACCCGGGGCGGGTATCAGCAGCTGCTCACCGACGCCCGGTCCCACGCCTTCGACGCCATCATCCTGTACGATATCACCCGAGGGAACCGGGATATCTCCAACTGGTTTGCCTTCCGCCGGGAGATGAAGCGGCTCCACATCCAGGTGATTTCCCTCAACGACCATTTGGGGGATATCGACGACCCCGCCGATTTCCTGCCCGAACTGATTGCCGCCGGCATGGGCCAGACCCACGTCCTCACCTCCCGCAAAAAGAGCATGGACAAGGTAGACTATCTGGCGGCACAGGGCAAATTTCTGGGGGGCCTGGCTCCTTTCGGCTACCGCATCGAGGCGGGGAAATATGTGATTGTCCCCGAAGAAGCCGAAATCGTGCGTCTAATCTTCGATAAGTACGCCCACGGGGCCAGCTATGCCCAGATCATGGCTGCTCTGCCGCCCGGTCTGACCGGCCGCAGGGGGCGCCCCATGGGAAAAAACAGTCTGATCACCATTCTTCGGAACGAGCGATACGCAGGCACCTACAGCTGGTGTACCCGCCAGGTACGCTATTTCACCCGCTGGGCCGGCGGCGGCCCCAGTGATAGGAGCGTCCGCATCGAGGGCGCCATCCCGCCCATTATTGACAGAGCCATTTGGCAGAAAGCGAGGTATCGCATGGAAACCAACAAGCCGAATATCCTCAATCACGGCAAGCGGGAATATCTTCTTTCCGGCCTGCTTCATTGCGGGGCTTGCGGCGGGGCCTTTGGCGGCGTCACCACCGTCAACAAAAAGGGGTATGAGTACAAATTTTACACCTGTCTTAATAAGCGCCGCACCCGCCAATGCAAGGCAAAAAATCTGGCGGCAAACGATATTGAGCCACTGATCTTGTCTCTTCTTCGTCGAGCCCTGCAAAACGATGAGGCTATCCAGTATTGTGCCGACGCCATTCTGGACGCCGGCAAAAGCCGCAGCGCCAAGAACGACCTGGCCGAAAAGCAGCAGCAGCTGGCAGAGGTCGAGCGCAAGATTTCCAACCTGGTAAAGGTTTTGGCCTCTGGTTTTGACAGCGATCCCGTCCGGGATGAGCTTTCAGCTCTCTCCACACGTAAGATAGCACTCACCCAGCAAATTACCCAAGCCCAGGCACGATCTACAGCCGATGGCCTTCTCACCCGAGATTTCCTAATGGAACAGCTCCGGGCCGATGCCGCAGCCCTGCTCCACGATTCCACCCAAGCCAAGCAGCTGATTCAAAAGTACATTGTCCGCATCGACGTATTCGACGATCAGCTTAAAATCGTCAGCGCTCTGGATCTCAGTCGCAACCCCAGCGCCATTTCCTTAGAAAAAGGAAAATCCGCCATCTTAACAGATGACGGATTAACCACAAATGGTTGCGGGGGCCGGATTTGAACCAACGACCTTCGGGTTATGAGCCCGACGAGCTACCAGACTGCTCCACCCCGCGATATATTCCCTTGTTTGGGTGCTTAAATAATATATCATATATTTCTCTGTATGTCAAGCATTTTTTATTTTCTTTTCCCTCTGCGCCAGTTTTGTTTATCCCCGTTTTGGCTATTTCCATTTTCAGAAGCCGATTTTGCGCTTTTTGTTGCATGCTTTACCGTTTAGCAGTTTCATTGACATGGTCAATGCTTCATGATATATTGAAAAAATATTGACAGCCATATGCCCAAAGCACCGGCACCCGCGGAATCCTGCCTCGAATTGCCGCTGCGGCCGAACCTGCTTTGGGACTTTTTCGGGAGGCCCTTTTTATGAAAATCATCGATGCCCATCTTCACCTCTTTAACCCGGATTCACGCAGCGAAGCCATGGCGCGGGAGGTAGGACATGAAAATTCCCTGCCTTATCTGCAAAAGCTGTACCAGAAACAGGGCGTTGTAGCCGGCGTGGTGATGGGCAACCAAAAACTGAGCCCCGACGCCTATCAATTTCCCTCCTTTTTCCACTATTGTATTGCGGTGGGCTCCAAATACCAGGGCCCCAAGGAGGAGGCGGAAACCATTGCCCTGGCAGAGGAACATCTGAAGCGGCCGGCCTGCGTGGGCGTCAAAATTTATGCCGGCTATACCCTGGCCTATGTGAGCGACGCCCGCTTTGTCCCTTACTTGCAGCTGGCGCAAAAATACGACAAGCCGGTGGCAATCCATACCGGCATGACCGCCGGCGTGCGGGGACAGCTGAAATACAGCCACCCCCTGACGGTAGACGAGGTAGCAGGCGCTTATCCCAAGGTGCAGTTTGTGCTCTGCCATTTTGGGAATCCCTTCCTCAGCGAGGCGGCAGCTGTGATGGAAAAGAACCCCAATGTGGCCGCGGATCTTTCCGGGCTGCTCAGCGGCATCCCGGATCTGGATCGATACTTTCATCACCATGCAGGCTATGTGGAACTGCTGCGCACTTGGCTGCGCTATCTGGATGATGACAGCCGCTTCATGTTCGGCACCGACTTTCCCGCTGTGAACATCCCCCGCTACATTGAATATATCCGCCGTCTGGTGGACGAGGAAAGTCTGGAAAAAATCTTTTTTGAAAATGCCAACCGCATTTACGGTTTAGGCCTGTGACCCTTCGGCTTTTTTCTTTCCACAAGCTATGGTATAATAAAAAATAATCATTCCCCGTCTGAGGCAAACCGGCACTTTTGCGGTTTGCGGCTGCCAGCGGGTATTTTTCACAGTCGCTTTCAGCCCTCTGCTGAAAGACCCGGAGGCTTTATGAAACAGCTGATCCGTATTGTGGCTCTTGTGCTGTGTGTCTGGGCTTTGCTGGCCGTGATTCTGTGGGGCACACAAGCGCAAAAGGAGGCCGATGTGGACCGTTATCAGGCAGATCCCCTTGCGCCGCTCACCGTACAGGTGCTGGATGTGGGCAAGGGAGATGCCATTCTGCTTACCTGCCAGGATTCCTGTATGGTGATCGACACAGGGTACGACGATACCTTTTCCATCTTGCAGCAGGCCCTGGAAGAAGCAGGGGTAGATCAGGTGGATACTTTGATCCTCACCCACTTTGACAAAGACCATGTAGGCGGCGCCGACAAGCTGATCGAAAACTGGCCGGTGGACCAGATTTTGATTCCATCCTATTCTTCTGATTCCAAACAATACCGGCAATTCGTGGAGGCTGTCGCCAATGCGGGATTGACTGCGCAAAAGATATCTGAGCCGCTGGAACTCACATTTGCCGGGGCTTCGGGGATCCTTTATCCGCCTCTTTTGGAAGAGTATGAGGACGAAAACAACTATTCTCTGGCCCTGAGCCTGAGTTACGGGGCGGACAGCTTTCTGTTCCCCGGTGATGCAGAAAACGACCGATTGCAGGAAATGATGAGTCAAATGCCGCTGGAACATACTTTCCTCAAAGTTCCTCACCACGGCCGGCCGGAAGAAAACACCTCCGCTTTTTTGCGAGCCGTCAATCCCCAGTATGCGGTAATCACCTGCGAAGAAAAGGACCCGGACCCCGCAGAGGTGGAGCAGACCCTGGATCTGTTGAAGGCTCAGGATGTGCAAACCTATCTCACCTGGCAGGGCACCGTTACCCTCACGAGCACCGGCACCGGCGAGCTTTCCGTTCAGCAAGGATAAATCAAAAAGCACCTGTCCTCAAACTGGGGCAGGTGCTTTTTTAGTGACATATGAAAAGAGAAAAGAGGGCTGCTCAGCGCAGCCCTCTTTTGAAATGGGGTTTTTACTGGATGTCCGCGGGCATCTTGATAACCTTCTTGGGGCATTTCTCGATGCAGGTGCCACAGCCGGTGCACTTGGAGTAATCGATGCGAGCCACATTGTTCACAACCTTGATGGCCTGCTCAGGGCAGTTCTTCTCGCACAGATGGCAGGCAATGCAGCCAGCGGTGCACTCCTTGATGACCTTGGCGCCCAACTCGTGGTTGGCGCACATGACCACCGGCTTTTTGGGCTCGGAGTGCATCCAGATAATCTTCTTGGGGCAGGCGGCCTTGCAGGCGCCGCAGCCCACGCACTTGTCGGCGTTGACCCGGGCCTTGCCGTTGACCACCTCAATGGCGCCGAACTGGCAGGCCTTGACGCAGTCGCCCAGGCCGATGCATCCGAAGGCGCAGGCGCTGGGGCCGCCGTACAGCTGGGCAGCAGCCGCACAGCTGCTGATACCCTGATACTCAAACTTGGACTTGCAGACGCCGTCCTCGCCCTGGCAGCCCACAACGGCCCAGGTCTTGACGGAAGCGCCGGCCTCCACGCCCATCACCTGGGCGATCTGGGCCGCGCAGGCGGCGCCGCCCACAGCGCATTTGTTGACAGGCGCGCCGCTCTCCACAACGGCTTTGGCGTAGTCGGCACAGCCAGCGTAGCCGCAACCGCCGCAGTTGGCGCCAGGCAGGCAGGCCGTGATCTCACCCACACGGGGATCTTCCTCAACGTGCATGTACTTGGCGGCCAGCACCAGAATCACAGCACCGAGGAGACCGACGATGGTAACCAGAATGATTGCAAACGCGATACTCATTGTCGTTTTTCCTCCTTATGCCGCGATCCCGAAGATGCTGCTCATGATGCCGCCGAAGCCCATGAAGGACAGGCTGGTGATGGCAGCCGCCACCAGGGTAATGGGCAGGCCCTTGAAGCACTCGGGGGGATTGCCCGCATCCACGCGCTTGCGCACGCCGCTGAACAGGACCATGGCCAGCATGAAGCCAGCGCCGGAACCGGCAGCGCAGAACAGGCTCTCCACATAGTTGTAACCGTTGGTGAAGTTCAGGATGGTCACGCCCAGCACGCAGCAGTTGGTGGTGATCAGGGGCAGGTAAACGCCCAGGCTGTTGTACAGGCCCACCATGTACTTGTGGAGCACGATCTCAATGAACTGAACCAGGACAGCGATAACGATAATGAACACGATGGTCTGCAGATAGCCCAGACCGTTGGGCTCCAGCACCAAGGCGTACAGAGGCCAGGTCACAGCCGTGGCCAGCACCATGACGAAGATAACAGCCAGAGACATGCCGACGGCAGAGTCCAGCTTCTTGGAAACGCCCAGGAAGGGGCAGATGCCCAGGAATTTGACCAGAACGTAGTTCTGGACCAGGACCATCGTGAAGAAGATATACAGCAGATTGGCCATTATTCATCCTCTCCTTCCTTGACGGCGCAGCCGATCTTGCGCTCGATCTTGTTGTTGGTCTTGGTCTCGTACAGCACAACCATTGCCATCAGGAAGCCGAAGCAGAAGAAGCCGCCGGGGGCGCTGGTCATGATGGTGAGGCGATCGACACTCTCGGGGATGATGGTAATGCCCAGCCAGCTGCCGTTGCCGATGATCTCACGCAGGGTAGCCATGGCAGTCAGAGACAGGGTAAAACCGATGCCCATGCCCAGGCCGTCCAGAGCGGAATCCACCACGGTGTTCTTGCAGGCAAACATCTCGGCACGGCCCAGGATGATGCAGTTCACCACGATCAGGGGCAGGTACACACCCAGGGCGGAGTTCAGCGCGGGGGCGTAGGCCTGCACGATCATCTGAACCAAAGTCACGAAACCGGCAATGATGGTAATGTAGCAGGGCAGATGCACCTTATCGGGGATCACCTTGCGCAGGGCGGAAATAACAATGTTGGAACAGATCAACACGAAGGTAGCCGCCGCGCCCATGCCCAGGGCGTTGGAGACGGCAGTGGAAACAGCCAGCGTGGGGCAGGTGCCCAGAACCAGGCGCAGTACCGGGTTCTCTTTGATGAGGCCGTTGGTAACAATGGAAAGTTTGCTTTTAGCCATGATTTACGCAGCCCCCTTTACTTCATTGTAGCAGGCGATGGCGCTGTTGACCGCCTCCACAAAGGCTTTGGAAGAAACCGTGCTGCCGGAAACCTGCTGCACATCCACATTCAGAGTGAGCTCGGCATCGCTGCCCAGGCCCAGGAACTGATCGGTGAAGCTGGGATCGTCGCACTTGGAACCCATGCCGGCGGTCTGGGTGGAGGAATCGCTCCAGATGCCGCAGATGTTGCCGTCGGGGTCAAAGCCCAGGATGGTGGTGATCAGGCCGCCATCAAAGCCGCTGGCGGTAGACTTTACGGCATACGCGCCGTCGCTGGTCTTCACAGCAGAGACAGGGCCGGTTTTCTCAGTGTTGTTCACAGTCAGCTCAGTGAGGTCCTCGGCAGTGGTGCCCTCGGGCAGAACCGCCAGGTAAGCTGCCTGGGTGGTCTTGCGGTCATTCTCGGCAATGATGGGGGAGGTGATGTTGTTGGTGACAGCCAGCAAACCGCTGACGATCAGACAGATCACGCCCAACACCAGGATAGGCCGGATGATGCTTTCAAAAGTATCGTTTTTCATTTCTTCTCAGCCTCCTTCTTCTTGGGCTTCACATACCCCAGAGGCACCTGCTCGGTCAGGTCGTTGATGTAGGGGGTAACCAGGTTGCCCAGCAGGATCGAGTAGGAAACACCCTCAGCCAGGCTGCCGAAGTAGCGGATGGCAAAGGTGACGATACCCATGAAGATGCCGTACACCAGCTTGCCCTTCAGGGTGAAGGGGCTGGTGACATAGTCGGTAGCCATAAAGACCGCGCCGAACAGCAGGCCGCCGGAAAGGATCTCCACCAGAGCGAACTGGAAGCCGTTGCCGGTGAGCAGGAAGCAGACGAACACGGTAGCCACATAAGTAACAGGGATGGCAGGGCTGATGGTGCGGGTGGCCACCAGGAACACCAGGCCGATGAGGATGGCCAGGGCGCAGGTCTCACCCATCACGCCGCCGTGGACGCCCAGGAACAGGTCCATCAGGGGCAGGCTGCTGATTTTGTCCACAGCCTCGGTGAGGGCCTCACCGTCCAGGGAGCCCAGAGGGGTGGAACCGGCCACCTGCAGCGGGGTTGCGGTAGAGAGCGCGTCCTGCACACCGCGGGGAGTAACTCCCAGGTAATCGGTCATACGGGTGGCAAAGCCGCTGAACAGAACAATACGGCCCACCAGAGCGGGGTTGGCGAAGTTGTAGCCCAGGCCGCCGAACAGCTGCTTGACCAGCACAATGGCGACGAAGGCGCCCACAATACCCATCCAGACGGGCAGGCTGGCGGGCAGGTTCATGGCCAGGATGATGCCGGTGACCACAGCGGACAAATCGCCCACGGGGTTTTTCTTTTTGGTAAGAGCGCACCAGATGTACTCAAAGGCCACGCAGGCAGCAGTGGTCACAACGGTGAGCAGCAGAGCCTTCACCCCAAAGATCAGCGTGCTGGCGATGACGCAGGGGATCAGAGAGATCACCACATTGCCCATCAGCTTACGGGTGCTGACGTTATCGGTAATATGGGGGGAGGCTGTAACGATCAGGTTATCCATTTATTTGTTCCCTCCCATTCTCTGGAATACTTTTGCGATGGCCATGGTCTGGGTCAGGGGACGCTTGGCGGGGCAGACAAAGCTGCAGGTGCCGCAGGTGACGCACAGCCCCAGATTCAGCCGGTCCAGCTCTTCCAGATTGTGATCGTTGTAGGCCTTGACGATGCTCACAGGGGACAGGCCCATGGGGCAGCCGTTGATGCAGCGACCGCAGCGGATGCAGTTGGTGGGCTCAGGCAGGGTGGCCTTCTCCTTGCTGAACAGCAGGATGCCGCCGCTGGCCTTCTTGGTGGGGGCACTCAGGTCAACCTGAGCCAGACCCATCATGGGGCCGCCGGCGATGACCTTGCCCAGTTCCACACCCTCCTTGATGCCGCCTGCGAAGTCCACAATGGACTGCATGGAAGAGCCGATGGGCGCCTCGATGTTGCCGGGCTTGGCAGCGGCGTCGCCGTCCACGGTAACGCGGCGGCTGACCAGAGGCATACCGGTCTTGAGGAACTTGCCCAGGGTGGAAATGCTGGTCACGTTCATGACGATGCAGCCGGCGTCGGCGGGCAGGCCGGGCTTGCCGCTGGGGCCGTACTGGGGCACCTCGCGGCCGGTGCAGGTCTCGATGAGGTTTTTCTCTGCGCCCTGGGGATAGCGACAGGGCAGCGTCTTGACGCTGACGCCGGTCATATCCTTGGTGAGAGTGGTCATCAGGTCGATGCAGTCGGGCTTGTTGGCCTCGATGCCGATGATGCAGCTCTTGATGCCCAGGTACTTGAGCACCGCCTCAATGCCGGACACGATGGTGTCGCTGCATTCCAGCACCTCGCGGGTGTCGCTGGCCAGGTAAGGCTCGCACTCGGCGCAGTTGATGACCAGATAGTCGATGTTTTGGGCAGCCAGCTTGACCTGAGCCGGGAAGCCGGCGCCGCCCAGGCCCACCAGGCCGCAGTCGGCCACAGCCTTGAGCAGGCTGTCCCGGTCGGTAACCACCGGCGGCTGAATGGACGGGTCGACGGTCTGGTTGCCGTCTGCGGTGACGACCACCGCGTTTGCGTCAGCCGACAGGACAGTGCCGGATACGCTGGAGTAGACATTGGCGCTTACAAAGCCGCCGGCCTTGCCCACCAGAGTACCCACATACACGGTGTCGCCTTTCTGCACCACCGGCGTTGCAGGAGCGCCAATGTGCTGAGACATGAGAAGGGTCACCTGGTCGGGCGCGGGCATTTTTACCGTTGCCACCCCGGCTGTTGCCTTCACATGAGGGACGCCGGCGCCTTCAGCCGAGCGTTTCAGCTTCTTGAACATGGATTGAACGATCCCCCATTTCATAAAATTGTCGCGCGGACGGGGCAGGGTACGCTCCCCCTGCCCCGTTGCAAACTTGTACTCTTCTATTTTACCATTTCGCGCGGTGAAGTCAACAAAAAAATCCAGGAAAAAGGGCCAAAAGCCTGTCCTGCTGTCAAAAAGCGGAGGGCCGCGGCTTTGGGGAGAACCTGCTCCTCAAACGCCGCGACCCGAAAGCCCCCTTGCGGGGGAAAATGTTCGTCAAAGCTCCAGCTGTTGCAGCCGGATCAGCGCCAGAATATAGATTTTCAGCGCCCTCAGGAGCCCCTCCTCGGAGGCCGCCTCGTTGGCCCCGTGCATGGGGCCGCCAAAGGGGGGCAGGCTGCTGCCGGGATACTCGGGGCCGTAGCTCACCGCCCGGGGAAAATGGCGGGCATAGGTGCCGCCCCCCATGGTGAAGGGCTTTTCGCTGCTGCCGGTAACCTGGTTGTAGGTGTCGATCAGGGCCCGGATGGGGGCCGAATCGGCCTGGATATAAAAGGGCGGCATGTCCTCGGTCAGGCTCACCCGGGCTCCCTGCCCGGCCGCCTTTTGCACCGCCCGGCACAGGGCCTTGCCATCGGTGCCGGTGGGATAACGGATGTCCAGGGTCTGCACCAGCCGGCCGTCCTGGCCGGTGCGCATGGTGCCGCCGATCACGGTGAGGGGGTCAAAGAGTCCGTCGCCGCCCGCGATGCCCAGCGCCTCGCCGTCGGTGGAGCGGTGGAGTTTTTCCAGCGCCAGGAGATATTCTTTCTCTTCCGGGCTGCAAATCCCGTTGTCCAGCAGGTAGCGGCCCACCAGCCCGATGGCGTTCACCGTGCCCTGGGGCATGGCCGCGTGGCCGCTCTTGCCCCAGCCCCGCACCCGGACATTCTCTCCCTCCTGCTCCAGGGTGATGCCCTCGGCCTTGGGCAGACTGGCCAGATCCGCCCGCACCAGGGCGCCGGAGCGGTCCGGCACCGCGTTTGTGGCCGCACCGCCTTTCCAGGAGAGGATCCGCCCGCCCGGGAAGGGGCCGCCCTCCATGGTCAGGCCGCAGTGGCCTTTTTCCCCGTTGCAGACCGGAAACTCCGCGTCCGGCGAAAAGCAGAAAATCGGCGCCGGGTTTTGGGCCAGATAGGCGGGCACATCTTCCATGCCGGTCTCCTCGTTGCAACCCAGCAGAGCCCGCACCCCGTACCGCAGGGGCACCCCCGCCTCCTTGAGGAATTTGAGGGCGTAGAGGCAGAGCACCGAGGCGCCCTTGTCATCGGCCACGCCCCGGCCCAGCAGCCAGCCCTCCCGCCGGCGCATCACAAAGGGGTCGCCGTCCCAGCCTTCACCCGCCGGCACCACGTCCAGATGGGTGATGGTGGCCAGGTATTCCGGCCTTTCTCCCCTCAGTTCGGCCCAGCCCATCTTGTAATCCTGGTGGCCCGTGGAGAGGCCCATCCCCTGTGCCATCTCCAAGGCCCGGTCCAGGGCCTGGCGGGGCCCCTCCCCGAAGGGGGCACCGGGCCGGGCCGGCCCCTCTGTGCTGGAGACTTCCACCAGTCGGCCGATGTCCGAAACAAGCCGCTCCCGATTTTCCCGGATGAAGGCCTCCGCCTTTTCTGCCCAGCCGCCGCAGGCCGGCGACGAGATGTTTTGCTCTGCCATAGCTCTCCTTTCCGGCGGGGTTTCCTCCGCCCGGGGCCTCTGGGCCCCGCTCTTTTATATATTGTAATATAAAGAGGCCGCCGGCATCCCTGCCTGTGCCCCGCTCGGGTCTGTATGTTTCATAGTAGCACAAGAACTTCCCGAAAGCAAAAATTCCGCGGTGTGCCCGTCTTCAGGACCGCTGACTGCGCCGGGTGGGGGCTGAAGTCTGTTTTTTATCAGGAAATTTTTTGGGTGTTTTGAGGAATTAAACACTTATTTAGAGAACATTTTGGTACAAAACCGGCCATTTGTTCTTGACAGGGCAGGAAACCATCGAATACAATACACTCGAAGCCCCAAATTCCCCCAAAAAGGAGGCCAGCCGGATGAATTCCGCCGAGAAAACCGTCTGTCTGCTCAAGATTCTGGCCCAAAAGCCCTATGTCTACGGCGTCACTGAGCTGAGCGCCAAAATCGGATGCGGCAAGAGCGGCACTTTCAAGCTGCTGAGCGTCCTGGTGAAGGAAGGGCTGGCCGCCCAGACCCCCAACCACAAATACACCCTGGGCATTGCCGCCTACCTGCTGGGCAAGACCTATGAAGACGAGGTAGGGGTGGCCAAGTTTGCCAAGCCCTATCTGGCCCGTCTGCGGGATCTGAGCGGGGAGAACGCCGCCCTGGGCATGATGGTGAACGAGCACCCCACCATCATCTACCGGGAGGAGAGCCGCCAGATGGTGCGGGTTTCCAGCATTGTGGGCACCCGGCGCCCCTTTTACGCCGGCGCGGTGGGCAAAACCCTGGGCGCCTATGAGGACGAGTCGGTGCTGCGCCGCCACCTGGTGGAAGAGCCCATAGAGCGATTCACCTCTCACACCCTCACCTCCCCCGCCGCCATCCTGGCCGATCTGGCCCAGATCCGCCGGCAGGGCTATGCGGTGAGCGACGGGGAACTGAGCGACGACATCATCGGCTTCGGCGCGCCGGTGCGGGACGCCTCCGGCCATGTGTGGGCGGCGGTGTGCATCGACGCCCCCAAGATGCGGGTGGACGCCTTGAAGCGGGAGCGGTGCATCTTCCTGGTGCAGGAATTCGCCCGCCAGATGAGCGAAGATTCCGGCGCTGCCTTTGAACAGCCCGGCCTGGCCTCCTCCCCTCTCAACGCCTGATTTTTGTATTTGTTCTGGCCGCACGGGCTTGCCCGGGCGGCCTTTTTGCTGCGGCCAGGGGATTTTCCGATCTTTTCCCGCGTTTTTCAAAGTTTCCTGATCAGAAACAAATTTCCTTATGCTTTTTATCGCTCCTGCTTTTTATTTTGTTCTTTTCAAAAAATCTTTGACAATTATTTATTTTATTTGGCCAAGCCTTGACAACCCTATGCAACGGTGCTATAGTTTTTCCAGGTCGACGGCTTATGTTCTCTATTTGAGAACACGGTTGTAAGAAAAGAGTGATGGACCTCGTCCCGCTTTTCCAAATTGCCCGCCCGGCAGCGGGCCGAAAAGCAGGTGGGGACAGGCCATCCGAAGGGCTACATATTGGGAGGTAACACCATGAAAGTGGGTATTATTGGCGCCGGCACCATGGGCACCGGCATTGCACAGGTCTTTGCACAGGCTGAGGGCTATCAGGTGATGCTCTGCGACATCAACGACAACTTTGCCGCCAAGGGCAAAAATCGGATCCTGCAGGCTTACCAGAAGCGGGTAAAGGCCGGCAAGATGACCGACGAGCAGATGGAGACTTACCTGGAGCGGATCACCACCGGCACCAAAGAGCGGCTGTGCGCCGACTGCGACCTGGTGGTGGAGGCAGCCCTGGAGGTAATGGCCATCAAGAAGGAGACCTTCGAGGCTCTGGATTCCATCTGCAAGCCCGAGTGCATTCTGGCCACCAATACCTCTTCCATGTCCATCACCGAGATCGGCCAGGGCCTGAGCCGGCCGGTCATCGGCATGCACTTCTTCAACCCCGCCCCTGCCATGAAGCTGGTGGAGGTGAACGTGGGCCTGAATACCCCCGACAGTGTTGCCGAAAAGATCCATTCCATCAGCAAGGACATCGGCAAGACCCCCATCATCGTGAAGGAGGCCGCGGGCTTTGTGGTCAACCGCATCCTGATGCCCATGATCAACGAGGCCATTGAGATCTACGCCGAAGGCACCGCCAGCGTGGAGGACATCGACCTGGCCATGAAGCTGGGCGCCAACCATCCCATGGGCCCCCTGGCGCTGGGTGATCTGGTGGGTCTGGACATTGTGCTGGCCATCATGGAGGTGCTCCAGGCCGAGAGCGGCGACCCCAAGTATCGGCCCCATCCCCTGCTCAAGAAGATGGTGCGCGGCGGCCGGCTGGGCCGCAAGACCGGGCGCGGCTTCTACGAGTACAGCAACAAGTAACCCTGACATTCCCTTTTGCCCCCTTTTGGGCGGCAAAGTTTCAAGATTCCTCTCCCCCATAACAAATGACCAAGGGCACCTTCCCCGCGGAAGGTGCCCTTGGCCTTTTCTGTCTCTGTTCTGCCTTGCGGCATGAAAGCGGCGCAGCTTTCGGCCATTCCGCCTTGCCTTTTGACAAGGATTTTCCCTTCCGAGGACAAGGCTTCCTCTGCGCCCTTTCGTGCCCCATTGCGGTATGGAAAATCAGAGGCCGTGAGGTCCACAATTCCGGGATACTTTGGTTTTTATGGTTGACAAACCAGATTTTTCATAGTATCCTGAACCCATGGTGATCATATGACTGACGGAATAAGTGGATGAAACCACGTGGAGTATGATCGTGAACCGGCCGACCGTCTGGGCAGAAAAAGCCCGGACGGTCGGCTTTTTCTTTTGTCAAAAAGGAAACAAGGAGGTTTGCATGACACTTGGCCGCATCCATTCCATCGAGTCCATGGGGCTTGTGGACGGGCCGGGCATCCGCACGGTGGTCTTTTTGCAGGGCTGCCAGCTGCGGTGCCGCTACTGCCACAACCCGGACACCTGGAGCCTGGAGGGAGTACATCCCCAGCTGTTGAGCCCGGAAGAGCTGGTGCGCCGGCTCTGCCGCTTCAAGCCCTACTACGGCGCCGAGGGCGGGGTCACCTTTTCGGGCGGGGAGCCGCTGCTTCAAAAGGACTTTCTGCTGGAAGTACTGCCCCTGTGCCGCGAGGCGGGCATCCACACCTGCCTGGACACCGCCGGCTGCGGTGTGGGCGGATATGAAGATATCCTGCGCTGGACGGATCTGGTCCTGTTTGACGTGAAGCACGAGGACCCGGAGAGCTACAAGAGCCTCACCGGGGCCGAGTCGACCGAGGCCGATCGGTTCCTGGCGGCGGCCCAGAAGGCCGGCACTTCTCTTTGGATCCGCCATGTGGTGGTGCCCGGGCTCACCGACGGGGCGGAACACCTGGAGGCCCTGCGCCGCTACATCCAGAAACTGGACCACGTGCAGAGGGTGGAGCTGCTGGCCTACCACACCCTGGGCGTACCCAAATACCACACCCTGGGCATCCCCTATTCCCTGGAAGGGGTGGCCCCGCTGGACCCGGCAGCCCTGACACCCTGGCAGGAGCGTTTTGCCCAGGACCTGGCCGGGAGGGCCAAAGAGGGCTGAGAACGCCGGCATTTTCCGATATTTTCTGAGACATTCACTTTCAAGATACAGGAGGAACATCCCATGAGCATCGACGTAAATTGCACCGCCTGGCAGGGTTTTCGCACCGGCGAATGGAGACATCTGGTGAACGTGCGCAACTTCATCCAGAAAAACTACACCCCCTACGAGGGTGACGAGAGCTTTTTGGCTCCCACCACCACCCGCACCAACAAGGTGTGGGCCAAGGCCAACACCCTGATTCTGGAGGAGCTGAAAAAGGGGATCATCGACGTGGAGACCGACGTGGTCTCCGGCATCGACAACTTTGCCCCCGGCTACATCGACCGGGAGAATGAAGTCATTGTGGGTCTCCAGACCGACGCCCCCCTGAAGCGGATCGTGAACCTGTACGGCGGCATGCGGATGGCCGAATCCGCCCTGGAGCAGTACGGCTACAAGCTGAACGAGGAGGTGGAAAAGCACTTCCGCCTCTACCGCAAGACCCACAACGACGGCGTGTTTGACGCTTATCCCCGCCGCACCCGCCTGGCCCGCACCGCCGGGCTGCTCACCGGCCTGCCCGACGCCTACGGCCGGGGCCGGATCGTGGGCGACTACCGCCGGGTACCCCTGTACGGCACCGACTTCCTCAGTGAGGAAAAGCAGAAGGATCTGGATATGCTGGACGGCCCCATGACCGACGAGCGGATCCGGCTGCGGGAGGAAGTACAGATGCAGATCCGGGCCCTGAAAGAGATGGCCTCCATGGCCTCCAAGTACGGCTGCAACATCAGCCGGCCCGCCGAAAACGCCCACGAGGCAGTGCAGAACCTGTACATGGCCTATCTGGCCGGCGTGAAGGAGAACAACGGCGCCGCCACCAGCCTGGGCCGCACCGCCACCTTCCTGGACATCTACATCCAGCGGGATCTGGACAAGGGCATCCTCACCGAAGAGGGCGCCCAGGAGCTCATCGACCAGTTCATCATCAAACTGCGGCTGGTGCGGCATCTGCGCACCCCCGAGTACAATGAGCTGTTTGGCGGCGACCCCACCTGGATCACCGAGTCCCTGGGAGGCATGGGGGTGGACGGCCGCACTCTGGTGACCAAAAACACCTTCCGCTACCTGCACACCCTCACCAACCTGGGCACTGCTCCCGAGCCCAACCTGACCGTGCTCTGGAGCCAGAACCTGCCCGCCGCCTTCAAGGCCTATTGCTCCCGCATGAGCATCGCCACCGACTCCATCCAGTACGAGAACGACGACCTGATGCGGCCCATGTACGGGGACGACTACTGCATCTCCTGCTGTGTGTCCGCCATGGCGGTGGGCAAGCAGATGCAGTTCTTCGGTGCCCGGGCCAACCTGGCCAAGAGCCTGCTCTACGCCATCAACGGCGGCGTGGACGAGAAGAAGGGGCTGCATGTGGTGCCGGACATCCAGCGGGACGAGGACGAGGTTCTGGATTACCCCAAGGTGCTGGCCAACTACAAGAAGGTTCTGGCCTATGTGGCCGAGCTGTATGTGGACACCATCAACATCATCCACTTCATGCACGACAAGTACGCCTATGAGTCCAGCCAGATGGCCCTCCACGACACCCTGGTGGAGCGGCTGGCGGCATTCGGCGTGGCCGGACTCTCCATCGCCGCCGACTCCCTCTCCGCCATCAAGTTCGCCAAGGTGCGCCCGGTGCGCAACGAACAGGGTATTGCCGTGGATTTTGAGGTGGAGGGCGACTTCCCCAAGTACGGCAACGACGACGACCGGGTGGACGACATCGCGGTGGAGATCGTCTCCTACTTCTCGGCGGAGCTGAAAAAGCATCCCCTCTACCGCAACGCCATCCACACCCTCTCGGCCCTCACCATCACCAGCAACGTGATGTACGGCAAGAAGACCGGCGCCACCCCGGACGGCCGCAAGGCCGGCGAGCCCTTCGCCCCCGGCGCCAACCCCATGCACGGGCGGGATGAGAACGGTGCCCTGGCCAGCCTGAACTCGGTGGCCAAGATCCCCTACCGGGCCGTCTGCCAGGACGGCGTGTCCAACACCTTCTCCATCGTGCCCAACGCTCTGGGCAAGGATGCGGCCCAGCGCACCGGCAACCTGGTCTCCATTCTGGACGGCTACTTTGTGCAGGGCGCCCATCACCTGAATGTGAACGTGCTGGACCGGCAGGTGCTGCTGGATGCCATGGATCATCCCGAGCAGTACCCCACCCTCACCATCCGGGTGTCCGGCTACGCGGTAAACTTCAACCGCCTCTCCCGGGAGCAGCAGCTGGAGGTCATCAAGCGCACCTTCCACGAGAGCATGTAAGCCCTCATATCGTATAAATCCATTTTATAATACAATTTGTATATAGCGCAGAAGGCGGCGGTAGCGATCTTGCTCCCGCCGCCTTCTGGCGTCAGGCAGCTGGTTTTGGGCAGGGCAGACATGATTTTCAGGCGTTTGGGGCAGTTTTTTGATAAAATCCCTCTTTTGGAGCGCAATTTTGGGCGGGCAAATCCTGCGAAATCGGGATTTTGCCTGCCATGTTAAAATTGTTAACATTTCGCCTCTTCAAATTCTCCTCAAAACGTGCTTTAATACTAAACGGACGGCAAATTTTGTCGCAGGAGGTCGAAGCTCTTTTCCCGGGCCGGAGGGTACCGGACCCTCCACCCCCTGCGGCCGTCTCCCTCAGGCACAAAACCCGGAAGAAAGAGAAATAGGAAAAACATGACATTGCAACAAGAACACTCCCCCGCCCTGGCCCTGGCTGTGGGCATCGACATCGGCTCCACCACCACCAAGGTGGCCGTTCTGGACCCGAACCTGGAAACCCTCCTCTACTCGGACTACCAGCGGCACCACGCCCACCAGGCCCAGAGCGTTTTGCTGGTGCTGGAGACTCTGGAACAGAAATTTCCCGGCCAGGCCTTCCGCTTCTGTCTCACCGGCTCGGGGGCCAAGCCCATTGCGGAGGGGCTCAATCTGCCCTTTGCCCAGGAGGTGGCGGCCAATGCCGCCGCCCTCAAGCGCCGTTACCGGCGGGTAGGCAGCGCCATTGAGCTGGGCGGCCAGGATGCCAAGATGATCTTTTTCCAGACCGACCCGGCCACCGGCGAGCTGAACGTGGCGGACATGCGGATGAACGGCAGCTGTGCCGGCGGCACCGGCGCCTTCATCGACGAGATCGCCTCCCTGCTGAAGGTGCCGGTGCAGGACTTCAACGCCCTGGCCGAAAAGGGCAGCTGCGTCTATGACATCTCGGGCCGGTGCGGCGTCTATGCCAAAACCGACATCCAGCCTCTTCTGAACCAGGGGGTAGCCAAGGCGGATCTGGCCCTCTCGGCCTTCCACGCCATTGCCAAGCAGACCATCGGCGGTCTGGCCCAGGGGCTGGAGATCACCCGGCCGGTGGCCTTTGAGGGGGGGCCTCTCACCTTCAACCCGGTGCTGGTGCGGGTATTTGCCCAGCGGCTGGGCCTGAAGGAGGAGGAGATCCTGCTGCCTCCCCACCCTGAACTGATGGTGGCCTGCGGCGCCGCCGTCTGTGCCGGGACGGTATTTGACCAGGAAAGCCAGCCCATGCAGCCTGCCGGGCTGCTGGAGGAGCTGAGAAGCGGACGGCTGCAAGAGACGGAAGCCCAGGGGCCGGCCTCCCGCCCCTTTTTTGAATCTCCTGAAGAGCTGGAAGCTTTTCGGGCCCGCAACCCCAAGCATCCCCTTGCCTGGAAACAGCCCCAACCGGGGGAGGAGGTATATGCCTACCTGGGCATCGACTCGGGCAGCACCACCACCAAGTTCGTGCTGATGGACGACCGGGAGGAACTGCTGGGCTCCTTTTATGCCTCCAACGCCGGCGAGCCCCTGAAAGTGGCCAAGAAGGCCCTGCTGGAGATGCGGGATCGGTATCGGAAAGCGGGCGCCCGGCTGCACATCCTGGCGGCGGGCACCACCGGCTACGGGGAGATGCTGTTTGCCAAAGCCTTCGGGGCCGAATATCACACGGTGGAGACAGTGGCCCACGCCCGGGCAGCCCGGAAATATGTGAAGGATGCCACCTTCATTCTGGACATCGGCGGCCAGGACATGAAGGCCATGTGGCTGGACAAGGGGATCATCACCAACATCCTGGTGAACGAGGCCTGCTCCTCCGGCTGCGGCTCCTTTCTGGAAAATTTCGCCTCCTCCCTGGGCATCCCCACCCGGCAGATCGAGACGGCGGCCTTCTCCTCCCCCCATCCGGCGGTACTGGGCAGCCGGTGCACCGTGTTCATGAACAGCAGCATCATCACCGAGCAGCGCAACGGCAAGAGCCCCGAGGACATCATGGCCGGGCTCTGCCGCTCCATCATCGAGAACGTGTTCACCAAGGTGATCCGCCTGTCCAACCTGGATTCTCTGGGCGAGCGGGTGGTGGTGCAGGGCGGCACCTTTGAGAACGACGCGGTGCTGCGGGCCATGGAGGAGTACATCGGGCGGCCGGTGACCAGAGCCCCCTACCCCGGCCTGATGGGGGCCATCGGCATGGCCCTGATCACCCGGGAGCGGTACCACAAGAACCCGGACCGCCGCACCTTCCTGGGGCTGGACGAACTGGAGAACTTCTCCTACCACCAGGAGGAAAATGCCCCCTGCCCCTTCTGCACCAATCACTGCAAGCGCACCATCCTGCGCTTTTCCAACGGGGAGGCCTGGATCACCAACAACCGCTGCGAGCGGGGAGAAATCCTGGGCGACCCCAAGGATGAGACGGTGCGCCGCCAGCTGAAGGACACGGTGCAGCGGGCCCGCTCGGTGCCCAACCTCTACCGGGACCGGGAGGCCCTTCTGCTGCGGGAATACCCCTTCCCCGCCCCCGCCCGGGACCGGGGCATCACCATCGGCATCCCCCGGGTGCTCTTTTTCTGGGAGACGCTGCCCTTCTGGGGCACCTTTTTGCGGGCGCTGGGCTTCCGGGTCCAGCTCTCCGACCCCAGCACCCGGAAGATCTACGAGCAGGGCATCTCGGCGGTCACCTCCGACACAGTCTGCTTCCCCGCCAAACTGGTCCACGGCCATCTGCGCAACCTGGCCCAGAAAAAGGTGGATCGGATCTTCCTGCCCGCGGTGACCGCCGTGCCCTCCGAGAATACCCAGAAGACCAGTCAGTCCATGTGCGCCGTGGTAAAGGGGTATCCCCTGGTCATCGGCAACTCGGACAATCCGGAAAAGCTCTGGGGCATCCCCTATGACGCCCCCCTGTTCTACTGGTACACCCCCGAGGACCAGAAAAAACAGCTGAAAGAGTACATGAAGAAAAAATTCCAGATCCCCGAGGAGGAGACGCTGGCGGCTCTGGAGGCGGCCAACAAGGCCCAGGAGACCTTCCACACCGAGCTGAAGGCCCGGGGCAGCCAGGTGCTGGCCCAGGCGGAACAGAGCGGAAACTTTGCGGTGGTGCTGGCCTCCCGCCCCTACCAAAACGACGCCCTGGTGAACCACGAGCTGCCGGAAATCTTCACTGGCATGGGAATCCCGGTGCTCACCGCCGACGCCCTGCCCGGCACCGAGCAGGAGGACCTGAGCATGAGCCGGCTGAACATCGTGAACAACTTCCACGCCCGGATGCTCTCCTCGGCCATCCTGGCCGCCAAGAACCCCCATCTGGAATATGTGCAGATCGTGAGCTTCGGCTGCGGCCATGACGCCTACCTTTCCGACGAGATCACCCGGCTGATGAAGGAGATCTCCGGCAAGATTCCCCTGATCCTGAAGGTGGATGAGAGCGACATTCAGGGACCCCTGCGGATCCGGGTGCGCTCCTTCTTGGAGACGGTGTCCATGCGGCGGGCCCTGGGCGAGGACCCGGAGCCCCATTCCCTGGCCGACCCCTACCCGGTGAAATTTGAGAAATCGGACCGGGAAAAGACGGTGCTGGTGCCCAACACCTCCCACGCCTTCTGTCGGCTGCTCTCGGCGGTATTCCGCACCCAGGGCATCCGGGCCGTGCCCCTGGAGGTGGGGCGGGAGGAGGCCATTGAGATGGGCAAGCGGTATGTGCACAACGACATCTGTTTCCCCGCCCAGATGGTGGTGGGCGAGATCCTCAGCGCCCTGCGCAGCGGCAAATACGACCTGGAGCACACCGCCGTGGCCATGGCCAAGTACATTGGCGACTGCCGGCTGACCCATTACAGCGCCCTTTTGCGCAAGGCCATGGACGACGCGGGCTTTGCCCGGGTGCCCATCCTCACCAATGACGACCAGGACTCCCACCATCTCCACCCGGGATTTCATTTGAACCTGCTCTCCTCCGCCCGCATTGCCTTCGGGCTGCCCATGATCGACGCCCTGGAGGAACTGCTGCGGAAGATCCGCCCCTATGAAAAGATCCCGGGCAGCGCCAACAAGGCCTTTGACCAGGCCCTGGACGCGGTGATCGAGGGGATGGAACACGCCGGCATCCGGGGGGCCGAAAAAGGGCTGCGCCGGGGCATCCAGATCCTGAAAGAGGTGCCCTATGATCGGTCCCATCCCCGGCCCCGGGTGCTGATCGTGGGTGAGTACCTGCTCAACTTCCACCCGGGCGCCAACCGGGACATCGAGGCCTATCTGGAGAAGAACGGCTTTGAGATCATTGAGGCCCGGATGACCGACGTGATCCAGAAGACCTACTTTTATCAGGACAGCCAGATCCGGGAAAAACATGTGCATCGTCCCGGCTTCACCAAGATCTGGTGCAGCACTGCCGATCACTTCTTTGACATGGCCCACAATCTCACCGATCGGATCGCCTGCGCCCATCCCCTCTACCAGAAGGCGGCCCGGATCCAGCAATTGGCCCAGAAGAGCGACCCCATCATCCCCCACACCTTTGATGCCGGCGAGGGGATTCTGATTCCCGGAGAGATTCTCCACCACGCAGAGGAGGGCTGCCGGGCCTTCGTGATTTTGCAGCCCTTCGGCTGCCTGCCCAACCATGTGGTGGGCCGGGGCATCACCAAAAAGATCAAGGAGGAATATCCCGACGCCCAGATCCTGCCTTTGGACTACGACCCGGACGCCAGCTTTGCCAACATCGAAAACCGGCTCCAGATGCTGGTGATGAACGCACACAACGTCTGAACCCGCGGCAGAAACAAAAAATCCCCCCGACCGAAAAGGTCGGGGGGATTTTTGTTTCAACGTTCAGGGGTCAATACCCGGCAGACACTCAGGCAGCCTGAGCCTCGCTCTCGGTATTGCCGAACAGGTACTTGCAGCCGTCGATCAGCAGCAGCACCGCCAGCACCAGCATGGGAACGATGATGATGCTCTGCAGCACGTCGGTGAACATAGTGGTGGCATCCAGGCCGCCGCCCATCACAGACTGCACGCGGGAGATCAGGGTCAGCACCAGGCTGGACATGGAGGCCAGAGCCATGAAGAACATGGGGATGATGAGCATCTTGTAGCCCTTGCCGATCTTCTTCAGGAAGACGGCGGCAGCCATCAGAGCGGGCACAGCCACCATCTGGTTGGCAGCGCCGAACAGAGGCCAGATCTTGTCATAGCCGGCAACCACCAGCAGGCCGGCAAAGGCCAGGTTCACGATGGTGGATATGTACTTGTTCTGCAGAGCGGTCTGCAGGCCAGTGGGCTGAGCGCCCTCCTTGGGCTGGAACATCTCCTGCAGGGTGAAGCGGCCCAGACGGCAGCAGGTATCCAGAGAGGTGAGGCAGAAGGCGGACACGGCCAGGCAGATGACGGTGTAAGCCACCTCGGCGGCCTGGGCGCCCATGCCCATGGTCTCAAAGAAGGTACGCACGCCGGTGGCGAAGACCACGGCGGGGGTGCCGATGGCGGCGTAAGCGCCGTCGCTGGTCAGGTTGCCCACGCAGACCAGGCTGATCACAGCCAGCACGCACTCGATGAGCATGCCGCCGTAGCCGATCATCTTGGCGTCCTTCTCATTGCTGATCTGCTTGGAAGTGGTGCCGGAAGCGATCAGGGAATGGAAGCCGGACACAGCGCCGCAGGCGATGGTGATGAACAGGGTGGGGAACAGGTAGGTGCCGTTCAGCTTCCAGCCGATGAAGGCGGGCAGCTGGATGTCGGGGTTGGCACCAAAGATGCCGATCACCGCGCAGATGATCATGAAGTACAGCAGGAAGCTGTTCAGGTAGTCACGGGGCTGCAGCAGAATCCACACAGGGGTGACGGAAGCGATGGCGCAGTACACAAAGACCACCACACGCCAGAAGGTGACGTTGTCCACCACCAGGGGGAAGTAGATGCCACCGACCACGCACAGGGCCAGCACAATGACGCCCACCACGCTGGAGATGAACAGGGGGGTATGCTTGCGGTACACCGCAAAGCCGAAGGCGATGGCCATGGGGATGAACAGAAGGCTGGCCATGGCCACGCTGCCGCTGCCGCCGGTGGAGGGGGCGAAGGTCTTGGCCACGATGTCGGCAAAGGCGGCGTCCACCAGCAGCATCACCAGCCAGGTGAAGACGCTGAACATCATCTTGCACTTATGGCTCAGGGAAACTTCCAGCACTTCGCCGATGGATTTGCCCTTGTTGCGGATGGAGACGAACAGGGCGCTGAAGTCCTGCACGGCGCCGATGAAAATACCGCCCAGCAGAATCCACAGCAGGCAGGGCAGCCAGCCGAAATAGGCAGCCTGGATGGGGCCGTTGATGGGGCCCGCGCCGGCGATAGAAGCAAAATGATGACCCAGCAGCACAGGAGCCTTGGCGGGGCAGTAGTCCACACCATCCTCCAGCTCAAAGGCAGGGGTCTTGCGAGCAGGATCGATGCCCCACTGTTTCACCAGCCAGCCGCCGTAACCGACATAGCCGACCAGCAAAACAACGATGGCAATCAGCAGCAATACGATACCACTCATTGTTTTGATTCCTCCTTATGTTTCAACATACAATCTATGCCCATAAACGGGCTCTCGCCCGCGGCACCTTGTTTTGGGGACCTCAGCCCTCACCGGCCAGCTTTTTCAGCACCGACTGATGGAACTTGCGCAGTACCCGGCCGTCCCGGTTGGTGTAGATCTTTTTGCCTTCCAGATCCACCAGCACGATCCGGCCCTCACTGTAGCCCCGCAGGTAAAAATGATAGAACTTCTGGAACCGAAACCGCTTTACGGCCCGGACGGTGTCCGCATCCGGGCTTTTGGCCGAGATGAGCACCAGGGTCAGGTAAGTGTACATGTGGTCCTTGGGCATGGAAGGCTGCCCCTTGCGGGCCAGCACCGGCTCCATATACTCCCGCACCACCGCCTTCAGCCGAGCGATCTCCTCCGGGCCGGGGGCTTCCTGGTAGGTGGAAAACAGGCAGTACTCGTGGCTGTCCACCGCCCAGATCTGGGCCTTTTTCACCAGCACATACTTGTCCACATGGGCGTGGAAGGCGCCGCAGGCCGCATATTCCCGGCCCTGGATATGGGCGGGCTTTTCCAGGTCGAAGCTGCCCTCGTAATAGGGCAGCAGCTTTTCAAAATACTCGGCTGCCTGCACGGCCGCGCTCCTCCTTCCCGGGACAAAAAAACGCTTCGTCTCACAAAGAGACGAAGCGTAACACTCCGCGGTACCACTCTCGGTCCGCGCCCCGGCGCGGCTGCTTTGCGGGCCTTTGGCCCTGCCTGGTAACGGGCGGTCCCGGCCGGGCCTACTCTTGCGATGTTCAGCCCGGCAGCTCCCAGGTGAGGGGGATCCTTGCCCCTTGCCGCCTCGCACCAGCCGGCGGCTCTCTGAAAAGCGTTCAAAAGATCCTCATGTCCTGTTCACAACTTTTTCATATTTGCACTTATATAGTTTAATCATGTTGACGGTTTTCGTCAAGGAGCAAATCGCCCAATTATTCCGTTTGAGAGGAGGTCAGATTCAAGAGTTTTTCATAAAAATCCGGGGTCAAAAGGGGGTTTTGACCTTTGGAGTCAGGGTCTTCCAGCCCGGTTTCGTAGCTGCGGCTGCCCAAAAGCCGCTCCAGCTCCTGCCGGGGAGTGCGCCCCTGCCAGACGCTGCGGCAGGTCAGAAAGCAGGTCACCGCCTGCCGGGTGGCCTCCCCCAAAAGCCCCATCACCGTGATCTGACAGGTCTGGCCGGTGTAGGGGTTGCGCCACACCACCGGCAGCTTTTCCTTGTCCGACCGGCGGCAGCCTTTGAGCCGGGCCGGGGACACATGGCCGGTGAGGCTGCCCTTGC
The DNA here is from genome assembly GCA_949295465.1 of uncultured Oscillospiraceae bacterium. Taxonomy (GTDB): domain Bacteria; phylum Bacillota; class Clostridia; order Oscillospirales; family Ruminococcaceae; genus JAFBIO01. The sequence continues at coordinate 31,330 of CASFKY010000053.1, forward strand.
CCCCGAACAGCGGCTCCAGCGCCTCCAACAGCTTTTTCTTGACCCCCAGCCGGCTGACAAAGAGGGTGCGCAGGAAATGGGCGTGGTGGAAGGAATCTCCCAGCGCCTCCAGGCCCACCTCCACCCCGTACACCTCTTTGAGGCACAGCTGCACCAGCTGGGCCACCTGTACCAGGGCCGTGCCGGTGAGCCGGGGGTTGGAATGGGCCGCCGAGACGGCGGCGGTGCCGTAATCCTTTTTATGTAGCTCGCTGTCCAGGGCGATCTCAAAATAGCCGTGCCCTCCCGGCATGTCATACAGCTGGCCCTTGCCGGTGACCATGGCCACATAGGGGTGGACCGCGCAGTCGGTGAGATAGTGGGAGATGAAGCCCAGGGCATAACTCTTCTGGGCCTTGGTGGAGGCGTGATCCACCAGGCTCATCAGGAACGCGCCGGTCTTTTCCCGGTGCATCCGGCTGCCCAGGGCCGGCAGGTTGGGGACACGCCGGTCCGACGATTTCCAGGCCTCAAAGCAGAAAAACTCGTCCGGCCCGTTGGCCCCGGCGCAGAACGCGGCGGGGTGGATCTGTTTCATCAGGCCGGCGGTATCCGCGGCCTCGCGGGCCACCCGCACATGGGTGTATCCTTCTGGCATAGTGCTACCTCTTTTCCTTCAGCGGGATTTGCGCGAGACCCGGGGCAGCACCAAAAAGTACAGCCCGCCTCCCAGCGCAAAGATCAGCAGAATGCCCAGCATCCCCCAGGGGGCCGCCTGGGCGTTCACCGCCTCGATCTGGGCCGGGGTGGCGCTGGCGCTGGTCAGGCCCTGGCTGGCCAGGATCCTCCCGGCCGCGGCGGCGCTGATCACTCCCACCAGAGCCGGCCCGATGATGGCGCTGAACTTGCCGAAAATGTCATAGAAGCCGAAAAACTCGGCGGAGCGGCTCTTGTCCGGGATGAACCGGCCGAACATGCTGCGGCTGAGGGCCTGGATGCCCCCCTGGCTGGTGGACACCAGAAAGGCCAGCAGCCAGAACTGCCAGGCGCTCTTCATGAAAAAGCCCACCACGCAGGTGATCACATAGACAAAGAGCCCCGCCCCCACCATGGCCCGGGCCCCGAACCGGGCGCTGAGCCGGATGTACAAAAGGCAGAAGGGCAGCCCCAGCACCTGCACCATCAAAAGGGCCAGCATCATGTCGGTGGTGCCCAGGCCCACCATATCCCCGTAGGTGGTGGACATGTGGATCACCGTGTTGACCCCGTCGATATAAAAGAAATAGGCCAGCAAAAAGACCAGCATCTCCTTGTTGTGCCAGATCTCCCCGGCCGTGCCCCTCAGGCCCCGCAGGGCCCGGCCGGCGGCGCCCCGGCAGAAGGGCTCGCCCCCCTTCTGCCGCACATTCTTCAAAAAGGGGATGGAAAAGGCCAGCCACCACACCCCGGTAAAGGCAAAGATGAAGGCCAGGCTGGTGAGCATGGGCACCCCCACCCCGTTCATGACGAGGAAGATCAGCAGCGGGATGGTGCTGCCCCCCAGATACCCCAGGCCGTAGCCCATGGTGGAAACCCGGTCCATCCGCTCGTCGGTGGTCACATCGGACAAAAAGCTGTCGTAGTAGAGGTTTGCCCCCGCAAAGCCCACGGTGGACAGGATGTACAGCGCCAGGATCGCCCCGGCTACCTTGTCGGCCAGGGCCGGATTGGTGAAATCAGTGAGGGGCGCACCCCCCAGCAGCAGGCAGCTCAGGCAGCCCAGGGCCAGAAAGACCCCGAACAGCTTTTTGCGCAGCCCCGCAAAATCCCCAAAGGCCCCAAAAATCGGGGCCGCCAGGGCCACAATGGCCATGGCCAGGCTGGTGGCATAACCCCAGGTGCTGATGCTGGAAACCGCGTCCGCCGTGTAGCTGGCCACCGTGTTGAAAAAGATGGGCAGGATGGTGACCACGATCACCGAGTGGGCGCTGTTGGCCCAGTCGTAAAACATCCAGCTTTTTTCTTCCCGGGTAAAACCTTTGAGCAGATTCACAATACCTTCCCCCGTTTTGATCCGGCCGGGAAAAGACTTCTTCCCTCTTCCCCTGTTTTTGCCGTTTTTCGTCAGGATTTTCTCACACAGTGTAAGTGTAGCATGGAACGGCCCAAATCACAACCACAACTATTTTACATTTCCCCTCTTTTGGGGCGCAAAAAAAGGAACAGGGCCCGGAGGGCTCTGTTCCCGAAAAAAAATTCAGTTCTGTTCCTTGCTGCCCATCAGCCAGGTGACCCAGGCCCCTGCCAGTGCCAGCAGGATGCCCACCCCCAGCTCTGCCGGGCGGATCACCGCCAGCGCGTTGGCGGAATAGAGGATGGCAAAGGGCGAGGAGAGGATCAGCCCGATGATGGCCGAGTAGGTGTGGGAGGGGAAATTGTTGAACAGGTACTCAATGACCTTGGCGATCAGAAAGATGCCCAGCACCACACCCACGCCGAAGGGGCCCAGCAGCAGGCAGTTGTGCACCACCCCGGCCAGATCCACGGCCTTGAGGCAGAGGACCGTGTCGGTGAGCAGGTTGAGGATGGAGTTGTAGTACCCCAGAATCAGCAGCACCATGCTGCCGGACACGCCGGGAATCACCATGGTGGCGCTGGCGATCACTCCCAGCGCAAAGAGGGTGAGGAGGGTGACGGGGTCCACATTGAGCTGCTTGACCGCCCCCTCGGACCCCTGCAGCAGGGGCATTCCCACACCCACCGCCAAAAGGGCCAGAAAGCAGATCACCTCGCCCAGGCCCAGCTTGCCGGAGGGCTTTTTGCGCAGGCTGGCCCGCAGGCTGATCCACAGAATGGGCAGCCCGCCCAGGATGAAGCCCACAAAGGTGAGACAGGTGGCCAGCACATAATTGGCCAGCAGGTACTTCAGCAAAAATCCAAAGCCCACAATGCCGATGGCCATACCCACGCCCAGAGGCAGCAGCAGGCGGATGCTGGCCTTGAAATGGCGGAACAGCCCGGTGACCGCGCCGATGAGTTTGTCGTAAATGCCCATGGACACCGCCATGGTGCCGCCGGACACGCCGGGGATGATGTTGGCGATGCCGATGACGATACCCCGCAGGATATCCAGTATCTGATTCATGAAAAAATCCTTTCCTTCCCTTGGTCAGAATGGGGCCCTTGGCCCGCACTGCTTTACTGTACCCGATTTTCCCCCTCTCTGCAAGAGTTTTTGGGAAAAATTTTGGCTCTGGCAAGCAGTTTTGCGGGGCTCGGGGCTCTTTTTGGTTTACAGCTCAATTTCCAGCTCCACCGGGCAGTGGTCGCTGCCCAGTACGTCTCCCCGGATGCGGCAGTCCCGCACCTTTTCCATCAGCCGGTCGGAGACGAGAAAATAGTCAATGCGCCATCCCGCGTTGTTCTTGCGGGCGTTGAACCGATAGCTCCACCAGCTGTACTCCACCGCCTGCGGGTACAGCGCCCGGAACACGTCGGTGAAGCCGCTGCCCAGCAGCTGGGTCATCTTGGCCCGTTCCTCATCCGAAAAGCCCGCGTTGCCCCGGTTGGTGCGGGGGTTTTTCAGGTCGATCTCCTCGTGGGCCACGTTCAGATCCCCGCAGTAGATCACCGGCTTTTTTTGGTCCAGGCCCTGCAGATATCCGCGCAGGTCGTCCTCCCAGTGCATCCGATACTCCAGCCGCTTGAGCCCCTCCTGGCTGTTGGGCACATAGGCGTTCACCAGATAGAAACCGGGGTACTCCAGGGTAATGATCCGCCCCTCGTGGTCGTGTTCCTCCATCCCCAGGCCGTAGATCACGTTCAGGGGCTTCTGGCGGCACCAGCAGCCGGTGCCCGAATAGCCCTTCTTCTCGGCGCTGTACAGATATTCCTCATACCCTGCCGGGGCAAAATCCGCCTGGCCGGGCTGCATCTTGGTTTCCTGCACCGAGAACAGGTCCGCGTCCAGGGCGGCGAAGGTCTCGGCAAAGCCCTTTTGCAGGCAGGCCCGCAGGCCGTTTACATTCCAGGTGACCAGTTTCATGACAATTGTTCCCTTCCGCCCGGTTTTGTTTGCCCGGGCATTGTAAATTTGATTGTATCATACCGGCCGGGCGCCGCCAAGGGGACCGAAAAAATTTTACAAACTGCTCCTGCCCGCCTGGGCGGCCTGGCTCAGATACCGTTTCTGCCAGCCGCCGACCAGATAGCGGGCGCTGAAGCAGATGATGCGGAAGATCCAGTCGATGACCATGGCGATCCAGACCCCCACAATGCCCATGCCCATCCCCAGGCCCAGGATGTAGCTGAACAGGATCCGCCAGCCCACCATGCTGCCCAGGGAGACGAACATGGTGAACCGGGCGTCGTTGGCCGCCCGCAGTGCGTTGGGCAGGGTAAAGGAGAAGGGCCACAAGAAAGGCGCCAGCCCGTCGTGGATGAGCACCAGGGTGCAGGCCAGCGCCTTGGCCTCGTCCGAGATGTTGTACAGCCCCACCAGCGGGTTGAGGAAGAGCAGGGTGGCCCCGCACACCAAAAAGCTCACCAGCACGTCGGCGGTCAAAAGCCGGCGCACATAGTAGCGGGCCTGGTCAAAATCCAGCGCCCCCACGCACCGGCCCACCACCGTGATCATGGCCCGGTTGAAGGCGTTGCCGGGGATGCAGCCGATGTTGTCCAGGTTGTTGGCCACCGCGTTGGCGGCGATCTGGGCGGTGCCGAAGAGGGCGATGAGGCTCACCAGCAGGATCCGCCCCAGGTTGAACAGGCAGTTTTCCAGGGCGCTGGGGATGCCGATGGCCAGGATGCGGCGCACCATCCGCTTTTCCAGCCGCAGGCCGCCGGTCATCCGCACGGGCACCTGATTTTTGGGGTTGGAGACCAGCTTCAGGATCAGCCCTGCCGCCAGCGCCCAGCTGAAGAGGCTGGGCAGGGCTACCCCGGCCACCCCCATGTGGAGCCCGAAGATGCAGATGGTGTTGCCGGCGATGTTGCACAGGTTCATCAAAAGGCTGATCTTCATGCTCACCTTGCTGTTGCCCATGCTGCGGAACACCGCCGCCCCCGCGTTGTAGAGAGCGATGAAGGGGAAGGCACAGGCCATGATCCGCAGATAGGTGAGCCCCGCCGCCATCACGTCGGGCTCCACCCCGCTGTACAACAGCCCCAGCAGGGGCCCGGCCCCCGCCAGCACCAGCAGCCCCACGCCCAGGCCCGCAATGCCGGCCAGCAGAGTGAGCTGGTCCGCCGAGCGGCGGGCGTCCTTCACGTCCCGGGCGCCCAGGTACTGGCTGGTGACCACCGCGCCGCCGGTGCCCAGGGCCGAGAACAGGTTGATGATGACCACGTCGATCATGTCCACCAGGGACACGCCGGACACCGCCGCCTCCCCTGCCTGGCTCACCATCATGGTGTCGGCCATGCCCACCATCACCGAGAGGGCCTGCTCCACCAGCAAAGGCAGGATCAGCACCCACAGGTCCCGGCCGCTGAACAGCCGCTCCTTTTTTGTACTTTCCTTTGTATGTTCCAGGATATTCACGTTTTTCCTTCTCTCTTGTCCATGCCGTTTTGGTATTTTCTCAAAACGTTTTCCAGTATACGCTTCCCGCCGGGCGGGCGCAAGGGGCAAAAAGAGGCGGCCCGGCGTTTGCCGGGCCGCCTCTTTGGGGCTAGCAGGATTTCGGGGCCGGTTCATTCGTACCGCAAAGCCTCGATGGGGTCCAACTTGGCGGCCTTGCCGGCCGGGTAGTAGCCAAAGAACATCCCGATGAGCATGGAAAAGCCCACCGCCAGCAGGATCACCCCCAGGCTGGGCCGGGCCGCATAGCCCAATGCCCCCGCTCCGGCGGCCCCCAGGGCCAGGCCCAGGGCGATGCCCAGCAGCCCGCCCACCAGGCAGATGACCATGGCCTCCACCAAAAACTGCACCCGGATGGCACCGGCCGGGGCCCCCAGCGCCTTGCGGGTGCCGATCTCCCGGGTGCGCTCCGAGACCGAGACCAGCATGATGTTCATCACCCCGATGCCTCCCACCAGAAGACTGATGGCCGCGATGGCGCTGATGGCCAGGCTGATGGTGGAGAGCATCTCGGTGAGGGTCTCGATGAGGCTCTCCATACTGGTGGCCTCCACGGTCCAGGCATCGTTGCGGGTGTAGTAGCTGGCAAAATACTCGCCGGTGGTCTCCAGGAAGGCGCTGGTGTCGGTGCCGGCGGCAGCCACCACCGTGAAGCTCTGGTACCCCTCGTCGGCGCCGGTGAGGGCCCGGGCAGTGCCCAGGGGCAGGTAAATCTCGGTCACTGGGGTATCCGAAGAGCCGGTGGTGGCGGTCTCCTCCTCATAGGCATATACGCCCTCTATATAGAATTGGACCGGCCGGCCGCTGAGGGTGAGGGTGACGCTCTGGCCCACCGCGTTCTGGGCGGGGATGCCCAGGGCATCCTGAACGAACTGATCCGACACCACGCAGACCTTCCGCTCCCCGTCCTTTTCATTGTTCAGCCAGCGGCCGTAGAGCATCTGGATGTTTTCCCCCTCCTGGTACTCGTCGTTGGCCCCCGTCAGGGTGGCGGTGACAGTCTCGGAAGCGTCGGCTACGGAGGGGGTGGTTCCCTGGCCCACGCTGCTGGTGAGCAAAATATAGGCGACTTTGTCCGGGAAGGCCGCCCGGTACTCCTCGATCATCTCCTGGCTGATCAGGTCGCCGGCCTCGGGCTGGGAGGGCAGGAACATCCGCACCCGCACCGAATCCTGGCCGGAGGAGCTGTCGCTCTCCTTCTGGGTGAGGCTGACCGTGATGTTGGTGGCCCCGAACTCGCTCATACTGCTGCTGATGGAGCCGGTGAGGGAATTGCCCACCGTCTCGATGGCAATGACCGCCCCGATGCCGATGATGATGCCCAGCATGGTGAGCAGCGCCCGCATTTTGTTGGCCCGCAGGCTGGCAAAGGCCAGGCCGATGTTATCCAGCATGGGCAGCCCTCCCTTTCCCGGCCCGCTCTCCCACGATCCGGCCATCCTGTAGAGTGAGTACCCGCTGGCACTCCTCGGCCAGGGCCTGGTTGTGGGTGATGAGCACGATGGTTTTCCCCTGTTCCCGGTGCAGCCGGTGGAAAATATCCATGACGGTGCGGCTGGTCTGGCTGTCCAGGGCGCCGGTGGGCTCGTCGGCCAGCAGCACGTCCGGGTCATTGGCCATGGCCCGGGCAATGGCCACCCGCTGCTTCTGGCCGCCCGAGAGCTCGCTGGGCTGGTGGCGGCACCTGTCGTCCATCTCCACCATGGCCAGCAGCTGGTGGGCCCGGCGGGTGCGCTGCCGGGCGGGAACCCCCGCGTACAGCATGGGCAGCTCCACATTTTTCAGGGCGCTCTGCCGGCCGATCAGGTTGTAGGTCTGGAACACAAAACCGATCTTTTTGTTCCGAATGGCGGAGAGCTCCCGGTCCCCCGCCTGTTCCACATCCACCCCGGCCAGCCGGTAGCTGCCCTGGGTGGGCTTATCCAGGGCCCCGATGATGTTCATGAGGGTGGATTTGCCCGAGCCGGACTCCCCCACAATGGCCAGGAACTCCCCCGCCGGGACGGTGAGATCGATGCCGTGGAGGATCTCCAGCTCATTGGGGCGGCCCAGATAGTAGCTCTTGCGGATGCCCCGCATCTGGATGATGGGCTCGCCCTGTTTGAATACCGCTTGTTCCATTCTCACATGCCTCCCGGGGCCCGGCCTCCGGCCAGCGCGCCGCCGCCGGAGGGCATCTCCCCGCCGGGCATGCCGCCGCCCATGATGAAGGCGGGCTCCTGGGCATCACTGGCGGAATCGCCCTCGCTCACCGTCTCGGCGCCCTGGCTCAGGTCGGCGGAGGAACGGATGACCATCCCCTCCTGCAATTCGTCCCCCTGGATCTCCACATAGTAGTCGTTGCTCTGGCCGGTGGTCACATAGAGCTTTTCAAAGGTGGCGTCCACCCCTTCCCCGCCGGTCTGCCGGTAGACAAAGGTGCCGTTTTCGTCCTCATCCACCGCATCCAGGGGCACCACATACACATCCTCGGCCACATTCTGGACGATCTCCACGCTGGCGTTCATCCCGATGAGCAGCCCGTTGGAGCCGTTCTCCACCTGCACCTGGGCCGAGAATTCCCCGTTTTCCCCGGCGGTGGGGCTCACCTGGGTGAGGCTGCCCGGGATGGTGTCCTCGGTGGCGTCGGTGGTGATCTTGCAGTCCATCCCCAGCTCCACGTTCTTCACGTCATCCTCCGAGATGGTGATGTCCACCACCAGGTTCTCGGTGTCCTGGATGGTGGCCACCGTGCCGTTGCAGACCGAGCCCACCGTGGCGTTCAGGGCCGTGACGGTGCCGCTGGTCTGGGCGGTGAGGGTGCACTCCTCCAGCTGATCCTGCAAATCGGAGAGCTCGTCATCCTCTCCGGCATTTTCCAGGTTTTTGCGGGCCGTGTCCACCGCCTCCTGGGCGTCGTCCACCTTGTCGCAGGCGGTCTCATAGGCAGTCTCGCACTGGTTCAGCTGTTCCTCGGCGGTGCTGTAGGCCTGCTTGAGGTTGGTCAGGTCCATGGTGTTCTGGGCGTCCTGCCACTGGCTGCTCAGATTGTTGGTCTCGTTGTAGGTACCGTCCACCCCGCTGGCGTCAAAGCCCGAGACGGTGGGGGCCTTGCCGCTGTACTTCAGGCTGGCCTCGTAGTACCGGCGCACCACGTCGGTGTAGCTGCCGCTGCCCAGATCCTGGCTGCCGTTCTCAGCCTCGCTGTAGCTGCCAAAGGCATCCAGATAGCTGTTGTACAGCTCCAGAGCGTCCTCCAGGGCGCTCTGGGCCTCCAGATACTGCTGCTGGATGGAGCCCACGCTGGCCTGGGCGTCATAGTAGGTGTCGTGGATGCTGTCGTACTCCGCCTGGGCATCCTCCCAGTCCTGCCAGGCCTCCTCCTTGTCCGCCACCGCCTCGTTGTAGCTCTCCACCGATTTGTCGTAGTTTTCCTGGGCCGTCTGCTGGGCGTCGGCCACGCTCTCCTGCTTGCGCTGGATCTGCTTTTCCAGGCTCTCGGTGTCCAGGGTGCAAATCACATCTCCGGCCTGCACCGTATCCCCCACCTGCACAAACACCTCTTTTACCGGGTATTGCAGGCTGGTGGTCACGCTGGACACATCGTTGCTGGCAATGGTGCCGGTGGCGCTCACCGAATTTTCCAGGCTGCTCTTTTGCAGGGTGGTGGTGCGGATAAAGCTGTAGCTGGCCTGGGCCGGCCGGGCGGCTCGCAGCCGGCTCCAGCCGAAGACAGCGGCCGCCAGGACGGCGGCCAGAATCAATACGCAGACCAGCCGGTGCCGGCCTGCCCAGCCCCCCAGCCGCCGGGCAGCACCGCCCAGCCCGTTTTTCAGCCGCTTAAGCGGCTCTTTCTTGGCTATTTCTCGATCGCTCATGTTCTTCCCAATCCCTTCCTCATTTCAATCAATCGCTGGTACGTCTGGTTTGATTGTACGAACCGCTTGTGTTCATTTTGTGTGAGCTTTGTGGGAAAAGAAAGGAAAAGCGGGCGGCCCCGAAGGGCCGCCCGCCGCAGGATGAAACAGATTTTGTTCAGCGATCTTCCCGGAAATAGGACAGCCCCAGGCTGGCGGGGGGCTGTTCCTCCGCCCGGCGCCGCAGGCTGGAAACCACCAGCACCAGGATGGTGACCAGGTAGGGCAGCATCTTCAGGATCTCCTGGGCCGCATCCCCCAGAGGGATGTAGGCAAAGAGGATATACAGCCCGCCGAACACGAAGCTGCCCCAGATGGCCCGCAGCGGCCGCCAGAGGGCAAAGATGACCAGCGCGATGGCCAGCCAGCCCCGGTCGCCGAAGCCGTTGTTTTGCCAGGTGCCGCCCAGGTACTCCATCACGAAGTACAGTCCGCCCAGGCCGGCCACAGCGCCGCCCAGGATGGTGAAGAAGTACTTGTATCGGGTGACGTTGATGCCGGCGGCGTCGGCGGTGGCCGGGTTTTCGCCCACAGCCCGCAGGTTCAGCCCGTACCGGGTGCGCACCAGCAGGTAGGCAAAGAAGAGGGCCAGCGCCAGGGAGAGGTAGGTCAGAAAGCCGTAGGAGAAGAAGAGGGGCCCCACCACCGGGATCTGGGACAGGCCGGGGATGGTGGTGCGGAAGGCCTGGCCGGTGGTGTAGACGGTGATCTGGCCGGAGGTGCCGGCGATCTTGGAGAGGGAGCCGCCGATGAAGTTGCCCACGCCGGTGCCGAAGGTGGTGAGGGCCAGGCCGGTGACGTTCTGGTTGGCCCGCAGGGTGATGGTGAGCAGAGCGTAGATGAAGGCCCCGAAGGCCGAAAAGAGCAGCGCGCCCACAAAGGCCAGCAGCACCCCCACCGCGCCGGAGGGGTCGGGATTGTTCAGCTCATAGAAGAAGGCCCCGGTGAGGCCGCCCACCGCCCCCATATACATGATGCCGGGGATGCCCAGGTTCAGGTTGCCGGCCTTCTCGGTGAGGATCTCGCCGGTGGCGCCGAAGAGCAGGGGCACCCCCTGGGTGACCGCCTTCTGGAAGAAGGTGACCGTAAAGACCTTGGACAGGATGGTCAGGATCAGTTCCATCATTCCGCCTCCTTTTCGTTGCGGCTGCAGCGCAGCACCCGGTAGTTGATGAAGAACTCGCTGCCCAGAATGAAGAACAGGATGATGCCGGTGATGATGTCGCTGGCCGACTCGTTCAGGCCGAAGTCGCTGGCGATCTGGCCGGCGCCCCGGGTGAGGAAGGTGAGCAGGAAGGAGATGGCGATCATTCCGAAGGGGTTGAACTTGGCCAGCCAGGAGACCACAATGGCGGTGAAGCCGTCGCCGCCGGCGGTGTTCACGCTGATGGTGTGGTTGGAGCCGGACACCAGCAGGAAGCCCACCAGGCCGCACAGCGCGCCGGAGAGGGCCACAGTGCGCAGGATGACCCGCCGCACGCTGATGCCCGCGTACCGGGCGGTGTTCTCGCTCTCGCCCACCACCGCGATCTCATAGCCGTGCTTGGTATAGTTCAGGTACACAAAGATGAACAGGGTGATGAGCAGCACCAGGGTGGTGTTGATGCTGTAGTTGAACCGGCCGAAGATGCCGGAGAGAAAGCCGGTGTCGATCCAGCCGGCCTTGGTGCTCTGGTTGATGACGCCGATGGTGCCGCTGCCCTTCACCGCCTCCCACTTGATGCTCAGGTAGGAGACCAGCTGGATGGCGATGTAGTTCATCATCAGGGTGAAGAGGGTCTCGTTGGTGTTCCACCGGGCTTTGAACCAGGCAGGCACCAGCCCCCATACCAGGCCGCTGAGAAGGCTCACCACCACCATCAGGGCAAAGAGGGCGGGGGTGGCCAGGCTCTCGCCGCAGTAGCGCATCACCGCCGCGGTGGCGGCGCCGCCCACCAGGATCTGCCCCTCGGCGCCGATGTTCCAAAAGCGCATCTTGAAGGCAGGGGTGATGGCCAGGGCGATGCACAGCAGGATCATGGCGTCGTTCACCGTGTTCCAGATACGGCGGTTGGTGCCGAAGGCCCCGTCAAACATGCTGGCATACACCGACAGGGGGTTGAGCCCGGTGACGCTGTTGATGAAGACGGCGCAGACCACCAGGGCCAGTAGGATGGAGGCCAGCCGGACAGCCCATGCCTTCCACAGGGGCATGGCGTCCCGCTTGACGATATGAAAAAGGGGTGTTTTCTGTTCCATCAGGCGTCCTCCTTTTCCTGCCGGGCCATGAGCGTGCCCACCTGGGCCTTGGTGGTCTTGCGGGCGTCCACCAGGCCGGTGAGTTTGCCGCCGCAGAGCACCGCGATCCGATCGCACAGCTCCAGCATCACGTCCAGGTCCTCGCCCACATAGATGACGGCCACGCCCTTTTCCTTCTGCTGGTTGAGCAGGTCATAGATGGTATAGGAAGAATTGATGTCCAGCCCCCGCACCGGGTAGGCGGCCATCAGCACGGTGGGGGCGGCCGCGATCTCCCGGCCCACCAGCACCTTCTGCACATTGCCGCCGCTGAGCCGGCGCACCGGGTAGTTTACCCCGGGAGTCACGATGTCCAGCTGCTCTTTCAGCCGCTGGGCCAGCTGGCGGGGAGCCTTGCGGTCGGTGAAGATTCCCTTGCCGCTGCGGTAGCTGCGCAGCATCACGTTGCCGGTCATGCCCATGCTGCCCACCAGGCCCATGCCCAGCCGGTCCTCGGGGACAAAGCTCAGATGGATGCCCAGATCCCGGATCTGGAGAGGGGTCTTGCCCCGCAGCTCCTCGGCGGCGCCGGTGCGCACATCGTCATAGCAGATGCTGCCCTCGCTGATGGGCTGTAGCCCCGCAATGGCCTCCAGCAGCTCCTTCTGGCCGCTGCCGGCCACCCCGGCAATCCCCAGGATCTCGCCGGAAAAGACGGTGAGGCTCACCTTGTCCAGGGTGTGCACCCCTTCGGCACTCACGGCGCTCACATCCTTGAGCACCAGCCGGGGAGCCGGCGCCTTGGGCAGAGGCCGGTCCAGGTGCAAATCCACCTTCTGGCCCACCATCATCTCGGTGAGGGAGTCGGCAGTGGCCTCGGCGGTGTTCACCGTGCCCACATACTCGCCCTTGCGCAGCACGCTCACCCGGTCCGACAGGGTCAGCACCTCGTGGAGCTTGTGGGTGATGATCACCACCGCCTTGCCGTCCGCCTTCATGTTGCGCAAAACGGCAAAGAGCTTGTCCGTCTCCTGGGGGGTGAGCACGGCGGTGGGCTCGTCCAGAATCAGGATCTGGGCCCCCCGGTAGAGCACCTTCACGATCTCCACCGTCTGCTTTTCGCTCACCGACATGTCATAGATCTTTTTGTCCGGGTCCAGCTCGAAGCCGTACCTCTGGCAGATCTCCTTCACCCGGGCTGTCACCGCCCGGATGTCGTAGCGGCCTTTTTCCTCATAGCCCAGAGCGATGTTCTCGGCGGCGGTAAACACGTTCACCAGCTTGAAATGCTGATGCACCATGCCGATGCCCAGCGCAAAGGCGTCCTTGGGGCCCCGGATTGTCACAGGTTTTCCGTCCACCAAAATCTCGCCGCTGTCCGGGTAATAGATGCCCGAGAGCATGTTCATGAGGGTGGTCTTGCCGCTGCCGTTTTCGCCCAGCAAAGAGAGGATCTCCCCCTTTTTCACGGTCAGGTTGACCCCGTTGTTGGCCACCACCTGCCCGAACCGCTTGGTCAGGTTGCGGCATTCGATCGCGTTCTGCTCCACTGTATCATCTCCCGCCTATAGTCTGTCTCATATCATTGTCTAAACCCAAAACCGGCGGGGCAGCGGCGGCCGGAACTTCCGGCTGCCGCCGGCCCCGCCGGCAAATCTCGCTATGTTCTGCGGGCCGGATCAGACCATCTGGTTCAGCTCGGTGATGCCGTCGATGACGAAGGCAAAGGCAGGGGCGCTGGCCAGGGTGGACTCGGCAAAGGCGCCGTCCACAATGTACTCCTGACCATGGTAGAACTCATCCAGGTCCTCGGTGGCAGTGGTGGTGATGGTCTGGCCGTCCACCGTCCAGGTGGAGGTGTCGAACACCTTCAGGCTGCCGTCGATGATGGCGCTCTCCACCTCGGCCACCTTGGCCTTCACGGCCTCAATGTCCTCAAAGGCATTCTCGTTCAGATCGGTGATCCGATCGGCGCCCTCGTCGTAGCCCTGGCACCAGTCGGTGACGATGGTCTCACCGTCCAGCATGCACTGGGTGGCATAGATGTAGTAGGGAGCCCAGTTGATGGAGGCGCTGGTGAGAGCCCAGTTGGGGGCAGCCTCCAGCATGCTGATGTTGTAGCCCACGTCGGGCACGCCGGCAGCCTCACAGGCAGTGGCCGCGCCGGTGGTGTCGGCATGCTGGCTGATCAGCACGCAGCCGTCGGCAATGAGGGCCTCGGCGGTCTCCTTCTCCAGAGCCTGATCCGCCCAGGAGCCGGTGTATTTCACTTCCATGGTGGCGCTGGGGCAGACGCTGCGCACGCCCAGGAAGAAGGCGGTGTAGCCGCTCTTCACCTCAGCGTAGCTGTAGGCGCCCACATAGCCGATCTTGCAGGCGTCCTCGGTGAGGGTGCCGTCGGCGATCATCTCGTTCAGCTTCATGCCGGCCACCACGCCGGAGACGTAGCGGCTCTCAAATACCCGGGTGAAGTAGTTGTGCATGTTGGAAAGGCCGGAAGAGGCAGCCTGGTAGCCGGTGGCATGGCAGAACTGCACCTCGGGGTACTCCTCGGCAGCCTGGATCATGTAGCCCTCAAAGCCGAAGCTGTTGCCGAACACGATCTGGCAGCCCTGCTCGGCCAGGTCCACCGCGGCCTCGTAGCACTCGTCTCCCTCGGGGATGTTGTACTTGATGATGACCTGGTCATCGGTCAGGCCCAGCTCGTCCTTCATCTCCTGGATGCCGTTGATGTGGGCCAGGGAGTAGCCCTCGTTCTCGTCACCAATGAGGATGACGCCCACCTTCAAATCTTCCTTGGCGATGCCGGCAACCTGGGAAGCGGCAGTGGAAGAAGCAGTGCTGGCAGCGGTGCTGCCGGTGCTTTCGGACGAAGAGCCGGAACAGGCCGCCAGGCTGAAAGCCATTGCAGCGGACAGCGCCAGTGCAAGAATCTTTTTCATTGAAGCAATTCCCTCCGTGATGTTTCTTGTGACAGATCCCGCCGGATCGCCGGCGGAAAGCGAAAAATAATTTGCCCCGGACGATGCCCGGGGCGAAAGAATTTTACAGCTCTATTGTACAGGAAAACCCCACCGGGGGCAACACATATCGGTCACAGAATTGACACCAATTTTTCACAGGCTTTTGTAGCTTTTGACCGAAATCGTCGACCTTTTTAGGGCAAAAGTATGACTTTTCCTTGTTTTATGCCTCGGCCGGAGCCAGGCCCAGCTCGTCCATGTGGGCCCGCATCCCCTCGATGCACAGGCCGATGACTTCCTCCAGGGGCATATCCAGCATCTCGCATCCCTGCCGGATCAGCTCCCGCTTGATCTTGGCGGCAAACTTTTTGTCCTTGAACTTTTTCTTGACGCTGGACACCTCCAGATCGCTCAGCTTGCCGGGGCGCATACGGGCGGTGGCCCCCACCAGGCCGGTAAGCTCGTCCACCGTGAAAAGGCTCTTTTCCATGGGGGTGAGGGGCTCCACATCGGTGCAGCCGCCGTACCCGTGGGCCAGAATGGCCCGGATGGCCACCTCGTCGTCCACCCCGGCAGCCCGCAGTTCGTCGGCGGTGTGGTGCAAATGCTCCTCGGGGAACTGCTCGTAATCATAGTCGTGCAGATATCCCACTGCCTCCCAGTAGGCGGGGTCCTCCCCGAAATGCCGGGCCATGGCGCCCATGGCGGCGCTCACGCCGATGGCGTGCTCAAACAGATGCTGCTGGGTGGTGGTGGTGGCCAGAAGGGCTTTGGCCTGTTCCATGGTAAGCTGAGACATACAAACCTCTCCTTTTCACAATGGGGCTTTCTGCCCCTTACAGCCAGGGGATGCGGCCGGTCTCGTTGCCGGTGGCCGGGACAAGGCCGCTTTTATACAGCGCGGGCAGCAGGATTCGGAACACCGCCGCCAGCAAGAGCACTTCTATCGGCAGCATCAGGGTGTTTTTGAGGAGGCCGGCGGTGAAATAATAGTAGTAGCCCTTGCCGTAGAGCATGGCTTTCCAGACGCTGCCCAGCAATACGTTGATGCCGTAGTTGATCACCAGCCGCAGCACCACCAGCCGCAGGATGTTGATCCGGCGGTGAAACAAAAACAGCCCGTAGATCAGCCCCGAGAGCATGGCGGTGAGCATATAGCCGGGGAAATAGGGGTCTCCGAAGCTGGAGACGAGAAAGCCCAATGTGTCGATGACCGCCCCGGCCAGGATGCCCACCGAGGGCCCGTAGACGCAGCAGCCCACCGAGATGACCAGAAAGCTGAACTGGATCTTGAGGGTGTTGCCCAGCAAAAAGACGGGCATTCCCTGCAGGATGATGGCCATGGCTGAGACAAGGCCTGCCAGGGCCAGCATCCGCACGCTTTTGAGCTGGGCGTTGGCCTGCCGCCAGTAGGCGGCGCCAAGGGGAAAGGCGGGTGCAAGACTGTTTTGCTGCATAAAAACATACCTCCTTTTATGTCAGCGGTTCAGGCTGCAAAAAAGGAAGCAGAAACATGGAATGGAAGACCGGGCCCGGCGCGCAGGCCGTCCCTCTCTCCCCGTTCACCTGCACGCCTTTTGCAGCAGCGGGATGCAGGGCCGGCACCGCAAGTTTCCTCTCGGCTCCTTTTCGTCCGCTCCACAACTCCCCGTTGGTGCGGCACTTAACGCGCAGGCCCTTACTCTGCGAACAGTCCTATTATAAGCCCCCTTGCGCCCGCTGGCAAGGCCCTCTTTGTTTGCACGGCCCCGCCGGGGATGCTATACTACCATATAAAGAGCGCACCCCTGCCGGGCCCGGGCCCGGCACCGAGGATTTTGCGGGGATTTTCCCCTTGTATTTTGATTCAGGAGGCTTTTGCATGAAATTCACCGAATTTCCCTATCACCGGCCGGACGTGCCCGCCCTGCTGGCCGCCTACCGGGAACTGACCGACCGGGTTGCCCGGGCCGGGGACGACCAGGAGCTGCTGGCTCTCTGGGAGGAACACGAAAAGCAGGACGAGGCCTACAGCCAGATGGCCCGCCTGGCCCAGATCCGCCACACCATCGACACCCGGGACGAATTCTACAACGGCGAAAATGACTTTTTTGACCAGAACAACCCGGGGGTGAGCAACGCCCAGCTCTCCTTTTACCGGGCCTGCCTGGCCAGCCCCCGCAGGGAGGCCCTGGCCCGCCGGTACGGCGAGATCCTGCTCACCATCCTGGAACTGGCGGTGCGGGGGGCCGACGACCGGGTGTTGGGGCTGATGCAGGAGGACAACGCCCTGGTGAGCCGGTACCAGAACCTGTATGCCGGCGCCCTGGTGGACTTTGAGGGCCAGAAGCTCACCCTGCCCCAGTTGGGCCCCCACAAGCAGAGCCTGGACCGCGCCAAGCGCCGGGAGGCCTTCTGCGCCGAGGGCGAGTGGTTCGACGCCCACCGGGAGGAATTTGACGAGATCTACGATCGGATGGTGGCCAACCGGAACGCCCAGGCCCGCACCCTGGGCTTTGAGGATTACTCCCAGCTGAGCTATCTGCGGATGGGCCGGATCGGCTACGGCCCCAAAGAGGTGGAAAGCTACCGCCGCCAGGTACTGCGGGATCTGGTACCCCTGGTGAAGCGTTTGCAGGAGCTGAAATTCCGCCGGGTGGGCCTTTCCGACCCGAAGTTCTACGATCTGCCGGTCTATTTCCGGGACGGCAACGCCCTGCCCCACGGCACCCCGGACCAGCTGCTGGAGGGCTGCCGGAAGATGTACCGGGAGCTGAGCCCCGAGACCGCCGAGTTCATCGACTTCATGTTTGACAACCAGCTCTTTGACCTGCTCACCAAGCCCGGCAAGGCCCCCGGCGGGTATATGGAGCAGATCAGCGGCTACGCCCCCTTTGTCTTCTCCAACTGGAACGGCACCTCGGGGGATGTGGACGTGATCACCCACGAGATGGGCCACGCCTTCCAGGCCTATATGGCCCAGAAGCAGGGGCTGATCAGCGAGCTGTTCAGCCCGGGCATGGAGAGCTGCGAGATCCACAGCATGAGCATGGAGTTTCTCACCTCCCCCTGGCACCACCTGTTCTTTGGCCCCGACACCGCCAAGTACCAGCTGGCCCACGCCGAGGACAGCGTCTTTTTCCTGCCCTATGGCAGCCTGGTGGATGAGTTCCAGCATCTCATGTACCGCCAGCCCCACCTGACCCCCGAAGAGCGCAACCGCACCTGGCTGGAGCTGGAGCGCCGCTATCGCCCCTGGATCGACTTTGACGGCCTGCCCTTCTACGGCCGGGGCGCTGGCTGGCAGCGGCAATTGCACATCTACGAGTGCCCCTTCTATTATATCGATTACTGCCTGGCCCAGACGGTGGCCCTCCAGTTCTTCACCGCCTTCCTCCACAACCCGAAGGACGCCTGGCAGCGGTATCTGACTCTGGTGAAAAAGGGCGGTACCGAGAGCTACGCCGGACTGGTACAGTCGGCGGGCTTTGCAGTGCCCTTTGAGGACGGCAGTCTGGCCCCGGTGGCCCGGGAGGTGGCCCGCTGGATCGAGACCCACCAGCAGGTATGACTTTAGACAAAAAGAGACTCTTTGCCAAGGCAAAGAGTCTCTTTTTTATGGGTTTCGGGATTTATTCCTGCGGAGGACGCTCGTCCTCCTCCTCGCTGGTGGTCTTGGCGATGTAGATGGGCCGGCGCTTGACCTCCAGGTAGGTCTTGGCCAGGTACTCTCCCACCACCCCGGTGCAGAACAGCTGGACGCCGCTGCACAAAAGCAGGATGCAGATGGTGCTGGGCCAGCCGGCGGTGGGGTCCCCGAACAGGAGAGCCCGCGCCACAATGAACACGATGCCCACAAAGGCGCACAGGCAGAAGAAGAGCCCGATGAGGGCCGCCAATGCCAGGGGCGCGGTGGTGAAGCCCACGATCCCCTCGATGGAATAGAGGAAGAGCTTCCAGAAATTCCACTTGGTCTTGCCGGCCACCCGCTCCACATTCACATATTCAAACCACTTGGTGCGAAAGCCCACCCAGCTGAAGATTCCCTTGGAAAACCGATTGTATTCCCCCAGGGCCAGCACCGCGTCCACCATCTTGCGGCTCATCAGCCGGTAATCCCGGGCGCCGTCCACGATCTCGGTGTCGCTCATCTTATTGATGATCTTGTAGAACAGCCGGGCAAAAAAGCTGCGGATGGGCGGCTCCCCCTGGCGGGTGGTGCGCCGGGTGGCGGCGCAGTCGTACTCTCCGCTGAGCAATTGGTCCAGCATCTGAGGCAAAAGGCTGGGCGGGTCCTGCAAGTCTGCGTCCAGCATGGCCACATAGTCTCCCCGGGCCGCCTTGAGCCCCGCATAAATGCCCGCCTCCTTGCCAAAATTCCGGCTGAAAGAGACAAAGCGCACCCGGGCGTCCTTTTGGTGCAGGGCCCGGGCCTCCCGGAGGGTGTTGTCCCCGCTTCCGTCGTCCACAAAGATGAACTCAAACTCGGCGCCGTGGCTCTCCTTCATCTGGGCAGCCACCCGGGACGCCTCCCGATAAAACAGGGGCAGGGCCTCCTCCTCATTGTAGCAGGGCACCACCAGACTGATCAGCATACCCCCGGCTCCTTCCTCCCCGTCCCGCATGATTTTTAGGATTCGGGACAGGCTATCTCTGTAAGTATTATACAAATCCGCCGCCGGCTTGTAAAGCCGGCCCGGGGTGGCCTGCGGGCCGGAAGCAGGAGCCTTCCATGACAGAATATCTTTTTTACGGCGGCCCCATCCTCACCATGGAACGCCCCTCCGACGCGCCCGAGGCCCTGACGGTGCGGGAGGGTCGGATCCGGGCCGTGGGCACCTTTGAGGCGCTGCGGGCCCAGAGCCCGGGGGCCTGGCTGATCAACCTGAAGGGGCGGGCCCTGCTGCCCGCCTTTCTGGACTGTCACGGCCACTTTGTCCAGTATGCGGGTACCCTGGAGCGGGCCGACCTGACCGGCTGTGCCAGCCTGGAACAGCTGGCGCGGCGGATGAACAATTTCATCCGTCAAAACGGCATCCAGCCGGGCCAGACGGTGGTGGGCTTTGGCTACGACCCTGCCCGCATGGAGGGCTGCCAGCCGGACCGGGCCCTGCTGGACAGGGTGAGCCGGGTCCACCCCATCCTCCTCATCCACCGCAGCGGCCGGATGGGGGTGCTGAACAGCCTGGCTCTGGCCACACTGGGCCTGGCGGAAGACGTCCCCGACCCGCCCGGCAGCCGCTACGGCCGGGACGGGGCCGGCCGGCTCACCGGCCTGGTGGAAGGAGAGGCTTTTTGTGCCCTGAGCGGCGGCCTGGCCGACTCGCCCGGGGAACGGCAGGCACTTGAGCTTCTTCAAAAGGCCCAGCAGCTCTATTTTTCCCAGGGGTTCACCACCGCCCAGGAGGGCTTTGCCCAAAGCTATGAGGCGGGACTGCTGCGCCGGGCCGCCGACGAGGGGCTTCTTCAGCTGGACCTGGTGGGCTATGCGGATATTCGGGGCCACGCCGACCTTCTGCCCCAAGAGCCGGCCCGGCGGCAAAGCTACCAAAATCATTTTCGGATGGGCGGCTATGCGCTCGCCTTGGACGGCACCCCCCAGGACCGGGCCGCCTGGACGAGGGAGGACTACGCCGACCAGCCCGGCTACCGGGGAACGTCCCTCCTCTCCGGGCAGGAAATCACCGGCTTGGTGGCTCTGGCCCGGGCCCGCCGGGCCCAGCTGCTCTGTCATTGCAGCGGGGACGAGGCGGCGGCCCGGTTCCTGGCGGCCCACGCAGAGCCCTCGCCCTGCCGGGACGTACTGCTGGGCGCCCAGCTGGTGCGGCCCGACCAGATGACTGCCCTGAAAAAGGCCGGCATCCTGCCCAGCTTTTTTGTGGCCCACACCCACTATTGGGCGGACAGCTGCCTGCGCTTTTTCGGCCCTGCCCGCACCCTTCTTTCCAGCCCGGCGGCCAGCGCCCGGGCGGCGGGGCTGCCCTACACCTTCCACAGCGACAGCCCGGTGCTGCCCCCCAGCGCCCCGGAGATGCTCTGGTGCGCCTGCAACCGGCGCACCGGCCGGGGCCTGGAGCTTTCCCCCGAAGAAAAGCTGCGGGCCTGGGATGCGCTGCTGGGCCTGACCCGATACGGTGCCTGGCAGTATGGGGAGGAGGCGGAAAAGGGCACCCTGACCCCCGGCAAAAAGGCCGATCTGGTCATTCTGTCGGCCGACCCCCGCACCCTGCCCCCGGAAGAGCTGCTGGAGCTGACCGTGGAGGCCACCTTCAAGGAGGGGGTGCCGGTCTACCGGCGGGAAAAGCCCTGAACAAGCCCCAAACACGGCGGCCCTCCGCCCGGAAAACTCCGGGCAGCGGGCCGCCGTTCTCTCTTTTTATTTCCACTTGACGGCAGTGCCGTAGGCCATCACCTCGGCCGCCGACTGCATGACGCTGGCCGAGGCGTACCGAAGTCCCAGCACCGCGTCGGCCCCCATCTCCTCGGCCTCATGGGCCATCCGGCCGGTGGCGATCTGCCGGGCCTCGATGAGCATCTCGGTGTAGTCCTTCACCTCGCCGCCCACCAGGCTCTTCATGGCGCTCATGAAATCCTTGCCGAAGTTTTTGGAATACACCACGCTGCCCTTGACGGTGCCCAGCACCTCAAACTCCCGGCCCGGCCAGTTCTCAATAGTTACGATAGTCATCTTCTTCTCCTTTTCTGATTTCTTTTACCCGCTGGATGAGGGCCGCGATCACGCCTGCCCCGCAGATCAGCGGGATTGCCACCAAAAACACCATCACCGGCAGGGGCGGCGCCTCTTCCGGCTGGCTGAGGAAGGCCCAGAGCATCAGGGCGGCGGTGAATATCATCAGCGCCAGAAAGATGGACGCCCCCAGCGCCGCCCCCAGATAGGCCTGCCTGCGATCGGTTTTTTGAATATTCACAAAGGGCACCCCCTTTTTCTCCTCGGTATTCAGATCCTCCAGGAAGGCCCGGGCGTCCAGATCGCTGAGGGCGGCCGGCCCCTCCTGAAGCCGCCGGCAAAGGCTGGCCGCCGCTTCCAGACCGGCCTGCCGGTTTTGCAGCAGCAGCTGGTGGCGGGCCATTCCCTCCCGCAGGGAGAGCTGCCCCTCCAGCATGGCCTTCACCTCGGCGATGGGCACATCCAGCTTGCGCAGCAGCTTGATCCGCCGCAATATCTCCACATCCTCCTGGCTGTAGCTGCGGTAGCCGTTGCTCACCTCCCGCCGGGGACTCAGCAGCCCCTGGGATTCATAATACCGAATGTTCTTTTTGGTGACCCTCACCAGTGATTCCACCTCATTGATCTTCACCTGGAGTCTTCCTCCTTTCAAGAGCATGATACACCTTCCAGCGGGCGGAAGGTCAAGGGTTTCTGTGCAGATGCGCGGGATTGT
Source organism: uncultured Oscillospiraceae bacterium (assembly GCA_949295465.1). Classification (GTDB taxonomy): domain Bacteria; phylum Bacillota; class Clostridia; order Oscillospirales; family Ruminococcaceae; genus JAFBIO01. Next base: position 53,327 of record CASFKY010000053.1, read on the forward strand.
TCCGTTTGCTGTTTCGTGCTTTTTTGTGCCGTGCGCCTAAGGAACGATTTTCGGAGACTGTAAAGCTGCCTTCCCGCCGGGGGAATCTTTGCAAAAAAGCCCCGGCGCCAAAAATCGCGCCGGGGCTTTGGGCAGCCGGGCTCAGAAATAGCTGCGGATCTGCCATTTGTCGGTTTTTTCTACCTTTTCCTCCACCAGCTTCTGGTGGGCCTCGTCAAACTTCACCGGGCGGCACAGCTCGGTGTTGCGGGTGAGGCGCAGCAGCTCGTTCACCCGCTTTTCCTCCTCGGGGGTGTACATCAGGTAGCTGACCCCCTCCCGCCGGGCCCGGCCGGTGCGGCCGATGCGGTGGGTGTAGTGCTCGTTGGACTCGGGCACGTCGTAGTTGATCACCGCGTCCACATCCTCCACGTCGATGCCCCGGGCGGCCACGTCGGTGGCCACCAGCACGTTCAGCTTGCCCTCCTTGAAGGTGGTCATGATCTTGTTGCGCTCGGCCTGGGAGAGGTCGCCGTGGAGGCAGTCCACATTAAAATTCAGCCGGGCCAGCTGGTTGCCCAGGGTGGCGGTGGTGAACTTGGTGTTGCAGAACACCATCACCCGCTCATACCCGCCGGAAAGGATGATCTGGGCCAGATCGGCCAATTTGTCCCGCCCGGTGGTGCGCAGCTTGTACTGGTGGATCTTGGGCAGGCTCTCTTCCACCGGCTGGACGGTGATCTCCTCCGCATCCCGCTGGTAGAGCCAGCCGATGTCCATTACTTCCCGGCTGATGGTGGCGCTGAACATGGACAGGCTGCGCCGGGCTTTCATGATGTCGATGATGTGCCGCACATCCTTGTAAAAGCCCATGTTCAGCATCTCGTCGGCCTCGTCCAGCACCACCATGGTGACGGCGCTGATGTCCACGGTGCGGCGCTTCACATGGTCCATCAGACGGCCGGGGGTGGCCACCAGGATCTGGCAGCCCTTTTTCAGCTGGTCGATCTGCTTTTGCATGTTGGCGCCGCCGTACAGGCAGGCGATGCGAATCTTGGGCAGGAAATAGGCCAGATCCCGCAGGTCTCCGGCAATCTGCTGGGCCAGCTCCCGGGTGGGGGCCAGGATCACCGTCTGGGGCTGGGCCTTGTCCTGGTCCACCTCCTGGATCACCGGGATGCCGAAGGCACAGGTCTTGCCGGTGCCGGTGGGGGCTTTGGCGATCACGTCCTTGCCTCTGAGCATCACCGGGATGGCTTTCTGCTGCACCTCGGTCATCTCCACAAAGCCCATCCGCTCCACCGCCTGCTGGATCTCGGGCAGGAGGGAAAGTTCCGTATATTTCATAGTTTCGTCCATTCCTTTATATTTCACAATATTTCAAGAGATTTTTTTCATTATAGCACAGCCGCCCCGAAAGCGAAAGCCCCGCCTCCCCCCTCAAAAAAGCATTGTCCCCCGCCCGGAATCGTGTTATGCTAAGGGTAGGCCCACAAGGGCCGGCCGGGCAGCTTTTGGGCCCCGGCGGGCCCGGCGCCCCTGACTTTGCCAAGGAGGTACTTACCATGGGAAACGAATCCAAGAACAAGCTGATCCTGGCCGTGCTGCAGGGCGAGGACTATGACGACACCGTCTACGAACTGAACCGCAACGGTTTCTTTGCCACCCTGCTCAGTTCTACCGGCGGCTTCTTGAAAAAGCGCAGCGTCACCCTGATGATCGGCGTCTCGGCCGACCAGGCCGACCAGGTGCTGGCCATCCTGAAAAAGCGGGCCGGCAAGCGCACCGAGACCATCTATCAGTCCATGGCGCCCCTGAACGGGCATTCCGCCGCGCTGCCTGCGGTGCCGGTGGAGCGGGAGGCCGGCGGCGCCGCCATCTTTATTTTGGACCTGGAGTCTTTGCAGAAATTCTGAGGCGCCTGCCGGGAAAGGGGCGGCCTCTCCCCGCCTCTTTCTGTATATCCGCCGCGCCAAACTCAAAACACCAAACGCCGGCCTGTGCGTCCCCCTTTGCGGGGCACACAGGCCGGCGTTTTTGGCTCGAAAACCCGGATTATTTGCTGAGTTTCTCTTTCAGACGACCGCTGGCCTTGAAGCCGGGGATCGTCGTGGGTTGCAGCTGACTGGATACCTTGGTTTTGGGATTGGTGAAGGACTTGGTTTTGCGTTCCCGCATCTCAAAGCGGCCGAAACCCGCGATGGTGACCTTATCCCCCTCCCGCAGTTTCTCCACGATGGTATCAAAAATACCATCCATCACAGTTTCTACCATCGGCTCCGAAATACCGGTATCTCGTGACACCTTTGTGATCAACTGGGATCTGGTCATACTGAAACACTTCCCCCTTACTTTGACTTTTTTCAGCGGACTTCTGCCTACTGGCGTTTTTTATTATGAAGCATTGCCGACCCATCTTCCCTCTATCTCATTTATACAGGCAAACTATAGTTTCGGCTTTACCATTTTACGTTATTTTTTGAGCTTTTGCAAGACTGTTTTCTTTCCTTTTTTTCCGCTTTGAAAATCTTCCTGTTGAATCGACATTTTTTTGCCGAACTTTTTTGTTACGAAATTGTGTATTTTTTTGTTTTTAACAACATTAACAAAAAAGGGCCCCGCCGAAGCGTCGGCAGGGCCCTTTTGTCTGGTATCTTTTTGGGGTCTTGCGGGGAAAAAATCGCCTTACAGCTCGGAGATATCCACCAGGTCCACATGCTCCAGGGAGTGGTCCCGGCGCATGGTGTCCACCAAAACCCGGGCGGTATCCACTGCGGTGATGCAGGGCACCGACAGCTCGCAGGCCTTGCGGCGCAGCTTGACGCTGTCCCGCTGGGGGTCGCGGCCGTGGGCGCTGGTGCTGAACACATAGTCCACCAGGCCGCTCTCCAGCAGGTCCTGGATGTTGGGGTGGGCGCCGGACATGCCCCGCACCTCGTTGCAGGGGATCATCTGCTTGTTCAGGTAGGCGCAGGTGCCGCTGGTGCCGTAGATGCGCCAGCCCATGTTCTTCATCTTCCAGGCAATGTCGGTGAACTCGGCCTTGTCCCCGTCCTTGACGCTGAAGACCACACAGCTGCCGGGGGCGGGCTTCTTGAAAGGATAGCCCGCGCCGATGAGGCCCTTGAGCAGGGCCTGTTCGAAGGTGGGGGCAATGCCCAGCACCTCGCCGGTGCTCTTCATCTCGGGGCCCAGCTGGGTGTCCACCCCGTGGAGCTTCTCAAAGCTGAACACAGGCACCTTCACCGCCACATAGGGGGCGTTGGGGTGCAGCCCGGTGCCGTAGCCCATATCCCGCAGCTTTTCGCCCAGGCAGCAGCGGACCGCCAGCTCCACCATGGGCACGCCGGTAACCTTGCTGATATAGGGCACGGTGCGGCTGGACCGGGGGTTCACCTCGATCACATACACCTTGCCGTTCTGCACCGCGTACTGTACGTTCACCAGGCCCACCACATGGAGTTCCCGGGCAAAGCGGCCGGTGTAGTCCACCAGGGTGTCGATGACCTTCTGGTCAAAATCCTGGCTGGGGTAGACGCTGATGGAGTCGCCGGAATGGATGCCGGTGCGCTCGATATGCTGCATGATGCCGGGGATCAGGTAGTCCTCCCCGTCACAGATGGCGTCCACCTCGCACTCGATGCCCTGGATGTACTTGTCCATCAGCACCGGGTGGTCCATATCCACATGGGCCATGATGATGGCCATGTACTCCTTCACGTCGGCGGAATCCTTGGCCACGATCATGTTCTGGCCGCCCAGCACATAGCTGGGCCGCATGAGCACCGGGTAGCCCAGCCGGCGGCCGGCCTCCAGGGCCTCCTCGGTGTTGAAGACGGTGGTACCCTGGGGACGGGGGATCTTGCAGCGTTCCAGCAGTTCGTCAAACCGCTCCCGGTCCTCGGCCTCGTCGATGGCGTCGGCGGGGGTGCCCAGGATCTTCATGCCGATCTTGTCCAGATGGGTGGCCAGCTTGATGGCGGTCTGGCCGCCGAACTGCACCACACAGGCGTCCGGCTTTTCGGTGGCGATCACGTTGTCCACGCTCTCCGGGTTCAGGGGATCGAAGTAGAGCCGGTCGCCGGTATCAAAGTCGGTGGAGACGGTCTCCGGGTTGTTGTTCACCAGGATAGCCTCGCAGCCGTGCTTTTTCAGGGTCCAGACACAGTGCACCGAGCAGTAGTCGAACTCGATGCCCTGGCCGATGCGGATGGGCCCCGAGCCAAAGACCAGGATCTTCTTCTTGCCGCCGTTGTCATGCTGGGCGATGAACTCGGCAGCCTCGTTCTCCTCGTCGTAGGTGGAGTAGAAGTAAGGGGTGCGGGCGGCAAACTCGGCGGCACAGGTGTCCACCATCTTGTAGGAGGCCACCGCGTGCCAGGGCAGCTTTTCCACCCCGGACAGCCGGGCGATGGTCTTGTCCATGAAGCCGTACTTCTTGGCCTCGAAGTATTTTTCCCGGGTCAATTCGCCCTTTTTGAGCCCCAGCTCCAGGTCGGCCAGGTGCTGGAGCTTGTCCAAGAACCACCAGTCGATCTTGGTGATGTCGTAGATGACCTTGTGGGGCACTCCCCGCTTGAGGGCCTCGTAGACACAGAAGGCCCGCTCGGAATCCTGCACATGGAGGTGCTCCACCACCTGCTCGGTGGTGTACTCCTCAAAGGCGGGCAGGGTGAGGGTTTCCATGCCCAGCTCGATGCTGGACACCGCCTTCATCATGGCGTGCTCAAAGTTGTTGCCGATGGCCATCACCTCGCCGGTGGCCATCATCTGGGTGCCCAGGCTCTTGTCGGCGTAGACGAACTTGTCAAAGGGCCACTTGGGGTACTTGACCACGCAGTAGTCCAGGGTGGGCTCAAAGCAGGCGCAGGTCTCGCCGGTGACGTCGTTGGTGATCTCGTCCAGGCTGTAGCCGATGGCGATCTTGGTGGCCACCTTGGCGATGGGATAGCCGGTGGCCTTGGAGGCCAGGGCCGAGGAGCGGGACACGCGGGGGTTTACCTCGATGACCGCGTACTCAAAGCTGTCCGGCTTGAGGGCAAACTGGCAGTTGCAGCCGCCCTCGATGCCCAGCTCGGTGATGATGTCCAGCGCGGCGGTGCGCAGCATCTGGTACTCGTGGTCCGACAGGGTCTGGCTGGGGGCCACCACAATGGAGTCGCCGGTGTGCACGCCCACCGGGTCCATATTTTCCATGTTGCAGACGGTGATCACGTTGCCCTTGTGGTCCCGCATCACCTCGTACTCGATCTCTTTCCAGCCGGAGATGCACTTCTCGATGAGCACCTGGTGGATGGGAGAGAGCCGCAGGCCGTTGGTGCCGCTCTCGTGGAGCTTTTCCCGGTCCTCACAGATGCCGCCGCCGGTGCCGCCCATGGTGAAGGCAGGCCGCACGATCACCGGGTAGCCGATCTGCTCGGCAAAGTCCAGGGCGTCGTCCAGCTCTTCCACCACCTTGCTGGGCACGATGGGCTGGTGCAGCTTTTCCATGGTGTCCTTGAAGAGCTGCCGGTCCTCGGCCCGGTCGATGGTCTCGGGCTTGCAGGCCAGCAGCCGCACGCCTACTTTATCCAGAAAGCCGCTGCGGGCCAGCTCCATGGACAGGTTCAGGCCCATCTGGCCGCCCAGGTTGGGCAGGATGGAGTCGGGCTTTTCCTTGCGGATGATCTTTTCCAGCACTTCCCGGGTCATGGGCTCAATATACACATGGTCGGCCACGTCCGGGTCGGTCATGATGGTGGCGGGGTTGGAGTTGAGCAGCACCGTCTCGATGCCCTCGCTCTTCAGGGCTCGGCAGGCCTGGGTGCCCGAGTAGTCAAACTCGGCGGCCTGGCCGATGATGATGGGCCCCGAGCCGATGACCAGCACTTTTTTGATGGATGGATCTTTAGGCATTTCCCTTGGCCTCCTTGCTCTTCTTGATACGGTCCACAAAGCGGTCGAACAGGAACTCCACATCCTTGGGGCCGCCGCAGGCCTCGGGATGGAACTGGACCGTGAAGCAGTTCCACCGGCTGTACTCGACGCCCTCGCAGGTGCCGTCGTTGGCGTTCACATGGCTCACCTTGCCGGCCTCGGCGGGCAGAGTGTCGCCGTCCACCGCGTAGCCGTGGTTCTGGCTGGTGATAAAGGTGCGGCCCAGGGCAAAGTCGGTGACCGGCTGGTTGGCGCCCCGGTGGCCGTATTTCATCTTGACGGTGTGGGCCCCCGCCGCCAGGGCGGTGAGCTGGTGGCCCAGGCAGATGCCGAAGGCCGGGATGCCGCTGTCCAGCATGGTGCGGATGTTCTGGATGATCTGGGTGTTGTCGGCCGGGTCGCCGGGGCCGTTGGTGAGCATCAGGCCGTCCGGCTGGAGGGCCATCACCTGCTCGGGGGTGGTCTGGGCGGGCAGCACCGTCACCTTGCAGCCCCGCTTGACCAGGCAGCGGATGATGTTCTTCTTGCAGCCGTAGTCCATGAGGGCCACATGGATCTTGCCCTCCTGGTTGAGGGTATAGGGCTCCTTGCAGCAGACTGTCTCCACCGCGCCGGTGATGGTGTAGGCCTGGATCTTGGCCATCAGCTCCTCCAGGGCCGGGGCGTCGGCGGGGTCGATTTCGGTGGTGATGGCCCCGTTCATGACGCCGCTCTCCCGCAGAATCCGGGTGAGGCGGCGGGTGTCCACCCCCTCGATGCCGATGATCTTGTTCTCTTTGAGGAAGGCATCCAGGGTGGTCTCACTGCGCCAGTTGGAGGGATGCTGGCAGGCCTCCCGCACGATGTAACCCCGGCACCATACCCGGTCGGACTCCTTGTCCTGGCTGTTCATGCCGTAGTTGCCGATAAGGGGATAGGTCTGGGTGATGATCTGGCCGTAGTAGCTGGGGTCGGTGAGGGTCTCCTCAAAGCCCACCATGCCGGTGGTGAACACCACCTCGCCCACAGTGGTGCCGGGCATGCCCACCGAGCTGCCCTGCAAAACCAGGCCGTTGGCCAGGATGAGATATGCTTTCATAACGGTACCTCTTTTCTGCGGGTTTCAGGCGTTGATGGTCTGCACGGCCTGCTCTTTCATCTTGCGGCTGCCCAGATGCACCAGGGGCAGCTTGCCCTCCTTGCAGATGGGGCACTCTTCGGGGGTGTAGCTGGGCAGTTCCAGCTTGAGGGCGCTGGCCAGGATGGGGATGGGCGAGGGCTTGTCGGCGGTGGTGCGGTCCACCACGCAGGTGATGCCCAGGCAGACGCCGCCCGCCTCCTCGATGACCCGCTTGGTTTCCAGGCTGGAGATGCCGGTGGTCACCACGTCCTCGGCGATGATGCACCGCTCGCCCGGATGGATGGTGAACCGCTTGAGGGTCATCACATTGTCCACCCGCTCGGTGAAGATGGCCCGCTTGCCCAGCTGGCGGCCCAGCTCGTAGGCGTACACAATGCCGCCCATGGCCGGCCCCACCACCACGTCAATGGGGGTATCCTTCAGTTTTTCGGCCACCAGAGCCATCACCTGCTCGCACTTGTCCGGGTACTGCTGCAGGTAGGCCATCTGGCAGTAGGCGCCCGAGTGGCGGCCGCTGCTCAAAAGGAAGTGCCCTTCCAGGAAGGCCTCGCACTCCCGCAGGATCTCTTTGGGCTGTACCGTCTTCTGTTCCATCGTAAACATCCTTTCTCTTCCCGTCTTTCCGTCTTATCACCATTGCCCCGTGGGGCGTTTTGTCTTCATCCTGAATATTTTATCCCAATTTTCCTGAATATAAAAGGGGTTTATGCAAGAATATTCAATTTTAACGAATTTTTATTCACATTTCCCCGAATTTTCAGGGCCGGGCGCAGCCCCGGATCTCCGCGAGGCTCTCAACGCCGTTGGCCTCCATCCAGGCCTCCATCTCCTCATAGATGCGGTTGATAGAGCGGGGGTCCACAAAGTTGGCAGCCCCCACCTGGACGGCCTGGGCGCCGGCCATGATGAACTCCAGGGCGTCCCGGCCGGTGGCAATGCCGCCCAGGCCCACCACCGGGATTTTCACGGCCCCCACCGCCTGCCAGACCATCCGCAGGGCCAGAGGCCGAATGGCCGGCCCTGAGAGCCCTGCAAAGATGTTGTCAAACACCGGGCGGCGCTTTTCCAGGTCGATGGCGCAGCCCTGGAAGGTGTTGGTGAGGCTGAGGGCGTCGGCGCCGGCCTCCTCCACCGCCCGGCACATGGCCGGGATGTCCTCGGCCTGGGGGCTGAGCTTGACCATCAGGGGCTTTTTGCAGGCGGCCCGCACCCGGCGCACCACCTGGGCCGCAGCCTCGGCCTTGACCCCGTACACCATGCCCCCCTGCTTCACATTGGGGCAGCTGATGTTCAGCTCGATCATGTCCGCGCTGCTGGCGCTGAGCAGGGCCGCGCCCTCCTCATATTCCTCCTCGCTGTGGCCGCCCAGGTTGGCGATGATGGCCACCCCGGCCGGGCGCAGCTGTGCCTCCATCTGGGGCAATTCCACCTGGATGAAGTGCTCCACTCCGGGGTTTTGCAGCCCGATGCTGTTCATGAGGCCGGCGGGGGTCTCCCACAGCCGCTCGCCCTCGTTGCCGTACTGGCCGTGGAGGGTGAGGCCCTTGCCGCACACAGCCCCCAGCTTGGGCAGATCTACCATGTGGGCGTACTCCACCCCGTAGCCGAAGGTGCCGGAGGCCCCCATGAGGGGGCTGTTCATCTCAAAACCCAGCAGGCTGGTTTTCAGTTCCGGCTTGCTCATTCTCCGAACACCTCGCTTCCCTCAAAGACCGGGCCGTTCTTGCAGACCGAGCGGGGCCCCTCCTTGGTGTGGCAGGTGCAGCCCAGGCAGGCCCCGATGCCGCAGGCCATCTTGTTTTCCATGCTCACCAGGCAGCGCACCCCGGCGGCAGCACATTTCTGGTATACGCCCCGCATCATGGGCACCGGGCCGCAGGTGAGAATCAGATCGTATTTTTCCGGCTCCAGCATCTCGGTGACCAGCCCGTGGAAGCCGAACCGGCCGCTGTCGGTGGCCACCCGCACCACCTCACACAGACCCCGGAAGCTCTCCATGGCGAAGGGCTCATCCCGGAAGCCGAAGTAACCGTCCGGCCGGATGCCCCGGCCGTTCAGCTCCTTGGCCAGCTGGTAGAGGGGGGCGGTGCCGATGCCGCCGCCCACCAGGGCCAGGCGGGCCCCCTGGGGGATGGCTTGCACATCAAAGCCATTGCCGGCCGGGCCGGTGAGCTGGATGGCGTCCCCTGCCTCCAGCTGAGACAGCCGGCGGGTGCCCTCCCCCTTGATCTCGTAGAGAAACTCCACCGTCTTTTTTCCCTCGTCCCAGTGGTGCAGGCTGATGGGGCGGGAGAGGAAGGGCCCTTCCCCCAGCCCCCAGCACCGCAGCATAAAGAACTGGCCCGCATGGGGCAGGTGCTCCGGGTCACCCCAGCTGGCGCTCAGCAGCCGCACCGTATCGGTGAGGGCGATCTGATCCAGCACCACGCTGTCACAGCAGACTGCAGGCATGGGCAATATCCTCCTTCATCCGCACACATTCGTTGTAGGCGGCCTCATCAAAGGCCACACCCTCCTGCTTTTTGTAGGCCAGCAGGACGCCTCGGCTGGAGTTGACCGTGCCGCCGTTGCCCTTGTTCAGGTAGCGGGCGATGTCCTCGGCCTTGCCCCCCTGGGCCCCATAGCCGGGGATGAGGAAAAAGGTGGAGCCATACCGGGCCCGGATCTCCTCGGCCTCCTCGGTGTGGGTGCCGCCGATGACCAGGCCAATGGAGGAATACCCCTTTTCGCCCATGTAGTCCCGGCCCAGCTCCACCAGCTTGTCGCCCACCAGGTCGTACACATGGCGGCCGTCGGCCAGCTTCTCGTATTCAAAATCCTTGGCGCCCCCGTTGGAGGTGCGGCAGAGCACGAACAGTCCCTTGCCGCTCTTCTGGGCGTAGGGCAGATAGGGGCTGATGGAGTCCAGCCCCATATAGGGGGCCCGGGTGACGAAGTCCGCCTCGAAATCCCCCTCAAAATGGCCCTTGGCATACATCTCGGCGGTCTTGGCAATGTCGCCCCGCTTGATGTCGGCAATCACCGGGATGCCCGCCTGGCGCACCATGGCCAGGGTGTCCCGGTAGGCCCGCATCCCGTCCAGGCCCAGGGCCTCATAATAGGCCACCTGCACCTTGTAGCAGCCGGCCACCCCCTTGGTGGCCTCCAGGATGGCCCGGTTGAAGCGGACGATGTTCTCACCGCAGGTGAGCTCCGGCTTGACGAAATCCGCGGGCAGATAGGAAAAATCGGTGTCCAGGCCCACGCACACCGGGCCCCGGCTCTCCACCGCCTGGTAGAGCTTGTCCATATTGGTCATCATTCTATACCTCTTGTATATCTATATTATTTTATCCCAATCGTTTTACTCTTCATCCCGGTAGGTCATCCGGCCGCCCTTGAATGTGTACTTCACCCGGCCATAGAGGGTGGCGCCCCCAAAGGGGGTATTGTGGCTCTTGGAGTGGAAGCGGCTGGGGTCCACCACCCAAGGGGTGTCCAGATCCGCCAGAACCAGGTCGGCGGCATAACCCAGGGCCAGCTTGCCCCGGCTTTCCAGCCCCAGCACCCGGGCGGGGCCGGCGCTCATCAGTTCGCTCAGGGTGCTCAGGGGCAGGCCCTTTTCCCGGCAGAGCTTGGTGTAGCAGACCCCGAAGGCGGTCTCACTGCCCACCATGCCCGCGGCCCCCTTGGCCTTGTCCTCCTCGGAGTGAGGGGCGTGATCGGTGCCGATGGCGTCCACCATGCCCACCTTGATGGCCTCGATGAGGGCGTCCACATCATAGGCCTTGCGGATGGGGGGATTCACCCGGTACTGGCAGACCGAATCGTCAAACCACAGGTGGTGGGGGGTGACCTCACAGGTCAGGCGGGCGCCCTTCCACTTGGCCTCCTGGATGGCCTCAATGGCCTCCTTGGTGCTCACATGGGCCATGTGCAGGTGGGTGCCGTAATACTGGCACAGGTGGATGTTGCGGATGGTCTCGATGTTCTCGGCCAGCCGGTAATCCCAGGGGCTGATGTTGCTGTCCTCGGCGTGGCTCATGATCACCACGCCCCGGTCGGCACAGATGGCGAAGGCCTTGGCCATCACCTCGTTGTTCTGCACCCCGTGACCGTCCTCGGTGACGGCCCGCACGCTCTCAGGCATGGTCTTGAGGTGGTCCAGGGTGTGGCCGTCGAAATCCCGGGTGATGGAGAGGGTCTGGTGCACGTCGCACAGCCCCACCCGCCGGGCCTCTTCGGTGACGGCAGCCGCGATCTGGGCGCTGGAGCAGACCGGCTTTGTGTTGGGCATCAGGTTGCAGAACACATAGCCCCCCGCCGCAGCAGCCGCGCTGCCGGTGGAGATGTCCTCCTTATATTCAAAGCCGGGGGTGCGCCAGTGGGTGTGGGTGTCGATGAAGGCGGGCAGCAGGGTCAGGCCCCGGGCGTCCAGAGTCTCTTCCCCGTCGGCTGCAAGGTCCAGCCCCAGGGCGGCAATCACCCCGTTTTGCACCAGAACTTCGATCTTCCTGCCCTCTGCGTCCTTGGCATTTTTGATGAGCATAGCGCCCTCTCCTCTCTTTTTCTCTTTTCGGTTTTCCTGCCCCATGGGGCGGGAATGGGCAAAAAAAAACTTTTCCCCGAAAGGGAAAAGTTAAAAAGCGAAACAAACCGGCGCCAGAACGGCCGGCACAAAAACAGTTTGAAAGGCCGTGCGCTGGTATTTCATTTCCTTCTGACCGCCCTTTCCGCAAAATGGGGGGCTGCCCCTTGTGCAGGCCGCAGTCCCCTGTTTATTGTCCTTAATTCTATCATATGGTATCGGGGGTGTCAATTGTTCCCTTTTACCAAAGAAATTCTGCCGGGAAAAGCGAAATATGGCAGTTTCTTGACCCGGATTTTTCTCTTCCTCCCCCAAGGCCGCAAAAAAGGCGGGGCCCCCAAAGGGCCGCGCCTTTTTTGCAAAATCATCCCGAAACTGCTCCCATGCCGCCGGTCAGCGGATGTTCTTTGGGCTGTAGACCTTCATGGCCTTCTCGTCCAGGTTGTGGGGCAGGGCCGCGCCCTCCTGGGCGTACATCTCGTCCAGCTCGTCCCCCTTCATCTCCACCAGGGCGGTGTCCCGCACGCTGTCCAGGGTGTAGGTATCCCAGATATTCTGGCCCTGGTACACCATCAGCATGGCGCCGCTCTCGATCACCGACACCTGGCCGGCGCCGGTGGCCAGAATAGCCTGGGAAACATCCTCCCCGAAGGTGTCCGCCGAGCCGGGGGTGTAGCTGAGGCTGCTCATGTAGTTGGTCAGCTCATCCTCACTGTACTCCTGGCCGGCCAGGGGCAGGGCCTGGGGCAGATAAGTCTCGGCCACCTGGGTCATGTCCTGGCCCTCCTCCAGCGCCGCCTTCATCTCTTCGGCGATCTGCTGCATCTGGGCCTTGGTGTCGTCATCCAGATAGCTGTAGGTGGTGTAGTCCATCAGGGGCAGGGCAATATACTGGCCCTGGCGGAAGTTCTCGTTCACATAGGTTTCCAGCTCCTCATCGGACACCGGGTCGGTGCCGTCCGGGCCGTAGATCATATCCACCAGCTGGGTTACCTTTACTGCGCCCTCCATGTAGGTCTGGAGCGAGGCCTTGCCGATGCCGTTTTCCTCCAGGGTATCGCCGTAGCTCTGCCACATGGTGTCGGCCTGGCTGGTGGCGAAATCGATCTCATCCTGGCTCAATTCGCCCCCCAGCTCCTTGTACTTGGTCTCGGTGGCGGCATAGTATTCCAGGCTCTTGAGGGTCTCGGCCGCCACATAATCGGCGCCGTTCTGCTCGGTGCCATCCTCCAGGGTGAGGGTGGCCTTCAGCACGTTGTCCTCGGTGGTGAGGCTCTTGGCATTCTGGTAGGCATTGTACTGATGCAGCAGATAGATGCCTGCGGTGATCTCCACGTCCCCGATGGTACCCACCGACGCGGGGGTGGTGAGGGTGCAGCCCGCCAGGCTGAGGCTCAGCACACAGGCGCTCAGGGCGGCGATCTTTTTCTTCATAAGCGGGGTCTCCTTACAGTAAGCAAACTGTGCCGCCGGCGCCGGGCCGGCGGCAACAGGTTTATTATACCGCCCGTTCGCCCTGTTTGCAACAAAGCCAGGTCAAAAACGGGCTTTCTTTTGGCCGTGCAGGCCCATTACCCCGCTTCACTCTGCCCCGCCGGTACCTTTGGGCGGTGCTGCTCGCCCCAGTCACACATGGCGTCCAGGATCGGGATGAGAGAGCGGCCCTTTTCGGTGAGGCTGTACTCTACTTTGGGCGGGATCTGGGGGTACTCCTCCCGGTGCACCAGCCCGTCGGTTTCCAATTCTTTCAGCATGGCGCTGAGCGTCTTGTAGGAGATGGTGCCGATGTACTTCTTCATCTCATTGAAGCGCACCACCCCGAATTCGGACAGGCAGTAGAGGATGGTCATCTTGTATTTGCCCTGGATCAAAGACAGGGTATAGCTGAAGCCGGTCTCCTCCAGTTTCGCTTCGGCAATGCAGGACAGGCTCATGGGGCGTTCTCCTTTGCTTATATTCCTTATATATAAATCATGGCTCTCCGTGGGGGATTTTTCTTTCAGGATAACCCGCCTCCCGGGCCTTGTCAACCGCCTCTTCCTCCAGCCGGCGCAGTCTCTCGTCTGCAAAGGAGTTATCTTGAAAGGGCACGCCGGGAGCAGACCCGATAATCCCGTCTTTCTCTTTGACTTCTCCCCTATAAAGGAAGACCCCGCCGGGTGTTCTGAGCCCGGCGGGGTTTTCTGTTTTCTGTGTTTTGAGGCCTGCTCATCCCCTCAGCCGGCGGTTTTGTCCGCCTCGTCCATCTTTTCCAGGGTCATGCGCAGGATGTCCAGGGGTTTTTCGCCGGTCTTGACCCGCACCGACAGGTAGGGCTTGGCCGAGGCGTTCAGGGTGATGCGGCCGGTCAGGTCGGTGAGCAGGGGCCGCAGTTTCTGGGGATTCAGCCGGTCGGAGTAGAGGATCAGGTTCTCCCCCTTCTGCCCCACCTCATACACTCCCACCCGGGCGGCGGTCACCCGGGCCAGGCTCACGTCGATGAGGCCGCTGACGCTGGGCGGCACATCCCCATACCGATCAATGAGCTCATCCAGCACATCGGCCGCGTCCTCGGGGGTGGACACCGCTGCGATCCGCTTGTAGGCTTCGATCCGGCCCGGTGCGTCGGGGATATAGTTCTCGGGGATATAGGCGTCCACCGTGATGTCGATGAGGCAGTCGCTCTTGTCGGGGGCGGGGGCCTCTCCCTTGGCCTCGGCCAGGGCCTGGCCGAGCATCTTCATATACAGCTCATATCCCACCGCCTCCATATGGCCGTGCTGGCTCTGGCCCAGCAGGTTGCCGGCGCCCCGGATCTGCAAGTCCCGCATGGCGATGCGGAAGCCGGAGCCGAAGCTGGTGAACTCCCGGATGGCCGAGAGCCGCTTGGCGGCGATGTCGGTGAGCACTTTGTCCCGCTGGAAGGTGAAGTAGGCGTAGGCCTTGCGGCCCGAGCGGCCCACCCGGCCCCGGATCTGGTACAGCTGAGCCAGCCCCATCCGATCGGCGTTCTCAATGATGAGGGTGTTGCAGTTGCGCACGTCGATGCCGGTCTCGATGAGGGTGGTGCAGACCAGGATGTCGATCTCCCCGTTCAGCAGCTGCTGCCACACCTTGGAGATCTGCTCCTCGGTCATCTTGCCGTGGGCCACCCCCACCCGGGCCCCGGGCACCATCTTGGCCACATGTTCGGCACAGCTCTCGATGCTGTCCACCCGGTTGTGGAGGTAATAGGCCTGGCCGCCCCGGGCCAGCTCCTTTTTCAGGGCCTCGGCCACGATCCCCTCGTCGTATTCCATCACATAGGTCTCAATGGGCTGGCGCTCGAAGGGAGGCTCCTCAATGGTGCTCATATCCCGGATGCCGCTCATGGCCATGTTGAGGGTGCGGGGGATGGGGGTGGCCGAGAGGGTGAGCATATCCACCCCCAAAAAGGCCTCCTTCAGCTTTTCTTTGTGCTTGACCCCGAACCGCTGCTCCTCGTCGATGATCACCAGCCCCAGGTCCTTGAATTTCACATCCTGGGAGAGGAGCCGGTGGGTACCCACCACCAGGTCCACGCTGCCGGCGGCCAGCCCCTTCAGGGTGGCCTGCTGCTGCTTGGAGGTGCGGAACCGGCTGAGCAGCCCGATGGTGAACTGGAAGGGCTCCATCCGGGAGAGCGCCGTGTTGTAGTGCTGCCAAGCCAGCAGGGTGGTGGGGGCCAGAATGGCGCACTGCTTGCCTCCCATCACGCACTTGAAGGCCGCCCGCAGGGCCACCTCAGTCTTGCCCACCCCCACATCGCCGCAGAGCAGCCGGTCCATGGGGCAGGGCTTTTCCATATCCCGCTTGATCTCGGCGGCGGCAGTGAGCTGGTCGTCGGTCTCGTCGTACTCAAATCGGGTCTCAAAATCCCGCTGCCAGTCCCCGTCCTCGGGGAAGGCAAAGCCCTTGGCCTTCTGACGCTTGGCGTACAATTCCACCAGCTCCCGGGCAATCTCCCGGGCCGCGCCCCGGGCCTTGGTGCGGGCCCGGGTCCACTCGCTGCCACCCAGCCGGCTCAGCTTCACTTTCTCGCTGTCCCCCGGGGCGGTATACCGGCTCAGCAGGTCCAGCTGGGTCACCGGCACATAGAGAGTGTCCCCCTTGGCGTAGGTGATCTTCAGGTAATCCTTCACAACCCCCTGCAGGTCCAGCCGGCGGATGCCCGCATACACCCCGATGCCGTGGTTCTGGTGCACCACATAATCGCCGGGGGTGATGTCGGTGAGACTGGAGAGGGCATTCTTGTTCTTTTTTGGCCGACGCTTTTCCGCTTCGGCGGCGCCGTGCCGCCGCCCGGTGATGAGGGCATACCGGGCAAAGGGGAACTGCACCCCGCCGGTGAGATGCCCCGGCCGCACCGAGACCATCCCGGGGCCGGGCACCAGGTCCTTTTTATCGCTGGCCCGCAGCCCGGCCGCCGCCAGGTCCTTGGCCAGGGCGGCGGCGCCCCGCTCGGTGCCGGCCATCACCGTCACCGCGTATCCCTGTTTGAGCAGCGGCTCCAGGTCTTCCCGCAGGGAGGCCACCTCCCCGCCCCAGGCGGGCAGGGCGTGGCAGGGCAGATCCACCAGGTCCCGCAGGGTCAGATCCGGCAGGGTGCGGGCAAAGTTCTCGCTGGCCAGGGTGGGGTACAGGCTGGTCTGCCGGTTGAGCCAGCCCATATCCAGATAGAAGTTGTCCAGCCCCGGGCAGAGGATCTTCTCCTCCAGCAGGCCCTTCAGCTCCTCGTCCCGCCTGAACTGGGTGGCCCGCTGGGCCTCCCGGATGCTGCCCGGCTCCTCCAGGGCCAACAGGGGCGAATCGAAGTATTCCAGCAGGGTTCCGGGCTTGGGGTACCGCACCCCCAGGTATTTGTCCAGGTCCTCGGGGATCAGCCCCCCGTCCAGCTGGGCCAGGTCCCCCTCCATGGCGGCCGCCAGGGTGCCCCGTCGCCGGGCGGGCGTCTTTTCCAGAAAGGCCCGCAGGGCCGCCGCCGTCTCGGCCGCGTCCCCGAACAGCACCTCCCGGGCCGGGGAGACGTGCAGCTTTTCCAGGCTGTCGGTGCGCCGCTGGCTCATCAGATCGAAGCTGGCCAGGGTGTCGATCTCGTCTCCCCAGAACTCGATGCGGGCGGGGGCCGCCTGGTCGGGCGGATACACGTCCACAATGCCGCCCCGCACGCTGAACTGGCCGGGCCCCTCCACCTGGCCCCGGCGGATATAGCCCGCGTCTGAGAGCCGCTTGACCAGCTCTTTTTCCTCAATCTCCATGGCCGGGCGCAGGGTAAGGGTATTGCGGCAGAACTCTTCGCGGGGCACCGTGTACTGCAAAAGCCCCTCTGCCGGCACACAGACCGCATCCAGCCGGCCGCCCACCATGCTGCCCAGCACGGCCAGCCGGCGGTACTCGTACTCCCGGCTCACCCCCTCCACCGGGCGCAGCACCAGGTCCCGGCCGGGGAAGACTTCGGCCCGCAGCCCCAGAGCCGACAGGTCCTGGGCAAAACGGGTGGCCTCCGCCTCCCCTGCCGTCACCACGATCAGGGGTTTTTCCATCCGGCGGCTCAAAAGGGCCAGCATCTGGGCCCGGCCCACCGGGGGCATCCCGAAAAGAGCCGTGACGCCGGGCTGTGAAAGCCCGGCGGCCAGCCTCTGGTATTCTTTTGTGGTCACAAACAGCTGTTTCATCTCTCTGCCTCGCTCTGGGCCCCTGCCGCCGGCCCCAAGAGGGGTCTCAGCGGTTGTAGCGGTTCTGGGCCTCTCCCAGCTTGCCCTCCATGATCAGCAGACAAGCCTTTTCCAGGTCATCCCACCGGCCCTCAATTGCCTTTCTGTCCTCGGCGGAAAAGCGCCCCAGCACCCAGTCGGCCAGGTCGTAGTCCGGGCTGGGTTTTTTGCCCACCCCGATCCGAATGCGGTTGAACTCCTGGCTGGAAAGGCTGGCAATGATGCTCTTGAGCCCGTTGTGCCCCCCCGCCGAGCCCTGGGGCCGGATGCGCAGTTTTCCGGGCTGCTGGTCGATGTCGTCGCACAGCACGATCACCCGCTGGGGCGGGATCTTATAAAAGGCCGCCAAGGCTCCAATACTGTTGCCCGACAGGTTCATGTAGGTCATGGGCTTGAGCAGGTAGACCTTCCGCTCTCCCTGCTGGGCCACCCCGTACAGCCCCTGGAACTTGGCCTTGGTCACCGACACGCCCCAGCGGCGGGCCAGCTCATCCAGTGCCGCAAAGCCGGTGTTGTGGCGGGTGCCGTCGTATTTCGGCTCCGGGTTGCCCAGGCCGGCGATCAGCCAGTCCTGCTGGCCGCTTTTTCCAAACAATTTCAGCATGTTTTTCTTCCCACAGAAGGCGGCGGAAATTCCGCCGCCTTCTGCCGGGCCGTCAGCGGCCCTCTTCCTTCTTTTTCTTCTTTTTTGCGATGTAGGGGGTCAGCTTTTTGGCCGCGTATCCCTCGATGTTTTTTTGCCGGCTGCGGGCCACTGCCAGCGCCCCGGCGGGCACCTCCCCGGTGATGGTGCTGCCGGCGGCGGTATAGGCCCCGTCGCCCACCTTCACCGGCGCCACCAGATTGGTGTTGCAGCCGATGAACACATAATCCCCGATCTCGGTGCGGTACTTGCCCACCCCGTCGTAGTTGCAGGTGACGGTGCCGCAGCCGAAGTTGCAGTACTCGCCCACATCGCTGTCCCCGATGTAGGTGAGGTGGCTGACGGTGCTGCCCTCGCCGAACACCGAGTTCTTGGTCTCCACAAAGGCCCCCAGGTGCACCCCTTTGGCGGTGACGGTGCCCACCCGGATGTGGGCAAAGGGCCCGATGGCCGCGTTCTCCCCCAGCTGGGAATCATACACCTGGCTGGCGTTCACGGTGCTGTTCGCGCCCACCACTGTGTTTTCCAACAGGCTGTGGGGCCCGATGACGCATCCCGGGCCGATGACCGTCTTGCCCCGCAGGATGGTGCCGGGCAGGATGGTGGCCCCCGGCGCGATCTCCACCTCCGGGTCGATGTACACGTCCCGGGAAATAAACCGCACCCCGGCGGCCAGATGCTTTTCAAAAACGGCCTTGTATTGCTCTTCTGCGGCCAGCAGGGCCGCGGCGGCGCTCTGTTCCATATCGCTTCTCCTTTTTGGCGGGCCTCAAAAAAGGCCCGGCGGCCGGCTTTCGGGGCCGGCAGTGTGCTGTATCAGTATTTATTATTGTAATATATGCGCTGTGTTTGCACAAGGGCAGCAAAACAAAAATTTCCACCCAGTATAAAGTACCTCAAATTCCGAATCTTTGCAAGCAAAAAAGCAACAAGACGCACATATTTTAAAGACAAATCTTGTTCAAAATCAGGAAAAAAACAGTAGCGTACCGGCTGTTGGTTTGTTATAATAAGTACGCATATAATATGCTTGATTTTATGTGCCATTTTTGCGGAGTTTTCCGCTGGATGAAATAATCTTTGGAGGTAGAGTAATGAGCAAAAAGTATCTGTACTTTTTCGATGAAGGCACCAAAGCCTTCAACGGCGACATGACCACCATGAAGAACATTCTTGGCGGCAAGGGCGCCGGTCTGGCGGAAATGACCGCTGCCGGCATGCCTGTTCCTCAGGGCTTCACCATCAGCACCGAAGCCTGCACCCAGTACTATGCCGACGGCCGTGAGATCAACGCTGAGATCACCGCCGACATCTTTGAGCATGTGAAGGGCCTGGAGAAGATCACCGGCAAGAAGTTCGGCGATGTGGACAACCCCCTGCTGGTTTCTGTGCGTTCCGGCGCCCGTATGTCCATGCCCGGCATGATGGACACCATCCTGAACCTGGGCCTGAACGATGAGTCTGTGGAAGGCCTGGCCAAGAAGACCAACAACCCCCGCTTCGCTTACGACTCCTACCGCCGTTTCATCCAGATGTACTCCGACGTGGTTATGGAAGTGGGCAAGAGCTTCTTCGAAGAGCGCATCGACGCCATGAAGGAGCGCAAGGGCGTGAAGCAGGACATCGAGCTGACCGCTGACGACCTGAAAGAGCTGGTTGTGGAGTTCAAGGACATCTACCGCGAGCATCAGGGCAGCGAGTTCCCCCAGGATCCCAAAGAGCAGCTGATCGGCGCCGTCAAGGCCGTGTTCCGCTCCTGGGACAACCCCCGCGCCAATGTGTACCGCAAGATGAACGAGATCCCCTACGAGTGGGGCACCGCTGTGAACGTGCAGCAGATGGCCTTCGGCAACAGCGGCATGCGCAGCGGCACCGGCGTGGCCTTCACCCGCAACCCCGCCACCGGCGAGCACAAGCTGATGGGCGAGTACCTGATCAACGCCCAGGGCGAGGACGTGGTGGCCGGCGTGCGCACTCCCTCCCCCATCAGCCACCTGCAGGAGCAGATGCCTGAGGTGTACGATCAGTTCGTGGAGATCGCCACCCGCCTGGAGAAGTACTTCCGGGATATGCAGGACATGGAGTTCACCATCGAGGATGGCAAGCTGTTCATGCTGCAGACCCGCAACGGCAAGCGCACCGCGCAGGCCGCTCTGAAGATCGCCATCGACCTGGTGGACGAGGGCATGATCACCGAGCAGGAGGCTGTCCTGCGCGTGGAGCCCAAGCAGCTGGATACCCTGCTGCATCCCCAGTTTGACGCCGCTGCTCTGAAGGCCGCCGAGGCCATCGGCAAGGGCCTGGCCGCTTCTCCCGGTTCTGCCTGCGGCCAGATCGTCTTCTCCGCTGAGGACGCTGAGGCCAAGGTTGCTTCCAAGGAGATGCCCAAGGTTGTTCTGGTCCGTCTGGAGACCAGCCCCGAGGATATCGTGGGCATGCAGGTTTCTCAGGGCATCCTGACCGTGCGCGGCGGTATGACCAGCCACGCCGCCGTGGTTGCCCGCGGCATGGGCACCTGCTGCGTTTCCGGCTGCGGCAACGACAACGACGTGAAGATCGACTACGATGCCAAGACCTTCGAGATCAACGGCCACCTGTTCCATGAGGGCGACTGGATCTCCATCGACGGCTCCACCGGCAACATCTACGCCGGCCAGATCGCCACTGTGGCTGCCACCGAGAACCCCTACCTGCAGAAGTTCATGGGCTGGGCCGACGCTGCCCGCCAGCTGAAGGTGTTCACCAACGCCGACAACCCCAACGACGCCCAGAACGCCGTCAACATGGGCGCCGAGGGCATTGGCCTGTGCCGCACCGAGCATATGTTCTTCGCCGCCGACCGCATCAAGGCCGTGCGTGAGATGATCTGCGCCCGCACTGTGGAGGACCGCAAGAAGGCCCTGGCCAAGGTTGAGCCCTATCAGCAGGGTGACTTCGAGGCCATGTACCGCATCATGGGCACCCGTCCCATGACCATCCGCTACCTGGATCCCCCTCTCCATGAGTTCCTGCCCACCAAGCCCGAGGAGATCGCCGAGCTGGCCGAGGATATGGGCATGAGCGCCGAAGAGCTGACCAACGTTGTGGAGAGCCTGCATGAGTTCAACCCCATGATGGGTCACCGCGGCTGCCGTCTGGCCGTGACCTACCCCGAGATCGCCGAGATGCAGACCGTGGCCGTGATCACCGCTGCCATCAAGGTGAGCAAGGAAATGGGCCAGATGATCGTGCCTCACATCATGATTCCTCTGGTTGGCGAGAAGAAAGAGCTGAAGTTTGTCAAGGACGTGGTGGTTGCCACCGCCGACAAGCTGATTGCTGAGGCCGGTGTGGACATGCACTACGAGATTGGCACCATGATCGAGATTCCCCGTGCCGCTCTGACCGCCGGCGAGATCGCCAAGGAAGCCGACTTCTTCAGCTTCGGCACCAACGACCTGACCCAGATGACCTTCGGCTTCAGCCGTGACGACGCCGCCAAGTTCCTGGGCGCCTACTACGATCACAAGATCTACGAGAGCGATCCGTTCCAGCACCTGGATCAGGTCGGCGTGGGTAAGCTGGTCAAGATGGCTGCCGAGGATGGCCGCGCCACCAACCCCAAGCTGGGTCTGGGCATCTGCGGCGAGCATGGCGGTGATCCCTCCAGCGTGGAGTTCTGCCACAACATCGGCCTGGATTACGTGAGCTGCTCTCCCTTCCGTGTGCCCATCGCCCGGCTGGCTGCGGCTCAGGCTGCCATCAAGAATCCCCGGAAATAAGATTTCCCCGGATTTGATGTGATTTTCTTCGCATAATAAAGTCCCCCTTGATCTTTTGGTCAAGGGGGACTTTTTGTATTGCTTTTATTTGCCGGCAGTGCAAAAACACCCGGGCTTCTTGCTTGCCAGAGATGTAAAAGGGATTTTATAGCAGAGTGTCCACAGCATAGTTTTTCATCTGCTGTAAAAATATATAAAAAATTGCCGCAAAAATGTTGACTCGCAAATAACTATCTGCTATAATGCGGTTGTAAAGTTAACTTTTAGCTTAATGCAAGCTATCTTTGTTTGTGCTGTACATGGAAAGGAAGGTTCGCTATGAAACAGGAAAGAGAAAAGCAGCTTGTGGGTTTTCGGGCATGGGCCGACGAATACGCAGCCTTTAAGGAAATCTGCCATGAAATGAGAACCACGCCCACAGCAAAGCTGAACGAACTGATGAGAGAAGCAATCACAGACTACAAAAGAAAAAAAGCGGAGGAAGAATAAGCGGATACCCGGGCCATCGAATTGGCCGCAGGAACATAGAGGCAGGATAAAGGATGTCTACATATGTGATGAGCGATATTCATGGGGATTATCCGAAATACCAGCAGGCGCTGAAGGCCATCTGCTTGCAGGAAAACGATGTATTATATGTGCTTGGAGATGTGGTTGACAGGGGAACCGGCTCTTGTAAGATACTTTTGGATATGATGTGCCATTTCAATATCATTCCAATACTTGGGAATCATGAATTTATGGCGATCTCTGTATTGTCAAAATTGGTGGAAGAAATAACAGAAGATACCCTTGTCGGATTTGATCAGAATTTTGTGATGGGCATGCTCACATGGTTTAAAAACGGCGGGCGAAATACTTTGGCAGAATTTAAAAAGCTCTCGCCGGAAGATCGGCAATCCATCTTGGAATACCTGGAAGAATTTGAACTCTATGCAGAAACAACAGTCAATGGCCAAGAGTACGTTTTGGTCCATGCAGGGCTCCATAACTTTGCAGAAACCAAAAAGCTGAGCGATTATCAACTGCATGAAGTGATCTGGGGACCAACCGACTATGACAAAGTGTATTTTGAAGATAAAATTCTGATTACGGGCCACACCCCGGTACAACTGATAACCCAAGGAAAAAGCGAAAAAATTCTCAAAATGAACAATCACATCGCGATAGATTGCGGCTGTGGGTTTAACGGAAAATTGGGCGTGTTGTGCCTTGACACCATGGAAGAAATGTACTTCTGAGCAGGAAAAGACAATGCGAAATATCCTGAAATGACAGCGAGAAAGCACAAAAATGCCCTGTATTTCCTTAGCTTTCTCGCTCTCCTTCCCGCCCTTCCCCCTGAGGTCAAGACCGATCAGGCACGGCAGGTGGGGCGTTTATCCAGGCTTTTTCTTCCCGGTTTTGTCCTTAAGCCCGCAGCACATAAAAGAGGGCGCGCACAGCGGATGGCTGTGCGCGCCCTCTTTTGTGTTTATTTTGGCCGGTCAGAAACCCGACCGCCGACAAATTTTATGCGTCTCAGCCGCGCTTTTTGCGCTTGATGGCCCAGGCCGCAGCCCCGGACACCACGATTACTGCCACCGCAGCCGCAACCCAGCCAAAGGAGGATTTGCCGGCCTGAGGCTCTTCGGGCTGCACGGTCTGAGGCTGGTCTGCCACAGGCTGCTCCGGCTCAGCCGCTTCCTGGACAGGCTCAGCTGCCTTTTCTGCCACCAGGAAATAGACCGAGCAATGGTCCAGATTCAAGGTCACAATTCCGTCCTCGTCCACCTGGACAGTGTCGATACGCTGGGCCTTTCCGTCATCCGGCAGCCAGTAGAGGCCGCACTCCATCCCCGCAAACTCGGCGTTTTTCAGCTGGATCTGCAGCTGTGCCGGGCCGGGCAGCTGCCCGGAATAGGCCGTCTCAAAGCCAAACCAGGGGGATTCTCCGGCAACCTGGCCGATGCGCTCGGCCGCGGCCTCGCTCACTTCCATGGTGATGCCCGCGTCAAAGGCGCCGCCGGGCACCTGGGTGGATTCGATCTGATTGCCCGCAAAAATCCAGACAAAGCCGTCGTCTGCCAGCCGCAGCTCCGCATCCGGGCGCTCCTGCAACAGCTCAAAGGCCTTCTGGCTCACTGCGCTCTGGCGGGATACATCCAGCAGGACATTTTCCGTCTGCTGCTCAAAAGCCTCCATCACCTGCTGAGCGTTGTACAGCTTGCTCTGGGCAGGGGTGGCCCCGGTCTCCGCGCCGGTCTGCCCTGTGGTGCCCTGGGTAGAGGCCTGCGGCGCAGGAGCGGTTGTCTCATCGGCGGCCGGCGTACCGTTGCCCTCATTGACGGCAGGAGTATTGCTCTCCGGCTTTTTGGAGGGCTTGTTCTGCCCGGAAGGATTGCCGGACGTATCAGAGCCGCCCTCCTCGCCGGGATTCACCGTTTCGCCGGGCTGTTCCGGCACATTCTGATTCGGCTCTTCCACGCCTTCCAGCTCTCCGCTGGTGATCACATACTCCGAGCAGTGGTCCACCGTGATCAGATAATATCCCTCTGCCTCGTCATAGCTCACATCGATCACCTCGGCAGGCACAATGGTCCCGTCCGATTTCACCCAGTACAGGCAGAGCTTGTCCACCCCTTCGGGAGGAACTTGGCTTGCCTTGATGTGCAGGATTGCCCGGCCGGGCAGCTGGCCGTTGTGGCTCAGGTTTACCTCTTGCAGGATCTTGTCCTGATCGCCCTGAGGCAGGGAATCCACCGCGGCCTGAGCGTCCTCAGAAAGGCTTTCCTCCACGTTCAGGTTGGTGTCGATCTCCGGGTTGGTGATGGTCTGGAAATCCCACTGGGCGATCTTGCTGTTCTCCGTGTCCCGAATGGGGAACTCCGCCGGCGCGCCGGCGCCCTGGATGGTTGCGAAGGCATCCGACGTCACCGTCATGCCGCCCTCCCCGGTCTCGCTCTTGACAAGGGGCAGCATCAGGGTGTCATCTTCCATCTGGGCGGTATCCAGGTCCACATTCAGACGGTCCAGATTCTCGGTGATGTAATAGGGAGAAGTATAGAGATGCAGGGTCTTATTGGTCAGCGGTTCCCCGGTGCTGCGGTTCTGCACCTGCACCGAGGGTTTGGAGCTGCCGTTCCAGTAGTTCTGTTGCAGATTCAGGGTATACTCCGCCGCGCCGGTGGGCTCTGCGGTGAGCTTATAGTCCAGCCCGTTGTCCACAAACCGGCACCAGATGGCGCTCACTGCCTGATGTTGGAATAGTAGTCTTCCTGCGCAGCGCAGGTATTGTTTTTCAGGGTGCAGTAGCTGAGTGCGCAGCCTGTGACGCCCAGCTCGCAGTTTTCAATGGTGGTATTCTTCACCACGCAGTTGTTGCCAATATACCCCTGGATGCCGGTGGTGCAGTTGCGGATGGTGCAATCCTGCACAGTAAAGCCGATCGAGGGATCTCCCCCGGTGTCTTTCTGCAGGATGCCGCCCCGCACGCCCTTACCGTCCAGCACCAGACCCTCCAGCGCAAAGCTGGGGGAGGGGGAGTTCACCGTGATGATGAACCCGCCCTGAGCGCCGCTCGCCCCGGTAAAGACGGCAGGATTCTCCGGGTCGGCACTGCGCAGGATCAGGTTCTTGCCGTCCAGATTCAGGTCCATGGGATATTCGCCGCCCTCCAGGACCACCACCGTGGGTTCGGAACCGATGGTAATGTCCTCCAGCACCTGCTGCAACGTATCCGGGTTGGCGGTAATTTCCTGGCCAGACGTATCTTTCTGAACCGTGAAGGTGTACCCGATGGTCACCTTTTCGGGCGTTTTTTCCATATCACAGCCAAAGGGGTCGTTGAGGCTGGGGCGGTTCAGCTCGATCTCGGCATACACATCACAGCTGCCGGCCTTGCCGCCCGGCGTCAGGCGGACGCCAAAGCACTTGCCCTCCGGGTTGGAATATCCATTTCCGGAGAATACCGGGTCTACCGCCTGGCTCTGGGAGATTTCTCCGTCGATTTTCAGGATCTCCTCATCCGAGCTGACAAAGCGGATGCTCTTGACCAGCTCGCTGGCAAAGCTGTATTTGCTTGCCAGATGATCTGCCGTATCCTGGAGCTTGTCGGAAATGTACTGTCTGGAATAGAGATACAGTTCAAAGGAGCCATCCTCCGCAAAGCGAGTGGTATTCACCGGCTGAACGATGCCGCTGCTCAGCCCGCTCAGGCTCTCGGTGAGGGCAAGAGACTCGGTATAGGAGCGATGATAAAAGTCTGTGCCGGTCGAATAATAGAGGGCCGACTCCTGGAATGCCCGGAAGTGATAGAGCAGCCGGCGCACGGTATCCCCCGACCGCAGTTCTACCTGAACCTCGCCGGGCACCTGGTCGCTGTTGAAATCCACACGGATGCTGGAAAGCCCCGGGGCCCAGATCACGCTGATACTCTGCGCGGCCTCGCCGGTGACCTGGGGGGCCTCGGTGAGCACAAGAGGCTGGCCGGCTTCATCCTGGACCGAGTAGAATTTTTGGGCCATAGAGGTGTTTTCCCCCACGCTGAGGGTCTCCATGTGGTCCGCCTGCAGGGCAGTTCCCCCTGCCCCCGAGATGGAGTAGCTGCCCTGTCCCAAAAGGGTATCCTGGCTGTCATAGATGGAGAAGGTGCGTTTTTCCATCGGATTGGACGGCTCCGTCATCTCCACAATGGGCATGATGGCCCAGGCCCATACGGTGCTGGTATTGCCCTCCTTGTCCTGATACTGCACCTGACGGGCAACCATCTGGAACGAGCCGGGATGCTCCTCATCTTCTACCCGAAGGACGCTGTTCGCCAGCTCTTCCCGGGTGGTGGCAGGCTTGCCGTCCGAGAGGGGGATCAGCGCGTAATTCTCCCTCAGAGAGGACATGTCGATATAAGGGTAGTGGATATCGGTGTATTCGTATTTGTCCCCTGAAATATACCTGGCCAGGGCATACTTCTCCGCCCCCAAGACAGAGATGTTGAAGCGGTAAATGCCACCGGACGCGGGCTGTGCACATACCCAATATACCGCGTCCCGTACGTCCGCAGAACTCAGGTCATACTCCAGCTGGAGGGTGGTCTGATCGTCCAGCAGGCGAGCCGTGATGCCCTGGGGCAGATCATAGCTCAGTTCTTCCTGGGTAAGGGAGATGGGAGTACCTCCCTCGTCGGGCGGGAGCATGCTGGGATACAGTCGGAGCTGGAGGCTCCCCTTTTGTCCCTCCGACAGGGTAATGGAGGGCTCGTCCACCCATCCGTTTTGGGGCTGGCCATCCCAATAACACCAGCTCAGCCATGTGCTGGATTTCGTGTACTGGAGGACGGAGGAATAGCTCTGCCCGTCCAGCTTGCTCACATAGTTCAGCGTTCCCTCCACCATGGTATAGTCGGGCAGCGCCGCCAGCGCCTCGGTGGGGTTCAGCTGTACCCCCTCCTGGGTGAAGTCTCCCAGGGTAAAATACCCGGCGAGATCCCCGCTGAGGGTCGGCTGCGAGATCACCCAGCCGGGATTGGCCTGGAAGCCCTCCAAAGAGGGGCTGGAGACAGAGCGGACCCCCAGGTCCACCTGATACTGGTCCTGCCCTACCTGATTCACCTGGTTCGGGCCTGCGCTCACAGCGACCTCCACGCCTTTGTTTTCCACCGTCACGGTCAAGGATTCGTCGCCCGCCGTAAAGACGATGTCAAACGCAAAATCCGGGCTGATTCCGGCGAAGTAGTCCGCTTCCGCCTCGCCATTGATCACCCAAAAATTGTACACCGCATAGTTGTCGTTGAGTTCGGTGGCCCTCATGACCTCGGTGGGGATCTCCTGCCCGGTGGCGTGGGAGATCAGCTGTACCGTGGTGTCTGCCTTGAGCACCGGGTTGTTTTCATCGCCGCGGCAGAGGCTCATTTCTCCGAAAGACCAGCTGCTGAAAGAATCCAGCACAGCCCCGTCTTTCAGAGTCTGCTGTTCACCGTCGCCGGGCTGATACAAAAGGATCAGTTCCTCCTGCCCGTCGGCAGCTTCTTCGCCGGACGCTTCGGCGTTTGCCGGGGTCTGCTTGGCGGCATCCTCCTTTTGCGGGGCGCTCGCAGTTTCCCCGCCGTCCGATTCTGCATTCTCCGGGGTCTGCCCGGCCACTGACGCCGTCTGGGTTTCGCCG
This sequence comes from uncultured Oscillospiraceae bacterium, assembly GCA_949295465.1. GTDB lineage: Bacteria > Bacillota > Clostridia > Oscillospirales > Ruminococcaceae > JAFBIO01. Next base: position 81,162 of record CASFKY010000053.1, read on the forward strand.
GGCTCCTGTGCCCAGGCGGGAACCGCCGGCACCATGGCGCTTGTCAGCAGGGCAGCGCCCAGCAAGAGGGCGGCCGCCCGGCGCGTCGCGCCGTGAATCCATTTCTGCACGTTCATTCCTCCTTGAATGTTCATTTCATCCTTGGTTTTTATGGTGAAGCAATCCTTTCCAGATTGCACTCCAGCTTTTGGACGGGATACAGGCAAAGAGGGTCTTCGTAGCTCTCCACCTCTACCCGCATCTGCCCTTCCCTGCCAATGTCGGTATCCGTCACATACAGGCGGGGCCGGGGCCATGGCTCATAGAAATATATCTCTCTGGTGGCGTCGTACACCAGCGGATCATGACAGGAAAAGCCCTCCAGAGCAAAGTACTCCTTTGCCAGCTCCCCCATCCGGCGCGCAGAAAAGGGCGGTGACTCCCCCTTGTCCTCGATGGCGCTCTCCATGCACACCCGCGCCACCGTCACCGGGGAAAGGCTCTGGGCGCTGAACTGGTCCTGGTCCAGGTTGGCAAACAGCCGCACCGCCAGCCGGGAGGCTTCGCTGCCGCTGTCCGCCAGCCGGATCCCCTCATACTTTTTCTGGGGCATCAGGCAGTCGGCCAGCGGAGCCTCCCGGTATTCGGTCTGTGTGAGATGTGCCACCAGGGTACCGGCGCCCGCCTGATACAGCCTTGCCCCGTTCTCCACATCCACCTCCATGTACACCTCGGCGGAAGTGCTGCTGTTGCAGTACACATGGATCTTTTGCACGGTCAGGGAGAGCTCCGCCAGCGGCTGGTACAAAGGGCGGAAATAGTCGGCGTCCAGGCTGGCCAGCTCGGACAGTGCCTGCACATCGCCGGTTTCCAGCGCCCGGGCCAGTTGGCCGGCAGCCTGCCGAAAGGCTTCCTGCCGGCTTTGGGAGACAAAGGGAGAGGAGACCGGCAGATATACATCGCTTTTCAGTACCGGGTTCGTGGCCGTACACAAAAAGACCAAGGTCGCCGCACAGCCCAGCAGCACCTCTGCCCAGCGGGGCAGACGTTTCCACTCCAGGATCCCTTCCACCCGCCGCACCAGGTCCTGCTCGCCGAACGCCTCATAGGCAACCGGCATCAGCCGCCGGCCGGCCCAGTCCACCAGGGTCTGGGCATAGGTGATCTGCTCCCCTTTTTGCAGCACCCGCAGTACCCGCACATCGCAGGCCTGCTCGATGTCCCGGGCCAGCAGCACTCTGGCCAGCCAGACAAGGGGATTGAACCAGTGCAGCAGCAAAGCCAGATTCCCCGCCAAAAGCAGCAGGTGGTCGCCGCAGCGCACATGCGTCATCTCATGCAGAAGAATGCACTTTTTGTCCGGCGCCTCTTTCAGATTTTCGGGCAGGAGGATACAGGGGCGAAAAAAGCCGAACACCAGGGGGCCCTTGACCTTTTTGGTACACAGCACCGGCACCGGCCGGCGCAGCCCCACCTGGCGGCGGCAGGCCTCGCTCTCCTGGCCCGACAGTTCATACGCCCCCTTCAATGCCCGTCGCAGCCCCAGATACTGAACAAAAAACGAGCACAGCAGCGCGGCCATCCCCAAAAGCCAGAGGCCGCACAGCGCCGCCTGGACCTGTTTTTCCGCCAGGGGCTGCCCGCCGGCCAGGGATTGCGCCACCCCCGCCGTGTCCAGATAATCCAGCGAGAGCAGGGTCCCGCCCGGCCGCTCCAGCCGCCGGTGGAGCAGATTGTAGATGCTCAGCGCGCTGGGCAGCGAGTAGGGCACCAACAGCCGGAACAGCAGCGGCACCCAGAGCAGGCGCCGAAACCCGGCCGCCCCGTAGGGGCGCAGCACCCAGCGCCCTGCCAGCACCAGCAAAAGCAGCAGCGAGGAGGCGATGCTCATATTCAGGATGGCAAAAAAGAGTCGGATCATTGTTCCTTCTTTTTCTCGTCTATCATCGCCTGCAGCTCTGCCAGCGTGGCGTCAGACACCTTGTCGGAATCCAGGAAATTTGCAAAGAGCCTGGTAAAGCTGCCGCCAAACATCTTGGTGAGCAGGGTGTCGGTCTCTGTCTGCTGGATCTCACGGCGGCTGACCAGCGGGATCACCTGATACTTCGGCTCCTGCCGGCAGACGGCGCCCTTGGCCTCCAGCCGCTTGAGCACAATATAGGTGGTACTCTTTTTCCACCCGTATTGTTCCAGCATGTCCTCTGCCATCTGGGCGGCCGGCACCGGCCCTTTTTCCCACAGATATTCCATCGCATTGAGCTCCGCATCAAACAGTTTCAATGTGCCCATAGCTGCTCTCCCTTCTGCTCACAATTATTTTATTGCAATAAAATCTGTATTTTAGTTTAGCGGCTTTACCGGCGTTCGTCAACTGGTTTGGGCAAAAATTTTATTCAAATAAAATCTTTTGCCCACATATTCAGGGCGCGGGCAGGCCCGGACCCTGCCTCCCGCTGCTTTCCGGCAGCAAAAAGCCGGCGTTCTCTTGGGAGAACGCCGGCTTATCAATTGTGTTGTCCCCGCCGGGCCGCCGGGTATTCCCGGCAAGGGTCTTATCCCTTTGCCTTGCTGGAAATTTTCTTGCGCATCCTTTGCAGGCACCGATACCCGCACTTTTTTGTCTGCTCATAGGGCAGCGACAGCATCCGGGCGATCTCGGCATAGGACATCTGATGCACACATTTCAGCAGCACGATGGTGCGCTCTTTTTGGGTGAATCCTTCCAGCAGCCAGGACGCCAGCAGATCCATTTCCGGGTTTTTTCTCTCCTCTTTCTGCTCGGCGGCAACCTGTTTTGCCCGCTCCCAGTTTCGGTTGCGCCGGTACAAATCCAGGGCTTTCCGATCGGCAATAGAGACGAGATAGTTTTTCAGGCTGCCCCTTTCCAGGCGGAATTTTTCCCACTGGAGGCAGAAGTCCGCCAGCGCCTCATATACGCACTCCCAGGCATCTTCGGGGTTTTGCAGGCGCCTGGCGCACACATACCACAACAGATGCCGGTACTGCTCCACCAGCAGGGCAGCCCCAGCCTCATAGTCCAGCCGCATCAAGCGCAGGATCTCCTCATCTTCCATCGGCACACCCCTTTGGGCGGCCCTTTGGCCGCCTTATAAGGGTATTCGGGAGATTGTGGCAAAAGGGGACAAAAATTTTTCTATTTTTTCAAAGATATACCGTTATATTATGCCTCAATACCAGTGGAAGCTGCCCTCTGATGTATTGGCGAAGCTCCCCCTCACATTGGCATGATGGATGTAAATTTCGCGCCCGTCCGCCTCACAGCGATACCGACACTCGCCCGTTGGGCTGCGGTAGACCCTGCTCCACACCTGATTGTTGCCGTCGTAGATATACTGGGGCAGCAGCTCGTTGCCGCCCTCCTTGATGGGGGATTCCAAGTCGGGGGTGGGGCTGTCGTTTCCAAAGGTGCCGGAAAAGAGAGGGCCGATCAGGTACACATAGGCTGCGATGGCCAGCGGAATGGCCACCGCCAGGCCGATCACAATGCCGATGGCCTGGCCCAGCAGTTCTGGCTTGAAGTGGAACACAAACCACAGCACCCCGTGGATGGCCTCCTGGATCAGAAGGATCTTGAGCCCCACATGCTTTGCCAGGCCCCGGATCAGGGTCCACACCACGCCGATGAAGGTCATGAACAGGGCGAAGGCGACAAAGTCCTGGCCGGAGCCGGTCATCAGGCCGAGAAAGGTGAGAAAATAGGGAATGAACAGGGAGACCATATTCTATTCCTCCTTTTCAGCTGAACAGGCCGAACAGGCCCTTTTTCCTGGGCGCCTGCCCGGGCTGCGTCCCGCTGCTCGGGGCAGGCGAAGCTCCCTGCATAAAGACCGGGCAGGATTCCGCTGCCGGCGCCGCACCTGCCGGGTATTCCCCGGAAAGATCGGGCAGCTGCCCTTTTTTCAGGGCGGATTCCATCACTTTGCCGTATTTTCTCTGCATCTTGGCATACAGCTCCCGATAGTCGGCAAAGTCGTTCGCGTATGCGCTGCGCTTGTCTGCGCTCAAGGCGGAGGACAGCTCGGTGGCCCGGTCAAAATGCCACTTGGCGTTGATCAGCTTTTCGCTCTTTTTGGCATTGCAGGCATCCAGGCACAGCGCCGCCCGGAAGTACTCGGCCAGCACCGGGTAACCGGCCCGCTCCATCAGCGCGCATCCCCGCACCGCCACTGCCAGCCAGTATGCCTGGGAGGCTGCATCCTTTTTGCCCCCCTCAAAGGCTTCGGTCGCTGCAAGATAGTTTATCAGGGCCTTGTCTGTTACGCGGAAACTCTTGGTCTCCCCATTCAGGCTCAGCGCATACATCATGTCAAAACAGCGGCCATACCCCTGCCAGTCCGTGTCGTCCATCAGGCCGGGTTTTTCCGCCCCGATTTTTTCGTACAGGGCGCAGGCCTGGGTATACAGCCTCAGCGCCTGGCCGTTTGCCTTGCTGTACACGGCCACATTCAGGGTGCCCGCGGCCTCCTCCCGCATGCGGTCCGCCAGGATCTTGCAGGCGCCGGCCAGCAGTACGCCGCTCTCCGCATCCCCCCGCTGGTAGGCCTTTTCCAGGCTCTCGGCGGCCTGCTCCGTCTTACCCTGCGCCATCAGGGCGCAGCCCAGGCGGTTCCAGCCCCGCCGGTCCTCCGGGGCAGTGCGCAGGTATTTTTCCGCATAGCGGGCCGCTTCGCCCATGTCCTCCCGCATGCCCTTGCCCATAAAGCTGAAATAGGACAGGGACAGCGCAGCCGCCGCCGCATCCTGCTTTTCCAGCTCCTGGGCCTTCTGATAGGCCTCCTCCAGCTTCTCTGCGTCGATCAGGGCCTCGATCTCTTCGATCCGGGCACGGCGCTCTTCCGGGGGCAGTTTTGGTTTGCCAAACAACATATTTTTTCCTCCTGGTTCCGGGGAATGTTCCAGACATTCCCTCTCTGTTATTGAATTCGCGCCAAACGCCGGAACCGGGACAAAAAAAGAGCCGCTTTCGCGGCTCTTTTTTCAGGATGGCACCTGTATCTTCAGCTCAAAGGGATGTTCCCACCAGCAGGTGAAGGTGTTGCCCGCCCCGGTAGTCAGGAAGGGCGAGGCGCTCATGGCCTCCCGGGCAAATTCCACATCCAGCCCTGCAAAGGCCCCCGCATCGTCGGTGAGGACCCGGCAGGAGGACCAGCCCCCCACAAAGGATTCCGGCGCGGGCAGCTCTGTCCCGGCCGAGAGGGTCAGCCCCTCCAGGGTCAGGTCCTCCCGGCCCGCGAGCGCAAAGGAGACAAAGAACCGCGCGCCTGTCCCGCCCTCCGAAAGGCCGGAGGCAATGGCCGGTGGAAACTCCCCGCTTATCTGCATCTCCAGGGAGGCACCGGGCAGCTCCAGCACCTGCTGTTCCCCCTTTGCCACCGGGATGCGAACATCCTGCGGCAGGACCGCGGTGAGCATCAGCCCGGGAATGTGCAGCGTGTACTCGCCGGGTTCCAGGTCTCCGAATTCCCAGCGGGAATATTGGTCCGACCCGTAAGAGCTGAGGCCGGCGGCCCGGCCCTCGTGCCGCCCGCCCTCCCGGTCAATCAGGGTCAGGGTGGCCTCATCTCCCGCCGGGTCATACCGGCCGGATATGATGCCCGGGTCCACCGCAAAATTCTCCCCGCCCAGGGGGTACAGCTCCACGGCAACGCCCGTTTGTGACCGGGTGGGGATGGCCAGCACACCGCCCAGCTCTCCCAGGCCATAGACAAATTCCTCCGGGGAAATCTCCTGGGCAGTATCCAGCACAAAGGGCAGGCTCAGCCAGGAAAATTCCAGGCTGGCCACCGCCGCCTGACCCTTTGGGCGGGGCAGGCCCTCAAAAACCAGCTCCATCGCCAGGGAGTCCGCGGTGGATCGGGAGGCGTCCATCACCGTCATGGTCGGCCGATAGGATTCGCCCCCCAAAGAGAGGGAGGCATCCTGGAGCAGGTACAGGTCCCAGGACACCGGGTAGGTGCTGTTCCCTACGACCATAGGCATGGTGGCCTCGGTGCCGGGGCCCCGGCTGAGCTGGATGGTCAGGCTCAGCCGGTCCCCGTCCCAGACGCCTTCACTCAGCTCCACACTGCCCAGATCATTCTCCTGGTACACATCCCGGGCAAGAATCGCAAAGGAGCTCTCGGGGTCTGTGTTGACCCCATATCCCGGCAATACGCCGAAGTACCGCAGCAGCGCGTAGCCGCAGGCTGCCAGCAGGGCCAGCAAAGCCAGCACCAGGCCCACAATGAGCATCCGCCGCAGCCGTTCCAGGCCGCGTTGCTGCCTTTTTTTCACTGTCTCGTAGGGCAGATCCAGCGCGGCGGCGATCTCCTTCGCAGTCATGCCCGCAAAGTATTTCATCCGCAGGATCTCCGCATCCTGGGGGGAAAGCCTAGCCAGCGCCTCCTCCAGGTCCAGCCGGTCCTCCGCGCCGAGCCCGGCGGGGGCGGCCAGGTTTTCGGGCAGCTCCTCCCCCTCAAATCGCCACCCGGCCCGCCACTTGTCCACCGCCCGGCGCTGGGCGATCCGGGCAAGCCACCCGCCCAGCGTGCCCTTCTCGGGCTGATAGCGGGACCGCTCGAAATAAAACTGCGCAAAGGTCTCGTTGACGCACTCCCGCACGTCCTCCTCGTTGCAGAGCCGGCGGGCCGCCACCGCCCAGACAAGCCCCCCGTACTGCTCCATGATGGCCGCCATCCCCTCCTCCGGGTCCTTTTCCAGCAGAGCCATCCGCTGTGCATCCGTCTCCATATCCTCACCGCCGCTCTGTGCCTTTTCTCAGAGTATAGCAAAATCCGCCTGCATTTTCCCGTTTTTTTCTTCCTTGCATCAAATAGATTTTTTATTTTTCTCCTCCTCACAGGGCAGCAAACAGGCCCGGCGCTCTGAGCGCCGGGCCTGTTTTTGCTGCCCATTTTGATTTTTTCTGTCCTTCATTTTCGCTGTGCGCGGTCGGCTCAGATTGCCGGGCCGGGCTTTGGCTGCCCCAACTGCCAGAAGGCCACAGCCGAGGCCGCCGCCACATTGAGGGAGTCCACCCCGTGGGCCATGGGGATGCAGACGGTATAGTCGCAGTCCGCAATGGTGCTGCGGGCCAGACCGTCCCCCTCGGTGCCCAGCACAATGGCCAGCTTTTTCTCGGAGGCCAGGCGGGGGTCCCGCAGGTCCAGCGCCTGGCTGCTCAGGGCCATGGCCATGGTCCTGAAGCCCATCTCTTTCAGCCGGGCCATCCCCTCCTGCGGCCAGGAGGAGGGCTCCTCCCCCAACCGGGCCCAGGGAATCTGGAACACCGTACCCATGCTCACCCGCACCGCCCGCCGGTTCAGCGGGTCGCTGCAGGAGGGGGTGAGCAGCACCGCGTCCATGCCCAGGGCTGCCGCCGAGCGGAAAATGGCCCCCATATTGGTGGAATCCACCAGATTTTCCAGCACGGCCACCCGCCGGGCGCCCCGGCAGACCTCCTCAGCCTCGGGAGTCCGGGGCCGCCGCATGGCGCAGAGGATTCCCCGGGTGAGGGCGTAACCGGTAAGCCCCGCCAGCACCTGCCGCTCGCCGGTATAGACCGGGATCTCCCCGCAAAGCCGGATCAGCTCGGCCCCCTGCCCTTCCAGATGCCGCTTTTCCATCAAAAGCGCCACCGGCTGGCACCCTGCCTCCAGGGCGGTGCGGATGACCTTGGGGCTCTCGGCGATGAAGATCCCCTTTTCCGGCTCCAGCCGGCTGCGCAGCTGGTTTTCGGTGAGCCGGGCAAAGAGATCCAGCTCCGGCTGGTGAAATTCTGTGATCTCCGTGATGCGGGCCATGGCGCCCCCTCCTTATCCCAGACAGTAAAAGGTAAAATCTCCCTCGGCCAGCAGCCGGCCGGTATCCGGCTCAGTCACCTGGGCCCGGGCAAAGCTCACGGTGCGCCCGCCCTTCACCAGCCGGGCCCGTGCCTCGATGCACCCCGCCGTGCTGGCCCGCAGAAAGCGGAAAGAGGAGTCCAGCGTCACATATTTGCAGCCGTCGCTGCGCACCAGCAACCCGCAGGCGATCTCCGCCGCCGCCATCATCAGCCCGCCGTGCACGCTGCCCATGGCGTTGAGGGAATCGGGGCCGATCTGCGCCTGCACCCGGGCCTCCTCCCCATCCAGATACGTGGCCCGGATGCCGTTGTGCCGCATAAAAGGGTTGGAGGCGTTTGCCTGTTCCCGCTGAACGCGGAATTTTTCTTCTTCCATCGCGCTTCTCCTTGCTTTTGGGGTCTGTGACTTTGAAATCCATTATACCAACCTTTGGGTCGGGGAACAAGGCCGGAGGAGGAAGCCTTCCCAGCCTTCCCCATTTTGCAAAAGGCCGGCCGATATGCTATAATTTCTAAAACTATGCCCTTTTATTCTTTTCTTTTTGAGGGGAACGCCATGTCACAGCCTGCCGCCTCCGAGCCTACGGCCCTCTGCACGCCGGATGCTCTTTTGAGGAAACTCACCGCCCTGTTTGCCCCCGCCCACCGGCGGGCCGCCTTTTTGTGTGCCCTGGTGGGGGGCCTGCTCTGCCACCTCTATATTCTCACCAACATGCTGCCGGAACACGACTGGCAGTACAACTTCTACGCAGACCAGAGCAAGGTGATGCTGGGGCGCTGGCTTTTGAAGTGGGCCTGCGCCCCCTCCTCCAACGCCATCCTGCCCTGGTTCACGGGGCTGCTGGTGCTGCTGTACCTGGCGCTGGCGGCGGTGCTGGTGGCGGACCTGCTGGAAATTCGCAGCCCGGTGCTGGCCGGCCTGGCCGGGCTGCTCATGGTCACCATGCCCAGCGTGGCCTCCGGCTTTGCCTATATGTTCACTGCCGACGGCTATTTTCTCAGTGTGTTGCTGGCGGTGGCCGCCGCTCGCCTGGCCTGTGCCCGGCGCAGGGTGCCCGGCACCCTGCTGGCGGCCCTGGCCCTGGGGTGCAGCATGGGCATCTACCAGGCCTATGCCGGGGTGAGCCTGGTGCTGTTCTGCGCGGTGCTGATCCTGCGCCTTCTCCGCAGCCAGCCCTCTTTCCGGGAGTTTTTCCTGGGAGCCCTGCCCATGGCCTTCTGTGTGGCGCTGGGTGTTCTGTTTTACTTTTTCATGCTCTATCTCTCCCTGGCCCTCAGCGGTCAGACCCTGGCCGACTACCAGGGCATCAGCGCCCTGAGCGGCGGCGGCGGCCTCAGCGTGGCGGTGCTGCTCAACCGGCTGTATCTGCTGTTCAGCGCCTGGCGGGAGGGCGTGCGATATCTTCTGTTTGATTTCCCGGCTTTGGGCCACTGGGCCTGGGGTCAGCGGCTGGTGTGGGCCATGTACCTGCTGTTGGCCCTGTTGCTGGTGGGCTGCGCCTGGGTGGGGCGGATCTGGAAAAGGCTCTGGGCCCTGCCGGTGCTGGCCCTGCTGCTGGTGCTCATCCCGCTGGGCACCAACTACGTGGAGGTGCTCACCAGCGAGGTCAGCTCCCATCTGCTGATGCGCTACAGCCTGGTGGTTCCCTTCTTGCTGGACCTGGCCCTGACCCAGGTTCTGCTGGACAATCCCAAGGCCGCGCTGGCCCTGCGCCAGGCGGCGGGGATCCTGGTGCCTCTGGCGGCGCTGGGGCTCTGCCTGTGCTGGACCGTGCTGGTGAATATGGGCTACACCCACATGAGCTATCAGTATGAGCGGGTGTACAGCAACATGGTGCGGATGGCGGATCGGATCCAGCAGACCAAGGGGTACTATGCAGGCATCCCGGTGATGATCAGCAACAGCTACGCCGAGACGCTCATTGAGGGCGACGAGATCGACGTGACCGGCCTCACCGGCCTGGGAGGCATTGTCCAGTACGACGCCTACCACTATATCTCTTTCCTGCGCACCTGGTGCGGGCTGGACGTGGAGGGCTGTGAGCCGGAAACGGCGGCTCAGATCTGGTCCACCCCGGAGTTCCAGGCCATGCCCGCCTGGCCCGAGAGCGGCTGTACCCAAGTGATTGAGGGGGTGCTGGTGGTCAAGACCTCCCCCACCGAAGAATCCTGAAAGGAGTTTTGCCTATGGAATACATCACCCACAGCCGGGCCGAGACCGTGGCCCTGGGCGAAAAGATGGCGGCGGTATTGCCGGCCGGCTCTCTGGTGGCCTTCACCGGCGGGCTGGGGGCGGGCAAAACCGCCTTTTGCGAGGGGCTGGCCAAGGGGCTTGGCTGCCTGGACCCGGTCTCCAGCCCCACCTTTGCCATTGTGAACTACTACCGGGGGCCCCGCCCTCTGGCCCACTTTGACCTGTACCGCATCTCCACCGAGGAGGACCTGGCGGGGGCCGGATTTTACGATTATTTGGACGAGGGAGCAGTGGTGGCCGCCGAGTGGAGCGAAAACTTCACCGACCTGCTGGAGCCGGAGCATCCCATCCGGGTGGATATCCGCCGGATGGAGGACGAGGACAGCCGCAAGATCACCATCACCGGCTGCCCGGATATGTGAGGAGCAAAGCGCATGATCTGTATGGGTATCGACTCGGCCGGCCGCAGGGCCGGTGTGGCCCTGATGCGGGACGAGGAACTTTTGTACGAGGCCAGCCTGAACGCAGGCCTGACCCACAGCGAAACCCTTCTGGAACTGGCGGACGCCGCCTTCCGGGCCACGGGCCTGGGGCCGGAGCAGGTGGAGCTGTACGGGGTGTGCGCCGGGCCGGGCAGCTTTACCGGGCTGCGCATCGGGCTGGCTCTGGTGAAGGGGCTTGCCTTCCCCCATCACACCCCCTGCGCCGGCGTGAGCACCCTGGAGGCGCTGGCTCTGTGCCACCCGGTGGCGGGCACCCTGGTCAGTGCCCTGGACGCCCGCCGGGGCGAGGTGTACTGGGCCGCCTTTGAGGGGCCCGAGGGCCGCCGGCTCTGCCCGGACGCCGCCCAGAAGGCCGAAGCAGCGGCCGAATTTTGCAAAGTTTGTAAAAAGCCCCTCTTTTTTGTTGGTGACGGGGCCCTGCTGTGTTATAATAAGATTGGCCCGGAGGAGGGCGCTTTTCTGCTGCCCGCCGCCCTGCGGGGTTCCCGGGCCGTGGGCGTCTGCCTGGCGGCCCGTCGGATGCAGGCCGAGGGCAAGGCTCTGCCCCCGGAACTGCTGGTGCCCGAATATCTCCGCCTGAGCCAGGCCGAGCGGGAGCGGCAGGAAAAACTGCGCGCCGGCGAGGGCTGAGGGCTTTTTCCATCAAAATCTGATCAAGTAAGAGCGGGCCCGCCTCTGTGCCCGCCTGGAACCGAAAGGAGCAGTTTGTATGAGTGAAACCATCGCGCTGGCCGCGGACCACGGCGGCTTTGAGCTGAAAGAGCAGGTCAAGAAGCACCTGGAAGAAAAGGGCATCCCCTACCAGGATTTTGGCTGCCATGAGCCGGTGTCCTGCGATTATCCCGACATGGCCCTGCCCGCCTGCGAGGCGGTGGTCAAGGGCGAATGCCGCTGCGCGCTGCTGTTCTGCGGCACCGGCGTGGGCATTTCCATGGCTGCCAACAAGGTCAAGGGGATCCGCGCCTGCTGCTGCAGTGATTCCTTCAGCGCCGAATACACCCGCCGCCACAACAACGCCAACGCTCTGTGCATGGGCGGCCGTGTGGTGGGCCCCGGCCTTGCCATCCAGCTGGTGGACATCTTCCTGTCCACCCCCTTTGAGGGCGGCCGCCACCAGCGCCGCATCGACAAGCTCACCCAGCTGGAAAATCGGCCCTGAACCCCGGCGGTTTCGGGGAAGGCACCGTCAGACTGCCCTCCTTGCCGCCAATTTGCCGCGCATGCGGCCGAAAGCCAATCTATAGAAAAAAGGGAGCGTAAAACCATGAACAAGCAACCCATGATTGTCAGCCATCCTTTGATTCAGCACAAGGTGAGCCTGCTGCGCAACAAGAGCACCGGCACCAAGGAATTCAAGGAGCTGGTGAGCGAGATCGCCATGCTGCTGTGCTACGAGGCCACCCGGGATCTGCCCACCGAAGAGGTGGAGATCGAGACTCCCATCGCCGTGGCCCACACCCAGGTGCTGGCCGGCCGCAAGCTGGCCCTGGTGCCCATCCTGCGGGCAGGCCTGGGCATGGTGGACGGCATGCTGAGCCTGCTGCCCGCCGCCAAGATCGGCCATATCGGGCTGTACCGCAACGAGGACACCCTGGAGCCGGTGGAATATTACTGCAAGCTCCCCTCTGACATCCAGGAGCGGGAAGTGATCGTGCTGGACCCCATGCTGGCCACCGGCGGCAGCGCCCGGGACGCCATCACCCAGATCAAGAAGCGGGGCGCCCAGAACATCAAGTTCATTGGCATCATCGCCGCCCCCGAGGGTCTCAAGGCCCTGCATGAGGCGCACCCCGACGTGGACATCTATGTGGCCGCACTGGACGACCACCTGAACGAAAAGGGCTACATTGTGCCCGGCCTGGGAGACGCCGGCGACCGCATCTTCGGCACAAAATAAAGGGCTTCTCCCCCCGCAGAATCCCGGAAGGAGGGGCTCCCCTTTATGCTGAAACAGATGTCGTTCCCGTTTTTGATCTGCCTGGTGCTGTCCGGCGGGCTGGGAGTGGCGCTGTACCTCTTGGCCACCTACAGCTTCTTTGATTTTTACACCCGCCTGATCGTGCTTGCCTGCATTTTCCTGCTGCTGGCGGCGGTGTGGGCCGCCTTTATCGCCGAATGGCGGGAGGTGTCCCGGCTGCGCAGAGCCCGGCTGGAAGAGGCCCGGCGGCGGGCTCGGCAGGACCAGGAGCTGGAAGAACAGGCCCTTCGGGAGGCCGCCGCCCTGCTGAACGGTGGGACGACCCCCGGGGAAAAGTCAGGCCGCTGAACCCGGCCATTTCCCTTTGCTGCTCAAAAGGCGGCGCACCCCCTGATTTGTGGGGTGCGCCGCCTTTTTTGCCGCGCAAAAAGGCAGGAGGGATTTCTCCGTCCTGCCTGTCAGGTTCCGTCTTTCTTTTCGCTCTGGCCGGTGCCGCCCTCCACCACGCCCTGGTGGGTGAGGACCCGGGCAATGGTGAGGAAAAAGCATCTCAGGTCCATCCCGAAACTGAGGCGGGCCACATACTCCCCATCCAGCTTTGCCTTTACCGGGATCTCCAGTTCGTCCCGGCCGTTCACCTGGGCCCAGCCGGTGAGGCCGGGGGTCACGTCGTTGGCGCCGTACTTGTCCCGCTCTTCCAGCAGATCGTACTGATTCCAGAGGGCGGGCCTGGGCCCCACAATGCTCATCTGCCCCACCAGGATGTTCCAGATCTGCGGCAGTTCATCCAGGCTGGTCTTGCGCAGGAAATGACCGCTGCGGGTGATATAGGCGTCCGGGTGCTGCAAGAGATGGGTGGGCACATCCTTGGGGGTATCGGTGCGCATGGTGCGGAATTTCAGGATAAAGAACAGCTCCTTGCCCCGGCCCACCCGCTTTTGGCGGAACAGCACCGGCCCCGGGCTGTCGCACTTGATCCATAACGAGATGGCCAGCAGCAGCGGGCTGAGCACCACCAGCGCGCAAAAGGAAAGCAGGATATCCAACCCCCGCTTGACAAACCGTTGATACACCGCGCTTGCTCCCTTCCTGCGGGCCGATCAGTGGCCGGTCTGGCCCGGCTGGCCCTCTTTTCCCTCTTTTTCGTCCTTCATCATTTCCCGGTTGGGATGATAGGTGGGCACCAGGTTCTCCAAAAGATACACCACCCGCTCGTCGTTGTGCTCTGCGGCCTGGCCCAGCAGCTGAAGGCCATCGTAAAAGGCCGCCAGGTCCACATCCAGATTGGGGGCCACGAAGATCTTATTATGGGCCGTCTTCTGCATCTTATCCTGCTCGGTGTCCATCATCAGCTCTTCATAGAGCTTTTCGCCGGGGCGCAGGCCGGTCACCTTGATCTCCATATCCACCCCCGGCTCATAGCCGTAAAAGCGGATGAGCTTTTTGGCCAGGTCCATGATCCGCACCGGCTCGCCCATATCCAGCACATAGATGCTGCCGGAGTTGGCCATGCCGCCGGCCTGCAGCACCAGCCGGGCCGCCTCCTGGATGGTCATGAAATAGCGCACGATGTCCGGGTGGGTGATGGTGACCGGGCCGCCGGCCTTGATCTGCCGCTCGAACAGGGGGATGACGCTGCCATGGCTGCCCAGCACGTTGCCGAACCGCACCGCGGTGCACCGCATGGTGGTATTCTGGGCAAAGGTCTGGATCAGCATCTCACACAGCCGCTTGGTGGCCCCCATCACATTGGTGGGGTTCACCGCCTTGTCGGTGGAGAGCTGCACAAACCGATCCACCCCGTGCTCGCTGGCGGCCACCAGCAGATTCTTGGTGCCGAACACGTTGTTTTTCACCGCCTCGGCGGGGCTCACCTCCATCAGCGGCACATGCTTGTGGGCGGCCGCGTGGAAGACCACCGTGGGGTGGTACTGCCGGAACACCTCGTCCAGCCGGGCCTTGTCCCGCACCGAGCCGATGAGGGTGAGGATGGGGGCATCCGCCCCATAGCGGAACTTGAGCTCACACTCCAGCTCATAGGCGCAGTTTTCGTAAATGTCAAAGATCAGCAGCTGCCGGGGCGAAAAGCGCATGATCTGACGGCACAGCTCGCTGCCGATGCTGCCGCCGCCGCCGGTGACCAGCACCACCTTGTCGGTGAGGTAGCCGCTGATCTGCTCGGTGTCCAGCCGGATCTCATCCCGGGACAGAAAGTCGGAGGTGTTCAGTTCCCGGAACCCTGCCTGGGGCGGGTTCCCGTGGGCATCCAGTACCTGGGGATCGCTGAGCATCCGCACCCGGCAATGGGTGCTGTTGCACAGGTTGACCACCTCGTTGAGCCTCTCGCCCTTGAGGGTGGGGATGGCAATGACGATCTCCCGGATGCGGTACCGCTTGACCAGAGCCGGCACGTCGGAGATGCTGCCCCGCACCGGCACCCCCTGGATGCGCAGGTTGTGCTTGGCCACATCGTCGTCCACAATCACCACCGGGTTGCCGAAGCCCGCATTCTTTTTCTGCTTGCACAGCCGCACCGCCCAGGCGCCCGCGTTGCCGGCCCCCACGATGAGCAGGGGCATCTGGGAACTGCGCAGCTGCTCGGGGGTGTAGGAAGGCGCCAGAAGCGGGTTGAAGCGGATCAGCTTCCAGAGCATGCGGATACCGCCCAGCAAACAGATATGCAGCAGTGCGCCGATACAGATCACGGTGCGGAACAATACGCCGTGCACATACTCGTTGCCGATGAGGATGATGCCGGTGGCCACGCACACCAGGGCCGCCAGGCGCACCAGGTCCCGGGTGCCGGCAAATTCCCACATCACCTCATACAGGCCGCCCAGCCAGAAGCAGAGGGCATAGGTGAGCAGCATCCAGGGCAGATGCTCCAGCATGGTGCCCCAGTGATGGTATACCACCTGATAGTCGAACTCAAAGCGGAGCATCATGGCGATCAGGTAACCTGCCACCACCAGCAGCAGGTCCAGCGCCATCAGCAGTACTCGGCGGGGGATGCCTCGCACCAGCTGAGGCGTGCCCTTAAATTGGGTGGGATTTTTCATTTTGACTTTCGATCCATTCTTTATAATTCTTGCCCGCGCACAGCCAGGGCCGGCGGGCTGCAAGAAAGCAAGGTTTTATTGCATTTTACATATTTAGTATATTATACATGATTTCGGAGGCATTTGTCTATATTTTACCCCTGAATGCCCTTTCTTCCCTGCAATTTTCATAATTTTGCCCAAAGAAAGCAAAACGCCCAGATTTTTGTTTTTCTATGGTGCCGGCCCCCATTTCATGGTATACTGGAAAAGAAGTCTGCGCCTTGCTATTTTGGGCGCTTTTCTTCCTTATTGCGATTTATTTCTTCTGCAAGGAGAACGATCATGAAGCTGATTACCTTTGCCGTGCCCTGCTACAACTCGGCAGCTTATATGGACCACTGCATCCAGACCCTGCTCAGCGCCGGGGAGGAGGCGGAGATCATCCTGGTGGACGACGGCTCCACCGACGACACCCCCCAAAAAGCCGATGATTGGGCCAGCCGTTACCCCGGGATCATCCGGGTGATCCACCAGCCCAACGGGGGCCACGGGGAGGGCGTGAACCAGGGCATCCGCCATGCCGGAGGTCTGTACTACAAGGTGGTAGATTCGGACGACTGGCTGGACGAGGCCTGCCTCAAAACCGTGATGGACCGCCTGCGGGCCTTTTCCCGGCAAAAGGCCCCCATTGATCTGGTGATCTGCAACTATGTGTACGAGCATGTGGAGGATCACACCAGCCGGGCCATCCACTACCGCACCGTATTCCCGGTGGACCGGCTCTTCACCTGGGCCGAGATCGGGCATTTTGCGCCCTCCCAGAACCTGCTGATGCACTCGGTGATCTACCGCACCCAGGTGCTGCGGGACAGCGGCCTTGTGCTGCCCAAGCACACCTTTTATGTGGACAACATCTTTGTGTACCAGCCTCTGCCCTATGTGCACAGCCTGTACTACCTGGATCTGGACCTGTACCGATACTTCATTGGCCGGGCGGACCAGTCGGTGAACGAGGCGGTGATGATCAAGCGGGTGGACCAGCAGCTGCGGGTGACCCGGCTGATGATGGAAAAGCCTGACCTGTTTGCCCTGCCGCCGGAGCAGAAAAAGCTGGCCCGCTATATGAAGCACTACCTGGCCATGATGATGTGCGTCTCCTCGGTGTTCTGCACCCTGGCGGGCACCGCCGAGGCCCGGGCCAAAAAGCGCCGGCTGTGGGAGGATCTGAAAAAGCAGGATGTGCGGCTGTACCGCAAGTTCCGCTATTTCTATTTCAGCGCCGTCACCGACCTGCCGGGCCGGCCCGGCGAGGCCATGACCCGGGGCATTTACCGGCTGGCCCAGAAGCTGTTCAAATTCAACTGAATTTTCCTCAAAAAATCCCCCGTGCCGCAGGGCACGGGGGATTTTTTAATGGGATATTTCTCAATAGGCAATGTTCAGATCGCAGAGCTTGGGGATGCCGGGCACGCTGCCGTCGCTGGCATACTGCCACATGTTGTACCGGCCCGAGAAGTCCAGCACATCCCGGTACTGGGCAATCCAGATCTGGTAATTGCTGAAGCTGGCCATGTTCAGCTGGTTATAGAACCAGCTGGCATAGGAGTAGACGCCGGCACTGTAGCCCGCATTGCGGATGGTCTCACAGAAGGCCACCGCGCAGGCGGTGCGCTCGTTGCGGCTGATGGAATCGGCCCGGCCCGTATCCCCCGCCACCTTCTCGGTGTCGAAGTAGATGGGGTAGCTCAGCTTGTAGCCGCTGCACAGCCGCAGCACCATGCTGGCCTCTTCCACCGCCTCCTCCTCGTTGATGGCCTGGCTGTAGAAGTACAGCCCCACCTGGAGCCCGGCAGCCGTGGCTCCCTGGATGTTCTGGCGGAAGTGGGAGTCCTCCACCAGGGCGCCGCTGCCGTAGCCCCGGTAGCCCACCCGGATGATGGCGAACTCATACCCGGCGGCCTTGACCTGATTCCAGTCGATATTCCCCTGGTATTTGCTCACATCCACGCCCCGGGTCTCCTGCTGGAGCACGCCGCTGGAGTTGAAGTGATAGGTAACGCCCCCGATCACCTGGCTGCCGGTGATCGGCTGGTGGGTCTCGGGGTCGAAGTAGTATTTTTTGCCGTCGATGGTGTTCCAGCCGGAGTAGAGCACCTGCCCGGTCTCGCCGGACACCGTGTCCACCGCCAGATCAAAGGGATACTCCTCATTGCTGGTCATGGTGTGGCTGTCCAGATCATACAGGACGATCTCATCGGGCCAGGCGGCAAAATCCGCGCTGGCAAGCAGACGATTTCCCACCCAATTGCCCAGCTGACGGGCCCAGAGAGTGGGCCCGGAGGTGGAAGTGGCCTGGCTGAGGGCCGCCGAGGAGGCAGCGCCCGGGGTCGAGGCAGCCCCACCCGAGGGAGTGGCCTCAGGGGTCGGAGTGGCCTGGGGAGCCTGGGTGGGGGTGGGGCTCTCGGTGGCGGTCGGCGCCGGGGTGGCGGTGGGCTCCGGGCTTGCCGCCGGGGTCTGCTGAGGCACCGGGGTGGGCGTCAGGATCACCGAGGGCACCGGCACCGGGGTGGGGCTGGGCCCGCTGGTGCGCACCGCCTTGATGAGGTAGCCGGTGGCCGTGTCGAACACCGGCTTGTAGTCGGTGACGGTACCGTCCTTCAGCAGCATATAGCCCTCATCGTTCAGCTTGGCGCCGGTGTACACCTGAAATTCCTCGCTGACGCTCTCGCTGGAGGACTCCACATATTCCACCGTATCAGAGGGCGGGGTGGCCACCGCATCGGCCACCTGACCGTAGATGTTGTCCTCCTGGGACTCCACCACCTGGCTGGACTGGACGATCTTGTCGGCCACTGCCGCCGTATCCGCCACATAGACCACTTTCTCCTTAACGGTCACGGTCTGGGGCTCGGGCAGTGCAAAGCCCTCTATCGGCTCCAGTTCCACCTGGTAGTCTCCCGGCTCCACCTTTTCCACCAGCAGGGTGCCGGTGTCCTGGTCCACCTCATAGCTCTGGGCTTTCTCGTCCTCATCGGTGATGAGCACCACAAAGGGCACCCCGGTGATGGGGTGTTCCTCCCCCTCCACCTCTTCCACCAGGTCCACGCCGATGCTCTGCTGGATGGTGGCGATCTCCATCTTCACCTGCCGGAGTTCCGGGGTGGGGGTAGGGGTGGCTGTGGGCTCGGGGGTGGGGGTGGGGCTCAGCTGGGCCTGGGCAGCCGCATCCTGCCCGCTGCCCGAAAAGGCCCACACCGCCACGCCGGTGCCCAGGCCCGCAGTCAGGGTCACTGCCAGCAGGCCGCTGATCAGCAATTTATACAAGGGTACCCGGTTCATCCGATTGACCGAAAAATACCGGGCAAAATCCCTGTTGTTTTTCCGTTTCATGAAAATCCTCCCAAAATCCGCCCAAAATAACGAATCAGTAAGAATATACCATATCCCGCGCGAATTTTACAAGAGTTTCAGAAAAAAGGGAATCTTTTCCCTCTGCCCTCCTATCGGCGGAAGGCAGGCGGGCGATCCCGGGCAGGGTCATAGCCCAAAAAGGCGCAGATCTGGGCCGCCGCCCGGTTCAGAGCTTCCAGCGGTTTCAGGGCTTCACTCTCCGGCCAGGCCCGCACCGGCCCCCGCACCTCCAGCGCGGCAATGGGCTGATTGGTGTAGTCCCTCAGAGGCACGGCCAGCCCTCGCCAGCCCGGCTCGGTCTCCTCATGGTCCTGGGCATAACCCCGGGCCCGCACCATCACCAGCTCTCTGCGCAGGGCCGGCAGGGTGGCAGGCCCGCCGCCCCGAAGCCCCTTCAGCTGGGCCAGCTGTTCCAGCCGGCGGGCGTTCCAGCCGGTGAGCAGCAGCCTCCCGGAGGCGCTGGCCTGCAAGGGGGCCACATCCCGCCGGGGCAGAGCCCCGCCAGCCCTCTCCCCCGGCACCGCCTCGGCACAGAGGGCAGTCATATCATATTCCCGCACCAGCAGGGCCGTCCAGCCGGTTTGCTGGGCGATCTGGTGCAGGTAGGGCAGGCACAGGGCGTGCAGCTGGGTATTGGCCCGGATGCTGTCTCCCAGGCGGCAGAACCCGAAGGTGAGCCGGTACAGGCCGGATTCCTCCTCCTGCACCGCATATCCGGCAGCCATCAGCGAGGCCAGAAAACGGTGCACCGTGCTGATGTTCGTGCCGCAGCCGGCGACAATATCCGACAGCCGCATGGCGTGGGGCTGCTCGGCCATAAATTCCAGCAGGTGCAGCAGCCGGTCCACCGAGAGGTTGGCCTGTCTGGAATCCAATTTTCCCTGTTCCATGATCCTCCTTTTTCAGTTCAGGCGCACATTCTGCCTGCGCAGGGTCTCCTGCAACAGCTCTATGGTCACGTTCTGGGTGCTTCTCCCCTCCTGCAGGGACACAGCGGCGGCAGCGCCCGCGGCCTGCCCTGTGAGCACACAGCAGGATATGCTGCGGAAAGAGCAGAAGGCCAGCTCGTCCCCGGAAATACAGCGCCCTGCCGCCAGCAGATTGTCCACCTTCTGAGGTACCAGCGCCCGGTAGGGCACCTGGTAGTACCGGCCGGTGGTGGGAATGAGCAGCACCCCCCGGCCATCCACAAATTCCGGGAAGATACCCACACTGTCCTCAAAGCGCGCCTCGTTCATCACGTCGTCCGCCGTCAGCCGATACAGCCCGCAAATCCGCCGGGAATCCCGGGTGCCGATCTTCATGGCAAAATTGCGCAGCCGGGCCTTTTCAAAGCCGGGCAGATACTTGCGCATGGCCGTGAGGGCCCAAAGGGCGTTCTGCCGCCCCTGGATCTCGGCCCGGGTCAGGTCCCACACATCGGTACAGTCGATCTGATTGAGGAAGACCAGGTTCATCTGGGTCACGCTGCCGTCCGTTCGGATGTCACTGTAGGTGCCGCCCAGGGTCACGTTGGGCATGGAGGGGATCAGCCCGCTCTCCTGCGCCTTCAAAAAGCAGTTTTCCAGGTAGGGGCTGAACAGGTCCATGAAGGAGTCCTCCCCTTCCTGGGACCAGTAGCCGCCCCAATCCCGATAGGTGGGGCGGCTCTCGGACTCAATGTAGCGGCGGAAGCGCAGGGTGTCCACCTGGCTCACATGAAACACCGGGGTCACCGCCATCAAGGCGCTTTTGGGCAGCTTTTCGCAGGGGGCCCCGGCACTCATGGCAATGTCGGCATCGCCGGTGCAGTCCACCACCCGCTGGGCAAAAATGGCCTGCCGGCCGGATTTGCTCTCGGTGATCACGCCCCGGATCTTGCCGTCTTCCACAATGGCCTCCACCGCCCGGCAGTGGAGCAGCGGCCGCACCCCTGCATCCAGCAGCATCTTGTCCGCCACATGCTTGAACAGCTCGGTATCCAGCGCGCTGCTGTCAGACTGACATTCCGGGTATGCCGCCCCCATCTTCCAGGCGGTCTCCTCGATCTCCCGCAGCAGACCGCCGGCTTCGACGGTGCCCTCGTGGCGATACCGGGCCACCGCCTCCACCCCGCACCGGGTGATGTTGCCCCCAAAGCAGCCGTAGCCCTCCACCAGAAGGGTGCGGGCGCCCACCCGGGCGGCGGCAATGGCGGCGGCGATACCTGCCGGGCCGCCCCCCACCACCAGTACCTGGGTCTGAGCCAGGGAAGGGAGATACCGGCCCTGCTCAAAATGGCTTTTCAGGGGCAGCCGGCTTTTTCGTTGTCGCCCCACTCCAGCCAATCTGAAAAATTCGTCCCCCGGGAGGGTCTGGCAGAATGTTCCCACATGGTTGTTGCCTTCTTTCCTGTGTTGTGTGAGGGGTGCCTTCTCCATTATAGCGGCCCGGCCGGGCCAGGCAAAGCGAACCGGGCCGGCACCCAAAAAGCTTCACAAATACGCCAAAGAGGGCTGGGCCCGCACACGACGGGCACAGCCCTGGGAGGGACCCTGGAAAGGGTCCGCTCAGCGGATGCGCACATGCTGTTTTTCCAGCTCCTGCTGTACATGCCCCACGTCCACCCGGGAGGTGGTGGTGCCGTCCCGTACCGAGACCGCCGCTGCCACCCCTGCCGCCTGGCCGGTGGTGACACAGCAGGACATGTTGCGAAAAGAGACGTGGGCCACCCGGTCCCCCGAAATGCACCGCCCCGCCACCAGAAGATTGTCCACCTGTTTGGGCACCAGGCAGCGGTAGGGAATCTGGTAATACCAGCCGGTGGTGGGCAGGATCAGGTAGCCGATCCCGTCGATGAACTCGGGAAAATGCCGATGCTGTCTGCAAAGCGGCCCTGTTCCATCACATCCTGCTGGGTCAGGCGATACAACCCGTCCAGCTTGCGGGATTCCCGGCAGCCCAGAGTCATCCCAAAATTGCGCAGCTTGGCATTTTCAAAGCCGGGCACCTTTTTCCGCAGCACCTCCACGCATCGCATGGCGTTGCGCCGCCCGGTTATCTCGGCTCGGGTCAGGTCCTCCACATCGGTGCAGTCGATGTTGCTGATGAACACCACGTTCAGCTGGGTCACCTCTCCGTCGTCGGTGACGGTGCTCCAGGTGCCGCCCAGGCATACGTCCTTCTCCCCGGGCACCACGCCCTCGGTCACCGCCTCCACAAAGGGCCGCTCAAAATAGGGGCTGAACAGATCGTCCTCCTTGCCGGTGGTCTGGATGGACCAATAGCCGCCCCAGTCTTTATAGGTGGGTTTCAGCTCGTTTTTCACATATTCCTTAAAGCGGGCGGTGTCCACCCCCTTGCAGTGGAACATGGTGGTGACGCTCATCAATTCGCTTTTGGGGGCTTTGGTGTAGGGCGCCCCCGCCAGGGCCACGATATCCGCGTCGCCGGTGCAGTCGATGACCCGCTGGGCCAGAATGGCCAGCCGCCCCGACTTGCTCTCGGTGATCACGCCCTTGATGAACCCATTTTCCAGGATGGCCTCCACCGCTGTACAGTGGAGAATGGGCCGGATCCCCGCCTCCTCCACCATTCGGTCGGCGGCATACTTGAACATCTCCGCATCCAGGGCCTGACTGGTGGACTGGCACTCCGGGTTTTTGCCCCCCACCCGGATGGACATCTCCTCAAACTCGGGCACCAGGCCGCCGGCCTCGATGGTCCCATGGCGGTACCAGGCAAAGCCCTCCACCCCCACCTGGCTGATCACCCCGCCGAAACAGCCGTACCGTTCCAGGATGAGCACATCCGCCCCGGCCCGCTTGGCGGCAATGGCGGCGGCCAGACCAGCCGGGCCGCTGCCCACCACCAGCACCTCCACCGAGGCATGAACCGGGATCTCCCTCTCTTTTTCATGAATGGTCTGCATTGCGTTCTCCTTTTCTGTTCACAGGTCAGCGCCGCCAATCCCTTTGCCGCCCTGCCGGGCCATGGCCGCCGCCACCGCACAGGGGTCCACCCCTTGTACCGGGACCCCATCCCGGCAGGCCATGTCAGCCGCCAGGGCGATGCTCTGACCCATGGCCATGCACTGGGGCATCCCTCGCACCGAGGCAAAGGCCTTGTCGTCGGCACAGATGCAGCGGCCCGCAAACAAAAGATTTTCCAGCTGCCGGGGCACCAGGCAGCGGAAGGGGATGGTGTAATAGTCCCCCTCCCGCAGAGCTCTCTCGTTGGAATACTCCCTGGCGTCTCCCCGGAACACGTCGTCTATGGGATTGTCACAGGCCACGATTCCGTCCGGGAACTTGGTGGCTTCCCCGATCTCTTGGATGGTGAGGCAGTGCATCTCCTCCAGCTTTCGGGTTTCACGGATGCCCAGGGTGGGGCCCAGCCGGGTGAGATAGGCCCTCTGGAAGCCAGGCAGCTCCTCCCGGCAGAACTCGGCCAGCTCAAAGCAGCGCCGGCGGGCCTCCTGCAATGCCTTCTGCAAGCCGGGCTCATCGAGCCCGTTCACCCCGGGCAGGGTGATGGTGTTGAAAAACACCGAACCTGGATAAAAGCCCCTGAGAAAATAGATCTCCCGGATGTCCGGGTGGAGCCGCCCCTGCCGGATCTCCTTTTCCGCCAGAGCGGTGTGGTACAGATCCGGCCGGGCAAAAGCCGCCTCCCAGTCCACCTGTTCCATAAAAAAGGTCAGGGTGGCCCCCATCATGCTGCCGTTCTGGTCTCCCAGACGGAAGGGCATCCCGGCCGCCGCGGCCAGGTCCCCGTTGCCGGTGCAGTCCAGCCAGATGCGGGCCGACACCTGTCTGTCCCCTTCCGGGCCGAACAGGCAGACCGAATCGATCCGAGTTTCCCGGCAGGACACCGCGCGTATCCGGGTGGACAGGCGCAGACACACTCCGGCCTCCTTCAGCATCTCATACAGCTGAAAGAGGGCGTAGTCCGGGTCGTACACCACCTCCGGCCCAAACTCGGGGATGGCGCAGTCCCGCCGCTGAGCCCGGGGCGGATGGGCCTGGTACAGCCGCTGTACAAACTCCTCAAAAAATCCGCCGATGCTCCGGCCCAGGGGGTATCCCGCCCCCAGCATCATGCCGGGGCAGGCGCTCATCACTCCGCCGATTCTGTCGGAAGATTCCACCAGCAGGGTGCGCCGGCCGCTCCGGGCGGCGGTGACGGCGGCGGCAATCCCCGCCGGGCCGGCCCCCAGCACTGCGATGTCCCAGCTTTCCTCTCCGGGGCGGGCGGTCTGTGCAGAGCTGTGCATGGTTTGTTTCCTTTCTGCCGCGCTATTGGGCGGCTGCCCTTTTCGGGCCCTCTCTCCCAAAGGGGAGCTCGGGAGAGAGGGCCCTGCCCGTCCGGCCCTTTGTCAGGGCGGGCGGGAGTTTGCCGGGCAGACGGCTCATTCACCGACCAGCTCTTCCTCTTCTTCCGGCTTGCCGTAGATCTTTTCGCCGCTGTGCTGAGGAATGGGGAGCCCGTCGGGGAAGTCTTTTTTCAGCTGCTTGAAGAAACTGAGCACCAGGGCCAGAATCGCGAAGCAGACCGGGAACCCGAACAGGATGGACACCGTTTGCAGGGGAGTCAGGGCCTCAGGGTTGACCAGGTACAGCCCCAGGGACACCGCGCCGGCCAGGATCAGCCAGAAGGCCACGTTCCATTTCTGGGGTTCCTCGTCGCCCTTGATGCGGTTTTCGCAGGCGGCGGCCAGGGAATAGCCCACCGAGCAGTGGCCGGTGATGTAGGCCACCAGCACCAGAATGGTGAACAGGGCGATGATAAAGGTGCCGCCGGGCAGATTCTGGAACAGATCGATCACCACGCCGCCGCGGCCCTTTTCGTTCAGGGAAGTGTACAGGTCCACCTCGCCGGAAAGCTGCAGATCAATGCCGAAGGAGGGCAGTACCATGTAGAACAGCCAGCAGCCCAGGCTGCCCGCGCCCATGCCGCCCAGAACCATCTGCCGGATGGTTCGGCCCTTGGAGATCTTGGCAATGAACAGGCCGAAGGGCAGGGCGTACACGGCCCACCAGGACATGTAGAAGATGGTCCAGGCCTGAGGGAATCCGCTGTTGTTGATGGGGTCGGTATAGGTGCCCATGTAGATGTAGTTCTGGATCATCAGCCCCAGAGAGTCCAGGGAGTGGTTGAAGATGAACCAGGTGGGGCCCAGCACCACCAGCAGGACCAGCAGCAGGATGAAGCCCCGCACGTTCCAGTCGCTGAGTTTGGCCACCCCTCGCTGCAGCCCGAAGATCAGGGCCGCCAGGGGGATAAAGGTCCACAGGGCCAGCAATGACCACGTTGGTCTCTTCCCAGCCCAGCAGGTAAGCGATGCCGCTGGAGATGGGAGGCGTGCCCAGCGCCAGGGAGGTGAACACGCCGCCCAGCAGCGCGAACAGGTACACAAAGTTGATGGCGTGGCCCGCCAGGCCGTCCGACCGCTTGCCCAGCAGGGGGCGGCAGTACTCGCTCATCTTCATGTTGCTCTTGCGCTTGACAAAGAAGAAGTAGCCGATGGGCACCGCGCAGGCCACATAGAAGGCCCAGGCCGAAAAGCCCCAGTTCCACATGCCGAAGGCCGAAGCCCAGCTCAGCGCCTCGGCGCTGCGGGGCGCCACCCCGAAGGGAGGTGCGTCGGACATCCAGATCCATTCCACTGCACCCAGGTACAGCAGGCTGCCGCCGGTGCCGGAGGTGAGGATCATGCCCAGCCAGGTGAAGGTGGAATAGGCGGGCTTTTCACCGGGCGCGCCCAGTACCACATTCCCCAGACGGGAAAAGGCAAAATAGCAGCACAAGAACAGCAGACCCATCACTGCCAGCAAAAAGAACCAGCCCAGCTGATGGGTGGTGAAATCATGAATCTGATTCAGCATGGTGTTGCTCTGCTCCGGGAAGGCAAAAAACACCACTCCCAGCGCCAGCGTCACGATGGTGGCCGGCCAGAATATCTTTTTATCGATACCCTTACCGAAATTGCTCATACCAAACGACCTCTCTTTCTGTGCGCCGCCCGGCCCCGATGCGGTGTGTGAGAATGCACCGCATGCCGCAGAACCCGGCAACTTTTTGGGGATCTTCAATCCGTCCTGAGATCCACTCTTTACTTATATTATATCGGTGGGTCCGGGGGGCTTCAATTGACCGAATCCATCATCTTTTTTTCCGCTTTTTATCCACAAAGACCTCTTAATTTTTGATAATCAAAAATACATTGCAATTTGTATAAAGAGATTCCCGCCCGGCTGTACAGGTTTCCAAGGACATCAAAAAGAGCCAAAACAACGAATCATGCTGTATTTTTTCAAAAATCCGCCTTCTTATTTGGATTCTTCTGTAAAAAAGCAAAAAAGCCCCCGGGCCTGTCCCGCGCAATCGATGCGCAGGACAGGCCCGGAGACCATACAAAAGAGGAATCAAAACTTATAGAAGCAAATCATTATAATGTCCGGCCCGTCTCCCGCTGACGGAGCCGGATTTCCCGGGGCTGCCGACAGACCCAAAAGCCCCCTTTCCGGCCTCTCAGATGCGGGCCACGCCGTCCTTGATGGCGGCCTCGGCGGCAGCCTTGGCCACCGCGTCCTTCACACGGGGATCAAAGGCCTTGGGCAGGATGTAGTCGGCGCACAGCTCCTC
This sequence comes from uncultured Oscillospiraceae bacterium, assembly GCA_949295465.1. GTDB lineage: Bacteria > Bacillota > Clostridia > Oscillospirales > Ruminococcaceae > JAFBIO01. The sequence continues at coordinate 107,656 of CASFKY010000053.1, forward strand.
CTCGCTCACCAGACCCGCCAGGGCAT
>CASFKY010000054.1 GCA_949295465.1 uncultured Oscillospiraceae bacterium
GGCGTCCTTCCACTTATATCCCTCCAGGTTGTACACCTTGCTGGCGTTGGAAGGGCGGGTCTCCGCATGGAAGGCATAGGGGTCCGCCTTGAAGATCTGCCGGTCATCCTGGGTGGTGATACAGTATTTATAGATGTCATATTCCTTCATGCCCGGGATAAACACTTCCCAGATGCCGCTGCCCTGCAAATTGACCATGGGGTGGCTGCCGGGCACCCAGCTGTTGAAATCGCCCACCACGCTCACCGCGCGGGCATGGGGCGCCCATACCCGGAATACAACGCCCTTCTCGCCGTTCAGGGCGGAAAGATGGGCGCCCAAAAAGCGATACGCCTCACTGTTGTTGCCCTGCTTGAAAAGATAGATGGGAAAATCGGAAGAAGCTGCTTGTCTGCTTTCCATCTATGGCTCCTTTCTGCAAAGCCCGAGGCTCTGCATTTACTATGTACTATTCTACTCATTTCAGGCCTGCTTTTCAAGGTTTTTATGTAATAAATATCAAAAAACATCGACAATATCCCGGCCATTTTTGTCAATTTATACATTCTTTTTACACATTTTTGTTTGATAATCCAGTTTTTTATGTATCCGGCAGTTTTGCAGGAACGTTCTTTTTCTTTTTGCGACAAATTGTTCGCACGGGCGGCTTTTCCGGCTGCTTCTTGCATATGGAGGGGCGGATGTGTATAATAGTCTCATATGGTTTTTTGATCTTGTGCTGGAGGAGGTGCCCCGCAATGAAGGATCCCACTGCTATTTTTTCCCTCTATGATGATAAGGATGAACAGATCCGTACCATTGTTCAGGAAGTGTATGACGCCCTGAAAGAAAAGGGGTACAACCCGGTGAACCAGTTGGTGGGCTACATTCTCTCTGAAGACCCCACCTACATCACCACCTACAAGAACGCCCGCAGCCTGATCCGCAAGGTGGACCGGGACGACCTCTTGCAGGCTCTGGTGCGCAGCTATGTAAAAACCTGATACCTGCCTGACAGAGATTCGGCGCATTGACCGGGAGCCCCCCGGCAATGCGTTTTTTTGTGCCTGCGGGCGTTGGTTGCAAAGCGCCGGATTTATGCGTATAATGGAAATATATGCGCATTTTGGGCCCGGGGCAAAATCTCCCCTGTTTTGTGATTTTTCTGCGGGCTTTTGGATTTTTGGCAAAGAAAGAAGGCTGCCTGTATGCCCCCTGTCCGGGTTTTGCAGATCGTGCCCGCCATGAACGCGGGAGGCATGGAAACCTTTATCATGAACGTCTACCGCACCATCGACCGGCAGAAGGTGCAGTTTGATTTTCTGTACCATTATGATATGCCCTGCTTTTATGATGAGGAGATCCGGCAGCTGGGCGGTCGCATCTATAAATTCACGGTTCGACAGGACAATCGCCTGTTTCGATACCTGCGGGGGCTAAACCGTTTTTTTGAGGAACACCCGGAATACCGGGTCATCCACGGCCACTACAGCGGTTTCGGGATGTTCTACACCCCCATCGCCCGTCGGCACGGGGTGCCGGTGCGCGTCGGCCACAGCCACAACACCTCCTACGAGCACAACCTGGTGGGCCGGCTGGACAGGCTGATGAGCTGGTTTTTTGTCTATGGGCTGACCGATCGGTTTGCTTGTGGCCAGCAGGCGGGCCAGGCCCTTTTCCACGGGCGGGATTTTGTGTTCCTGCCCAACGGGGTGGACGCGGCCTCCTTTGCGCCCGACCCGGAACTGCGCCGCGAGACCCGCCGCCGGTTGGGCATTTCGGAGGAGGAAATCGTCTATGGCCATATCGGCCGCTTTAACCAGCAGAAAAACCACCCCTATCTGATTCGGATCTTTGAGGAAGTGCTGCGCCGCCAGCCCGGCGCCCGGCTCCTGCTTTTGGGGGACGGGCCGGATCGTCCTGCCATCGAGAAACTGGCCGCCCCGCTGGGGGATCGTGTGATTTTTGCGGGGGTACAGTCCAATACCCGGGCTTTTTACAACGCCATGGACGCGTTCTTGCTGCCCAGCCTGTTTGAAGGGCTGCCGGTGGTTCTGGCCGAGGCCCAGTCCGCCGGGCTGCCCTGTTTTGTGTCCGACCAGGTGGACAAGGGGGCAGATCTGGGCTGTGGGATGCAGTTTTTGCCCCTGAATGCGCCGGATGCCTGGGCCGACGCCCTTCTGGCTGCCCCGCTGGCGCGCTGCCCCGACGCGCTGGAAAAGGTACGGGCAGCCGGCTATGACATCCGGCACACCGCCGCCTGGCTACAGGCTTTCTACCTGAAAGCATACGAGGAGAACCCATGAGACCTCTCATCAGCATCGTGGTGCCGGTGTACAACGCCGGCCCCTATCTGGAGCCCTGCCTGCAAAGCCTGCTGGCCCAGACCTACCGACCCCTGGAGATCCTTCTGGTGGACGACCACTCCACCGACGGCAGCAGTGAACTGTGCCGGCAATGGGCCGAAAACCACAGCCTGGTGCGGCGGATCCCCGGCACCAATCGGGGGGCCAACGGCGGGCGCTGGCTGGGAGTACAGGCGGCAGCCGGCGATTTTGTGCTGTGCAGCGACGCAGATGACCTGGCTCATCCCCAGCTGGTGGAGATGCTGTATCGGGCAGTTTGCACCACCGGCCTGCCCTGTGCCTGCTGCCGGTACGACACTTTTTCTGATACGGCCCTGCCCGACCCGGAATATGAGGGCCCCGCCGCCGAAGCCTGGCGGGATACTCGGCCTCGCCAGGCTCTGCTCCACGACAAGCGGGTGGACTGGGGCCTGTGGAACAAGCTGTACCTGCGGGATCTGCTCACCCGGGACGCCTTTGAGACCGGCGTCACCTACAACGAGGATCTGCTGACCAACTGGATTTTGCTGGGGCGGGTGTCGGGCATGGCTTTTGTGGACTTTGCGGGCTACCACTACCGGCAGCATTCTGCCTCCATCAGCCGGCGTTCGCTCTCTCAGAAGCAGCTGGAGGATCAGATGCAGGTGGCCTGCCGCATTGAGCAGGAGGCCGCCGGCACCCCTCTGGAAGAAAGCGCCTCGGCTTTCCGCTATGAAAAGCTGCTGTACCTCTACAGCCTGATCCTTCGCCAGCCGGACCGGCAGCCCTTTGCCGAACTTGCCCGGGCTTATCGGGCGCAGATCCGCCGGGATTACTGCTCCATGAAGCCCAATCCTTTTTTGAGCCGGCCCATGAAAGCGGCCGCCCTTGCCTCCGGCTGGCTGAGCGGCCCTTACGGCTTTTTCTGCCGTCATTTTTTGGAAAAACGCTGAGCATACACTTCGGGCGGTGCGCCGCCTTTGCGTTGGGAGTATCTATGAAACTGCTGATGGTTCTGGACGGGGTGGATTTTCCTCTGGCCCCCAATCCCCGGCTTGCCTGCCGCATGGCCCGGGAACTGGCCTGTATGGGGCACACCGTCCATATTCTGTATATGGCAGGTTCCGAGAAGGACCTGCCCGATCTTCCCCCCCAGGAAAATCTGGAACTGCTGCCCCTTTTGCTGCCTGCCGAGGCCCAGATGGAGCAGATTCTGGAACATGGGGCCCGGGGCGGCACCCCGGTGGTCAGGCGGCTGGCCCGTCTGGCGGCCCATCCCCGCTGTGCCGAGGCGGCATTCCGCCGCATTGTGCTGCACCGGCCCGCCCGCATTGAGCGTTGCCGCCGCAAGATCGAGCTGTACTGCGCTCGCAATTGCTATGACGCGGTGCTCACGGTGAACGCCCCCTATCACAGCGCCGAGGCCCTGATGAATGCCAGTGTCGGCGCCAAGCGGCTGGTGTGGGAGATGGACCCGCTGGCCGACAGCCCCACCGACCAGGGGCCGAGAGCCGCCAATCTGGAGTTCACCCTCTGCCAGAAGGCGGACGGGCTCTTCATCACCCGGGAAATCGAGCGGCTGTGCTGCGAGCCTGGGCACCTGATGGCCAACTACCGGCGCAAGATCGCCGTGCTGGATTTTCCCTGTTTTTTGCCGCCCCAAAGCCAGCCCCTGCCCGCCCAAAAAGCGCCCGGCGAGCCTGTCCGGGTGGTGTTTGTGGGCAGCCTGTACAAGGATCTGCGCACCCCCCATTTTGCCCTGGAGCTGTTTGAGGCGCTGGACCTGCCCCACACCCAACTGGTTCTGGTGGGGGGCGGCTGGGAAAACTATCCCCCAGAACTGTCAGACGATGCACGGCAGAAGCTGGGCGACCGGCTGCGGATCACCGGCCCGCTGGCTCCCCAGCAGGCCCGGGAAGAGTTGGAGAAGGCGGACATTCTCCTCAACCTGGGCAATGCCAGCGACACCCAGCTGCCCAGCAAGATCTTCGAGTATTTCAGCACCTGCAAGCCGGTGCTGACCCTGGCCAAATCCCCCACCGACCCCTCCCTGCCCTATCTGGAGCAGTATCCCCTCTCTCTGACCATTCAGGAGTCGGAGGGGCTGGAGCCGTCGGTGCTGGAAAAGGTGCGGGATTTCCTTGTCCAAAACTCCAACACCCGCTGCGACAAAGAGCAGGTGTCCCGGCTGTTTGAGGCCAATACCCCCCGGGCGGTGGCCCGGGCTTTCCTCGAAGGGCTGGAAAACTGCACTGTCTGAAAAGGATTTCAAAAAGTTTTGAAGGAGGTCTTCCCCATGAAGGTGCTTTGGCTGGTCAGCGTGACCCTGCCCCAGGTGGGCGAGGCCCTGGGCCTAGCCGGTCAGCACGGCGGCGGCTGGATCCTGGGCCAGCTGGAGGCGCTGCGCACCCGGGCGGAGCTGTCCGTCTGCACCGTGAACCCCAAGGTGAGTGAGGCCACCTGCCTGCACCTGGACGGAGTGGAATACTGGCTTTTGCCCCACGGCACCCGGGAGGAATTTGCCCGGCTGCTCCAAAAAGTGCAGCCGGACCTTGTCCACCTCTGGGGCAGCGAATACCCGCCGGCCACGGCTCTTTTGAGCCAATGTGACCCGGACCGGGTTCTGCTCAGCATCCAGGGGCTGATGGGCCCCTGTGCCGATCACCTGCTGGACGGGGTGCCGAAAGCCTACTGCTCCTCCTGCTTTGTCCAGCGGATGATCGACCGGGTGATACCCGGCGGCCTGCTGGACGGCCAGCTGGCCTATTTCCGGCGGCAGGCCGAGGCCGAGGCCGCCATGCTGGCTTCTCTTCGGCATGTGACCGGCCGAACCTCCTGGGACCGCCTGCAATTGCAGCGGCTGGCCCCCCAGGCCCGGTACTATCCCTGCAACGAGACTCTCCGGCCCTCTTTTTATGAGGGAGAGTGGCAGGGCGGGCCCTCCAGCCCGGTGCTGTTTTTGAGCCAGGGCAACTATCCTCTGAAAGGGCTGCACCGGCTTTTGCAGGCTCTGCCCGCCGTGCTGGAAAAGTACCCGGACGCCCGGCTGGTCATTGCCGGCTGGCCCCCGCTGGAGAGAGGCCTCCTGCTTCGCCCGGTCATTGACTGGATGTTCCCCTATCAGCGGTACACCAAGCGCCTCATCCGACAGTTGGGGCTGGGGGCGGCTGTTTCTTACACCGGCCCGCTGAACGAAGAACAGATCCGCCAGCAATACCTGGACAGCAGCCTGTATCTTTTGTGCAGCAGCATGGAGAACAGCCCCAATTCCCTGGGAGAGGCCATGCTGCTGGGTCTGCCCTGTGTGGCCAGCCGGGTGGGCGGTGTGGAGAGCATGCTCACCGACGGCCAGGAGGGCCTTCTGTACCCGGCTGAGGACATCCAGGCCCTGAGCCAGGCCATCCTGCGGATGCTGGACGAGCCGGATTTTGCCCAAGCCTGCGGCCAACGGGCCCGGCAGCGGGCCCTGCGCACCCACGACCCGGCCGCCAACGGCCAGCGGATGCTGGAAATTTACCGGGAGATTCTCTCCCCTCAAAACACCTGAAAGGAAGCCTCCCCATGGAGCCTCTTGTCACTGTCCTGGTCACCACCTACAACCAGGAACGCTATATCGCCCAGGCACTGGACAGCGTGCTGGCCCAAAAAACGGATTTTGAATATGAGATCCTGGTGAGCGAGGACTGCGGCAGCGACGGCACCCGGAAAATCCTGGAGGAGTACGCCGCCCGGGACCGCCGCATCCGGCTGAACCTGCGCCCGGAGAACGTGGGCATCAGCCGCAACTGGTTCGAGGGGCTGCGGATGGCCCGGGGCCAGTTTGTCTGCACCCTGGAGGGGGACGACTGGTGGCTGAGCCCGGACAAGCTCCAGACGCAGGTGGATTTTCTGCGGGCCCACCCGGACTATGAGGCGGTGAGCCACACCCTGCTGCTCACCGACGACGCGGGCAACACCTACGGCACCGAGCCCCATGATCCGCGCATTCTGGGGCGAGATGCCACCCTCGGGCTGTTTTTGCGGGGGATCACCTTCTCCTGCACTGCCTGTCTGTGCCGGAACATTTTCTGCCAGATGGGCCCCCGGGAGGAGGCCTATGTGACTGCCAATCGCAGCATTGCAGACTTTGCCCTCTGCCTGCTGCTCCTGAATGCGGGGCGGGTGTATGTGCTGCCCCAGGCCCTCTCGGCCTATCGGGTGGCCGGCACCGACCCCCACCACCAGAACTACAACGGCACCCGCACCGCCGTGCAGAAATACCGGGACCACCTGTCGGTGATCCGGGCCAGCGAGGAGTACTGGGGCGGCCGGTATTCCTTCACTCTGTGCTATCTGGCGGGCACCTTTTTCCCCTTCTGTGACCGAATCCGCCTGGGTGGCCTGCCGGAATTCATCCGGGCCATGGGGGGCATGCCCCTGCGCTGCCGGCTGCTCTTCCCCTTTTACTTTGCGGGGCGCTGCGCCGGCCTTCTGGCCCGCAAGCTGACCGGCCGCCGGGAGGATACGCCATGACCCCTTTGCTGAGCGTGATCGTGCCCGTCTACCGGGCCAAGGACACCTTGAACGCCTGTGTGGAGAGTATATTGGGCCAGGATTTTGCGGATCTGGAACTGATCCTGGTGGAGGACGGCAGCCCGGACGGCAGCGGCCGGCTCTGTGACGAGTGGGCCCAGAAAGACCGGCGGGTTCGGGTGATTCACCAGCCCAACGGCGGGGCCTCTGCGGCCCGCACTGCCGGGCTGCAGGCCGCCCGGGGGCGCTACCTCTCCTTTGTGGATGCGGACGACCAGCTTTTGCCGGGGCTGTACAGCCTGGCCCTGGCCCATCTGCTGTCGGAAGACCTGGACTGGTTCGGCTTCGGGGTGCTGCACACCAGCGGCCGCACCTGCCCCTGGCCCCTGCCCGGGCTTCACGACGGGCTGGACGAGCTGGCCCCGGAGCTGGATTCACTGCTGGTGCGGGAGGGCCAGATTGCCCTTTTGTACAACAAGGTCTACGCCAGGCGGATGGTGGGAGACACTGTGTTTTCGCCCCGGCTGGCCATCAACGAGGATCTCCTGTTCAATCTGGAGGTACTGACCCGGGGCCGCGCCTTCCGCCTCTGCCCGGATCACTACTATCTCTACGAGGACAAGGCCGAAGGCTCCCTTTCCCGCCGGCTACGCACCGACCTTCTGGAGGCGGAAGAACTGACCCGCCCCGCCTATGAGGCCTTCCTGGCTGCCTGCGGGCTGGAAGAAGAGTCCCTCCTTGCCCTTTCCCGCGCCCGCCGGGCTGACGTGTGCAGGCTGCAATTCTTTTTGCTCACCGGCCAGAAGGGCAAGCTGCCTTTTGGGCGCCGCCGGGCCCTGCTGGGGCAGTGTCTGGCCTTTGAGGCAGGCCGCCGGGCCATCCTGGACCAGCTGAGGCGGGACGCCCACGGTCTGCTTGCCCTGCCCTATCGGTTCTGCGCCACCTGCCGGCTGCCGGGGCTGCTGGCCCTCTACTGCGGCCTCAAAGAGCCTTTTCTCCCCTGAACCGCCAACCCTCTTTTGAAAAAGGAGTTTGCCATGCCCCTTATCAGCGTGATCACCAGCGTATACGACGCCCGGGAACAGCTGCCCCTCTGCATCCAGAGCATCCTGAACCAGACCCTCTCCGACCTGGAACTGATCCTGGTGGAGGACGGCAGCCCCAACGGCTGCGGCGAAATCTGCGACCAGTGGGCCCTGCGGGACCCCCGCATCCGGGTCATCCACAAGCCCAACGGGGGCCCTGCCAGCGCCAGCAACGCGGGGCTGGAGGCTGCCCGGGGCCGGTATATCGGTTTTGTGGACTCGGATGATCTTGTCGAGCCCACCTTTTATGAGACTCTCTACCAGGCTCTTCTGGAAAACGACTGTCAGATCGCGGCCTGCGGGGCCGAGGGCATCGACGAGGAGGGTCATCCCCTGCCGGACATCACGGTGCAGAGCAAGCTCACCGGCAAGCAGGACGCGCTGGACCTCTTCTACGATATCTTCCAGACCGGCACCATGTACGGGATGCTCTCCTGGAACAAGCTCTTCGACGCTCGGCTCTTCAAGGAGCGGGGCATCCGATACGATGAGTCCATGTTTTTCGGGGATGACGCCAGCATCCTCCATCTGGTATACGAGGGGGCTCAGATCTACTGCCTGAACGACAAGCTCTACCACTACCGCACCCGCGTCGGCAGCATCACCTCGGCGGTCTTCCCGCCCCGCAAGCTGGACGATCTCACCATGTACTGGGACTGGCTGTGCTGGTTCCGGGATCGGGGCGACAAGCCCGACCTGACCCAGTGGGCCTACGCCTGTTACTGGCGGGTATTTTACCTGTTCTATGCCATGGCCGCGGAGAGCGGCTCTCTCCGGCTGGACCAGGTGCGCCAGGGCTTTGCTTACCACCGCACCCATCTGGCCTCGGTGCGCGGGCAGCTGCTGGCCTGCCCCCACATCTCGTCTTTCGAAAAATTCCGTCTCCGGCTCTTCCTGTTCAGCCCAAATCTCGCCTATCAGCTGGCCAGGGTCTGGGGCCGGCTGCATCCCGGCGGCTGAATTTTTCGGCCATTCTCCCCTCTTATCGCGTAGCAAAAAGGAGCGTTTCATATGCCTGCCATCAGCGTCATCATCCCGGTATACAACATGGGCCCCTGGCTGCGGGACTGCCTGGAGAGCGTCCTCGCCCAGACCTTCACCGCCTTCGAGTGCATCCTGGTGGACGACGGGAGCACCGACGACTCCCCCCAGATCTGCGACCACTATGCCCAGAAGGACAGCCGATTCCAGGTCATCCACAAGCCCAACGGGGGGCTTTCCAGCGCCCGGAACGCGGGGCTGGAAAAGGCCACGGGCGACTACATCGCCTTTGTGGACTCGGACGACCTGGTCCTGCCGGACTATCTGAAGATTCTCTACGAGGCCCTGCATCAGAACGACGCGGATATGTCCATCTGCGGGGTGGAGGATGTGGCCGAAAGCGGACAGTCCCTGCCCCAGCCGGCCCTGACCCAGCCCATCCGGGTGGGCTGTTTTGGGGGAGACGAGCTGCTGTACGAGTTTTACAAAGAGTCCAGCACCTACTACACCGTGGCCTGGAACAAGCTGTACAGCGCCCGGCTGTGGAAAAACCTGCGCTACCCCAACGGCCGCATCCATGAGGACGACGCGGTGGCCCACCGGCTGTTCCACGAGAGCCGGGCGGTGGCCTGTGTGGCCCGACCCCTCTATCGCTACCGGCTGCGCCCGGGCAGCATCTGCCGCACCGGCTTTTCGCCCGCCCGCTTCGACGGGGTCACCGCTCTGGTGATGCGCTGCCAGTATTTTGCCCAGAACCAGATGCCCAAAGACCTGCAGGACAAGGCCCTGGCGGCCTGCTGGCATCGGTATCTCTCCCTCTGTGCCCAGGCCCGCCAGTCCCTTACTCCCCCGGTGTATGACCGCTGGCGGGAGGAACAGATGCGGATGTGCACCCTGCTGGCCCCCCTGCCCGCCTGCCGGGAACTCACCCTGCGGGAAAAGGTCAGCTGCCTGCTCTGGAGCGCCCGGCCCCTTCCCCACCCCAATGCGAAGAAAGGCAAAGCATGAAAGTCTTTTTGGTACCCCCGCCTGCCCTGGCCCTGCCTGCGGTGAAGGGCGGCGCGGTGGAGACCCTCATCACCCACCTGATCGAGGAAAACGAACGTCAGAAAAAGCTGGAGCTGGTCTGCGTGAGCCTGCCTGACCCGGACGCCGAACAGGCCGCCCTCCGCTACCGACACACCCGGATCTACTACCTGCCCGCCCAGCCCCTGCGCCAGAAGCTCTGGGGCCCGGTGTGCGGACAGCTGCGGCGGATGCACCGCCCGGCCCCCCTGAACTGCTGGTACAATCAGGTTTTGCGGGCAGTCCAGGCCGAGCAGCCGGACCTGGTGGTCACCGAGGGGGGCGATCTCACCGAGACCCGGGCCATTTCCCAGGTGATGGGGCGGGACCGCTGCTTTGCCCACCTGCACATGCAGCTGCGTGCCACCCCCCTGCTGGAGCGGATGTACGGGCATATCCTGGCCATCAGCAACTTTGTGGCTGAGAGCTACCACCCCACCCGCCCGGTGCAGGTACATCTGGTGCCCAACTGTGTGGACCTGGCCCGCTTCAATCCTCTGCCCGCCTGTGTGGGCGAGCAGGAGGACCTGCGCCGCCGGCTGGGCTTTGAAAAGGAGGATTTTGTCCTTCTCTTCTGCGGCCGCATCTGCCCCGAAAAGGGAATCCAACACCTTGTGGAGGCCCTGCGCTATCTGGATGACCCCCATGTGAAACTGCTGGTCATCGGCAGCCCCTTTTTTGCCGCCCAGGACACCAGCCCCTTCTTTGAGCGCCTCAAGGAACAGCAAAAAGCCCTGGAGGGCCGGCTCTTCTTCACCGGCTTTGTGCCCAACCCCCAGCTGCCCGCCTATTATCGGATGGCCAACGCGGCCTGCTTCCCCGCTGTGTGGGATGAGCCCGCCGGCATCACCGCCATCGAGGCCATGGCCTGCGGCTGCCCGGTCATTGCCACCCAGAGCGGCGGCATGCCGGAATATCTGGAGGGCAGCGGGGCTATTCTGCTGCCCCGGAACGAGCGGATCCGGGAGGACGGCAGCCTGGAAGAGATCCCCGGCGTTCCCGAATTGTCCCGCAGCATCGCCGAAGCTGTGGAACAGCTGAGGGCGGACCCCCGCCGGGCGGCGGATATGTCAGCCGCCGGCTGCCGCCGGGCCCGGGATTTCAGCCGGCAGGCCTATTATGAGCGATTTGTGGCGGCTCTCGGGCGCTGAGCCCGACCCGCAGGAAGGAGTGGGGCAGCTTGGTTTCCCCTTTTTTCACGGTGGTCATCCCCGTATACAAGGGTGTGGATTTTCTGGAGGGCTGTGCGGAAAGCCTTTTGGCCCAGACTTTCCGGGATTTTGAGGCCCTTTTTATTGAAGACGGCAGCCCGGACGAATCCGGCGCTCTGTGTGACCGCCTGGCTGCCCGGGACGAACGCTTTGTCAGCCTGCACCAGCCCAACGGCGGCGTCACCAGCGCCCGCAACCACGGCATCCGGGCCGCCCGGGGCCGGTGGCTGCTGTTTCTGGACCAGGACGACCGCTTTGCCCCCGGCCTGATGCAGGCAGTTTTTGAGGCGCTGGGCAAGTCTTCGCCGGAGGACCTCGTCCACTGGGCGTTCACCGGCGTGCGGCAGCAGGCCGGCCTCCTGCCCCCGGAAGCCGGCGGCGAGCCCATCCGCTTTTACAGCCAGCGGGAACTGGGGCTTTTTTACGGGGCCGGCAACACCCACTATATCTGGACCAAGCTCTTCTCGGTGGAATTTTTGCGGGAGCACTCCCTGTATTTTGACGAGCGCATCCAGGACGGCACCGACGATCTGCCCTTTGTGGTGGCCTACTGGCACGCCTGGTTTTCCTGTCACCCCGGGGGGCGGATTCTCTACCTGAAAACGCCCTATTACTACTATGAGATGGGCAACGAGGCCAGCGTCAGCAACCGGCTCCAGCCCTATCAGCCCAGCCATCTGGCCATGTTCACCGATCTGCTGCGGGACTATCTCACCCTCTACAAGGTGCCCGAAGAGGATTGCTTTTTGCTCTGCCGCCAGGCCCTGCACACCCTGAGCTATGGTCTGTATTCGGCCCGGGGCCCGGCCCGCCGCCGGGCGGCCCGCCAATTGTGGAACGCGCCGGAGTGCCGCCGCCTGCTGGATTTCATGGGCAGGCAGCATTTTTACTCCCCCTTCTATCTGCCCTGGCGGGCCCGGGCGGCCTGGCTCTGCGCCGCCCTGTTCGGCAGTTTTCTGGGCGGTCGGTTTTTGTACGAAAAATGCGACTGGCTGGGCTGGTATCTGCTGGGCGGCCGCTGGAAACGGCTGTGAGCCTGCCCCCAAAAAAATTTTGCCTGTGAGAGGAGAAACCCGTATGGCATCCGTCACCGTAGTGGTGCCCGTGTACAACATGGAGCGCCTTGTGGCCCGCTGCTTTGACAGCATCCTGGCCCAGACCTGCCCGGACTGGGAGGCCATTCTGGTGGACGACGGCAGCACCGACGGCTCCGGCCGGATCTGCGACAAATACGCCCAGAAGGACAGCCGCTTCCGGGTGCTGCACAAGCCCAACGGCGGGGTGTGCAGCGCCCGCAATGCCGGCCTTGCCGCCGTGCGCACCCCCTATGCGGTTCTGATGGACCAGGACGACATGCTCAGCCCTGTGGCGCTGGAAGCGGCCCTGAAAGCCCAGCAGGCCCACCCTGACTGTCTTGTCACCTTCTGTCACACCGAGGACCGCCGCCAGTTGCAGGAAAGCCTTCCCTCGGCCTCAGACGAGCATTTCTATGCCAGCCGCCAGGTGGGGCATCTGTACAATCACACCCCCCTGGTGCCTCCCTGGTGCAAGCTCTACCCCATGGAATTTCTGCGCCGCCACAACCTTCGCTTTGACGAAACCCAGAAGGACGGCTATGAGGACCGGCCCTTTCTGCGCCAGTATCTGGCCGCTTTCTGGACAGAAAACCCCGAGGGTCTGGTCTGCAACCTGGCCTGCCCGCTCTATTTCTGGGAGCGGGAAAACGAGGCCAGCGTGAGCCGCCGCAGCGACAAGCCCCTGAAACAGGCCCATTTCGAGATGTTTGACGGACTTTTGCAGGATGCCGTCCATCTCTACCACGCGCCCCTGCTGAGCCTGCAATACATCATGCTGGAATACATCCAGACCATCGCCTTCGGGCTGAGCTGCCTGCCCGAGGACCGGCGTCAGGCGGCCCTGGATGAATTTGCCCGGCTGGATGCCTACCGCCGGATGGTGGAGTACTTCCCCAGGGCCCGGTTCTATTCGGTCTTTTATGTCCCCTTCCGCCTGCGCCGGGCCCGGCTCATTGCCCGCCTTTCCCAGGGGCGGCTGGCCAACGATGCCTTTTACTGGCGGCTCTACAAGCTGGGCCGATTGCTGCACCCCTTCTGGCGGGACTGGAAGGGCATCGATGCCATCCCGGCGGAATAAGCCCGCATTTGCAACTTTTTTGTAACTTTTCTCTCTTGAGCCCGGCGCAAAAGTCGCCGGGCTGTTTTCTTTTCCCTCCCTTTGTGGTATAATCTTACGGATATCATCGATTGAAAAAACAGAGGAATAAAATCAAGATGGCCAACACCGAAAACCAAACCTGGACCACCATCATCCGGCCCAAAACCGGCTGGTTTGACATTGACCTGCGGGAGCTCTGGAAATACCGGGACCTGGTGGGTATGTTCGTCAAGCGCAATTTTGTCGTGTACTACAAGCAGACCATCCTGGGTCCGCTGTGGATCCTGCTGAACCCACTCATCACCACCGTGATCTTCAACGTGGTGTTTGGCGGCATCGCCGGCCTTGCCCCCGGCGGGGTGCCCAGCTTCCTGTTTTATATGGCCGGCAACACCATCTGGACCTTCTTTGCCGGCTGCATCAACAACACAGCCAATACCTTCGTCACCAATGCGGGGGTGTTCGGCAAGGTGTATTTTCCCCGCCTCACCGTGCCCTTCAGCCAGGTGATCACGGCGCTGCTCAACTTTCTCATCCAGTTTGCCATGTTCCTGTGCTTCTGGGTCTATTTTGCCCTGGCGGAGGGGAACGTGCGCTTCACCCTGTGGGCCCTGCTGCTGCCGGTGCTGATGGTGGAAGTGATGCTGATGGGGCTGGGCGTGGGCATCATCGTCTCCAGCCTCACCACCAAATACCGGGATCTGGCCATTGCCGTGGGCTTCGGCGTCCAGCTGTGGATGTACGCCACCCCCGTGGTCTACTCCATGGACACCCTCTACAACCAGCCCAAGCTGGCCTTTCTGGTCAAGCTCAACCCCATGACCGCCCCGGTGGAGATGTTCCGCATGGCCACGCTGGGCACCGGCACCTTCACCCTGTGGCAGTTCTGGTACAGCGTGATTGCCACTGTCGTGCTGCTGGCCATCGGCGTCATCCTGTTCAGCCGCATCGAAAAGACCTTTATGGACACGGTCTAACCGGGAGGGAGCCGAAAACATGGAAAATCTCACACAAAACCGGGAGCCGGTGATCCAGATCACCGGCCTGAAAAAACAATACAAGCTGGGCCAGATCGGCGGCGGCACCCTCACCGCCGACTTGCAAAGCTGGTGGGCCCGCCTGCGGGGCAAAGAGGATCCCAACCTGGTGATCGGCACCGATACCCGGCTGTTCGGCACCACCTTCATGGCCCTGAACGGGGTTGACCTGACGGTGTACAAGGGCGAGGCCCTGGGCATCATCGGCCGCAACGGCGCCGGCAAGAGCACCCTGCTCAAGATCCTCTCCCGCATCACCGCCCCTACCGAGGGGGAGATCCGCCTGAAAGGGCGGGTGGCCAGCATGCTGGAGGTGGGCACCGGCTTCAACAACGAGATGACCGGCCGGGAGAACATCTACATGAACGGCGCCATCCTGGGCATGACCAAGGCCGAGGTGGACTCCAAGATCGACCAGATCATCGAGTTCAGCGAGTGCGGCGACTTCATCGACACCCCGGTGAAACGCTATTCCAGCGGCATGTTCGTCAAGCTGGCCTTTGCGGTGGCCGCCCATCTGGACTCGGAGATCATGGTGATGGACGAGGTTCTGGCCGTGGGCGACATGAAGTTCCAGCAGAAATGTCTGGGCAAGATGAGCGATGTGGCCGGCCAGGAGGGCCGCACCGTCTTGTATGTGAGCCATAACATGAGCACCATCCGCCAGCTGTGCACCCGCTGTATCGTGCTGGACAAGGGGCGGGTCATCTTTTCCGGCGACGTGGAGGAGGCCATCGCCATCTATATGGACACCACCGACGTGAACGTGGTGCACTATGACCTGCGGTCGGTGGGGCGCCAGACTCCCAGCGCCGGCAAGCGGCTGTTCCTGGAAGAGCTGCGCTTTCTGGACAAGGAGAGCAGCGTCTTCTCCAACACCGAGACCATGAAGGTCCAGATCCGCTGGCATGTAAATGAGCCCTTCAGCGGCATCAACATGAAGATGAACCTGCACTACCGGGATTCCAGCCCGGTGGGCATCACCCACCCGGTAAGCCTGGGCGCCGCCGAGCCGGGCAAGACCTATACCACCGTCTTTGAATTTGACCCCTCCCTGCTGGGCGAAGGGCAATATTTCTTCTATCTGGACATCTTTGAGCGGTCCCTCACCAATCCCGTCTGCCTGGACAAGCCCAGCACCGAATTCCACTTTGAGGTGACCAACGAGGACTTCACCATCCCGGAATGGCCCGCCGGCTGGGGTCGCATCCACTTCCCCCCTGTGCGGATTCTGTAAGATTGTCAGAGGCTTTTCATGACAAAACCTGATCTTTTTATCTGCCATACCCAATACCATGTGCTGGCCTCCCTCATCAAGGTGCTGGCAAAGCCCCGCACGGCGGACATCATCCTCAGCGAGTCCATCCCCGGGCGGGAGGAACTGGCCCGGCGGCTTTCGGCCAGCGGGGTATTCCGACAAGTACTCACCTACCCGGACGAGCACTGGCCCGCCCCGCCTCAAAAGGGCTGGCGGGCCCTGCTGGGGCATCGGATGCAGCGGCGGGCCCTGCGGCTGGCCGGCTTTTCCCTGGACCCCCGCCTCTACGGGCAGATCTGCATCTACA
This sequence comes from uncultured Oscillospiraceae bacterium, assembly GCA_949295465.1. Classification (GTDB taxonomy): domain Bacteria; phylum Bacillota; class Clostridia; order Oscillospirales; family Ruminococcaceae; genus JAFBIO01. The sequence goes on from CASFKY010000054.1 coordinate 15,935, forward strand.
ACGACTGGACCCCCCTGGGCCGCTGGTTACAGGACTGGGGTGCCCATTATATCCTGGGAGAGGACACCCGCAACCACCTGGCCCACCCCTCCAACATCCACATCGACCGCCAGCGGGCCCTGCCGGACTTTGCCCGGCGGCAAAAAAGCGGCCGGGGATACCTGTACTGGGGCGGTTACCGGGGCGTGGACGGGGTGGAGATGAGCGACCCCTCCCAGGTGCCCTACTACCAGGAAAAGGCCATTGCCCTGGACCCCCTGAATCTGCTGGAGGGCTTCGGCCCGGACAAGCGTTGGGTGATCCGCCGGGTTTTTGTGAGCAGCGAGCTGCCCCCCATGGACCGGCCCGCCTGCCTGCTTTTGCCCCGCAGCTTTTTTGTGGATCACGACCTGCCCAGCCAGGAGGCCCAGAACCGGCTGTGCCGGGACGTGGTGGCCCGGTATGCCAAGGGCTACCAGCTCTTTATCAAAACCCATCCCCGGGACACCACCGACTACCACGCGCTCTTCCCCGATGCGGTGGTGCTGGATCGGTTCATGCCCTCCGAGCTGCTGGACTACTGCTTTGAGGTGCGCTTTGCCCGGGCGGTGGGTCTGTGCACCGCCTCGGTGGCAAACCTGAAATGCGCCGACGAAAAGATCAGCCTGGGATACGACTTCATCGAACCCTATCGCTGATTGTTTTTCCCTGCCCATCGGCGGGGTCTATCGCCCGCCTTAATGCGGGCAAAATCCAACAGAAAGGTGTTTACGCATATGAAGATCATCGGTGTGATTCCTGCCCGCTATCGCTCCTCCCGCTTTCCCGGCAAGCCTCTGGCCGACATCTGCGGCCGGCCCATGATCTGGTGGGTCTATCAGCAGGCCAGCAAGGTGAAAGAGCTGGACAAGCTCTATGTGGCCACGGACGACGAGCGCATTGAACAGGTCTGCCGGCAGTACGGCATGGACGTGGTGATGACCAGCCCCGACCACCCCACCGGCAGCGACCGGGTGGCGGAAGTGGCCTCCAAGGTAGAGGGAGACCTCTTCATCAACATCCAGGGGGATGAGCCCCTCATGGACCCGGAGATCATCCGCCAGGCCATCCGGCTTTTTGACGACCCGGAGGTCTATTTCGGCAGCCTAAAAAAGAAGATCACCGACCCGGATCTGATCGCGGCGCCCAGCACTGTCAAGGTGGTCACCGACGACCATATGGACGCCATGTATTTCTCCCGCAACCCCATCCCCAGCGGCGCCAAGGACACCGACCATGTGGATGTGTACAAGCATGTGGGCATTTACGCCTACAAGCGGGATTTCCTTTTGAAATTTGGTGCCATGCCCCAATCCTCCCTGGAAATTGCCGAGTGCGTGGAGCCCCTGCGGGCCATGCAGGCCGGCTACAAGATGCGCTTTGGCGAAACCACCCTGGAAAACATCAGCGTGGATCTTCCCCAGCATCTGGAGCAGGTGATTGCCGAGATCAAGCGCCTGGGGCTGGACAAGGCCATGGGCCTGTAACCCTCACGCCTGCCCTGCGGGGCGGAGAAAGGACCGTTATCATGATGGAAAACGACATCAAACTTCTGGACTGCACCCTGCGGGACGGCGGCTATCTGGTGAATACCCAGTTCGGGGATAAATTCATCAAGGGCTTTATCCAAAGCCTCACCGACGCCGGTGTGGACGTGATCGAGGTGGGCTTTTTGAAGGATGAGCCTCACCAGGCCGGCAGCACCATCTTCAACAATTCCGCCCAGATCAGGCCCTACATGCCCAAGAACCGGCGGGAAGGCGTGCGCTATGTGGCCCTGTCGGACTACAGCCGCTACCACATCGAGAACCTGGACCCCTGCGACGGCACCAGCATCACGGGGGTTCGGGCCTGCTTTTTCAAAAAGGAGCGCAAGGACGTTCTCCCCTTCTGCCGCCGCATTCTGGAATTGGGGTATGACCTGTATATCCAGCCGGTGGACATCCTGGGCTACTCCGACGAGGAGCTGCTGGACCTTATCCGGGACGTAAACCAGCTCAAGCCCCTGGCCCTCTCGGCGGTGGACACCTTCGGCAGCATGTTCCCCGAGGATCTGGAGCGGCTGTTCGGGGTGATTCACGCTCACCTGGACCCCTCCATCCGCATGGGCTTCCACAGCCATAACAACATGCAGATGAGTTTTGCCCTCAGCCAGGAATTCGTCAAGCTGGCCAAGGGTCTGCGGAACATCACCGTGGACGCCACCCTCTGCGGCATGGGCCGGGGTGCCGGCAACACCAACACCGAGCTGGTGGCCGATTACCTGAACCGCAAATGGGGCAAGCACTACGATCTGGACGTGCTGCTGGACGCGGTGGACAACTATATGGGCAGCATGAAAGCCCGGTGCACCTGGGGCTATTCGGTGCCCTATTTCCTGGCGGGCATCTACAGCGCCCATGTGCACAACATCACCTATCTCTCTGAAAAGCCCAGCATCCGCACCAAGGACATGCGCTATGTGCTGGAACAGCTGGACCCCGCCATCCGCAAGCGGTATGACTACGACCTGCTGGACAAGCTCTATGCCGGCCGTCTGGCCAGCACCGGGGACGACAGCGAGAGCCGCGCCGCCTTTGCCAAGCTGGTGCAGGGCCGCACGGTGGTCCTGGTGCTGCCCGGCCCCAGCAGCCGTACCCATGAGGAGGAGATCCGCCGCTTTATCCGGGAGAAGGATGCCTTTGTCATCACGGTGAACCAGCTGCCCTTGCCCGAAAATCCCCTGCCGGATCTGGCCTTTTTCTCCAACCCCAAGCGGTATGACTACTGGAAGCACTCCGAGCGATTTGAGGAGGCCCGGAAGCTCTTTACCTCCAACCTGGGTGAAAAGGCCGGCGAGGGCAAGCTGGTGGTGAATATCGCCCCCCTGATGCGGCCGGGCTTTTACTATGCCGACAACGCGGCTCTCCTGCTTTTGACTCTGCTGGATGGCTGCCAGCCCGGGGCGGTATACATCGCCGGCCTGGACGGCTACGACACCAAAACCCAGAACTTCGCCAGCGCCGACATGGAGCGCAGCTTTGACGCCCAGCAGGCAGCGGCCATCAACGAGGGGCTGGCTGCCGCCCTGAAGGACCTGAAGGAACACCACCAGGGCGTGCTGCCCCGCTTCCTCACTCCCTCCCGCTTTGCCCTCATCTTTGAGGAGGGCCAGGAATGAGAGACATCCGCCTGCTGGTGCTGGATGTGGACGGCACCCTGACCGACGGCAAGATCTATATGGGCGAAAGGGGCGAGGTCTGCAAGGCCTTTTCCATCAAGGACGGGCTGGGCCTGCGGCTGCTGGCCGACTCGGGCGTCACCCTGGCCATTCTCACCGGCCGGGAGAGCCAGATCGTCCGCAACCGGGCCGCCGAGCTGAACATCGACCATGTGATCCAGAACATCCAGAACAAGCCTGAGGCCCTGCGCCGTCTTTGCCAGGAGCTCTCCATCCCCCTGGAGGAAACCGGCTTCATGGGGGATGACCTGATCGATCTGCCGGCCATGGAGCTGTGCGGCCTCACGGTCTGCCCCTGCGATGCCGCCCGGGAGGTAAAGGCCCGGGCCGACTTCGTCTCGGATCTGCCCGGCGGGGCGGGGGCTGCCCGTCAGTTTGCCGAGTGTTACCTGGACGAGCGGGGGCTCTGGGCTCCCCTGGCCGCCCGCCGGTTTGGAGTAAAGCTGTGAAGGCATCATCACTCAAAAAATGGATTCCCCTGCTGGCTGCGCTGCTCTGCCTGGGATTCTGCCTGTGCCTGTTCGGGGGCGTCTGGATTCTGAAAGTGCGCCCCGCCCAGAATAAGAGCACTTCGGCGCGCATCAGCGACGATTATTCTCTCTATACCGGGATGGTGGAGGACTCTCTCTCTGAGACCTTTGCCTGCGACGAGGACCTTTACGCTCTGGCCTTTGTGTTCGGGGTGAGCGAGGTGCAGCCCCAGGGCGAACTGCTGCTCACCCTCACGGACGCCCAGACCGGGGAGGTACTGGCCCAGAGCCGGGGCGAAATGGGCAATATCCTGCCCGGGCAGTATACCGGCCTCGGGCTGGACGTGCCGGTGGATGGCCGGGAAGGAGCCCGGTACACTCTCACCCTCACCCCCTCTTATCAGGGAGAAGGCCGCCTCTGTCTGGGCTATTCCGGCAGCACGGCGGAGGGCGTCGGCCTCACGGCGGACGGCCAGCCCCTGGAAGGGCAGCTGGCTCTGCTGGTGACCACCGGCCAGATCGGCTCTTTTCTGAGCCGGTATTACTGGGTGATGGCCCTGTCCCTGAGCCTGATCCTCAGCCTGGCTCTGTGGGCGGCGCTGGCCCTGCGGCCGGCCCTGCACCGGCTGTATTTTGCGCTGGTGCTCTCTCTGGGGCTGGTCTACTGCCTGGTGCTGCCCCCCTACTCTGCGCCGGATGAGCAGTTCCACATCAACCAGAGCTTCTCCATCGCCACCACCCTCACCAGCCGGCTTCCTCTGGGCTCGGTGCCTCTCAATGAGACCTACCGCCGGCCCGGCGACCAGAATCCCCTGTTGCAGGACCAGAACACCACCGTGTTCACCTGGCAGGAATTTGCCGATACTCTCTTTACCCGCAGCCCGGATTCGGCGGGGGATTTCCAGCTGTACACCGAGATGCAGGCTGACGACAGCGATCTGCTCTACTGTGTCAGCTCCCTGGCGGTGGCCCTCTGCTTTGTCTTGAAGCTGGGCTTTACGCCCACCCTGGTGGTTGGGCGGCTGGCCAATCTGGCCGTCTATGCCCTGCTCACCTCCTGGGCCCTCAAAAAAGCCCCCTTCGGCAAAAAGATCTTTGCCTGTGTGGGGCTTTTGCCCATGAGCCTGCATCTGGCGGCCTCCTTCAGCCGGGACTGCCTGACCCTCGCCTTCGCGTTTCTCTTCACCGCCCTCTGTCTGAACGGGGCCTTCGGCTCCCAAAAGCCTCTTGGCCCCTTTGACTGGGCGGCGCTGATCCTCACCGGGGTGTTGCTGGTGCCCGCCAAGGCGGTCTATTTCCCTCTGGCGGCCCTCTTTTTGCTGATCCCCGCCGTCCGATTCGGGCGGGTGGCAAAGCACAGCCGGCTGCTGAAAGCCGGTTTTCTGGTGCTCTGCGCCCTGGCATTTCTTTTGTCCGGGGCCCGCTACACCATCAGCGGGCTGTTCACCCGGGCCGACTCGGCCGAGGAGCTCACCGCCCAGATCGAGACGATGGACGAGAATGTGGCCCAGAGCTGGAACCTGGAAGAGCAGGCCCAGAACCCGGACTCCATCTGCTATTCCCCGGGCTATATCCTCACCCACCCGGTACAGACCGCCGCTTTGGTGGGCAACAGCCTGATTGAACAGGGCGAGCACTATCTCAAGACCCTGGTGGGCGGCAAGCTGAGCTATTACAGCTTGGATCTGAGCTGGGGCTGGGTGCTGCTTTTGTACCTGCTGCTGGCCTTTTCCCTGCTGCCCGAGCCGGGCGAAGGGGACTGGGGCAAGCCCTCCGGCCGCATTTTTGCCGCCCTGCTGGCGCTGGCCTGTATGGGGCTGGCGGTGGCCGGCTGCATCACCTGGACCCCCACCTACTACACCTCCATCTACGGGCTGCAAGGCCGGTATTTCCTGCCGGCGCTGCCTTTGCTCTGCCTGGCGCTGCGCCCGGCCTGGCTTCGCCGGGCCACTCCTTCCGGCGCTTTGCCCGCAGTCTTTTTGGCCTTTGCCAACATGGGCATCCTGCTCAACGCGTTTCTCGCGATTCTGGCCCGCTGACGAAAGGAACCCTTTTTCATGACCACAAAACAGATTCCCCTCATCATCCCCTCCCTGGAGCCGGATGAGCGGCTGACCGCTCTTCTGGCCGATCTTCGCCGGGAGGGCATCGAGAACATCGTGCTGGTGGACGACGGCAGCGGCCCGGCCTACCGCTCTTATTTTGAGGACGCCGAGGCCCAGGGGTGCGTGGTACTGCGCCATGCCGTCAACATGGGCAAGGGCCGCGCCCTGAAGGACGCCTTCAACTACTGTCTTCTGCGCTGGCCGGATGCTCCGGGCTGTGTCACCGCCGATTCGGACGGTCAGCATACTCCCGCCTGCATCCTGGCCTGCATGGAGGCGCTGGCGGCCCAGCCGGACCATCTGATCCTGGGCTGCCGGAACTTTGATGCCGAGGGCGTGCCCTCCAAGTCCCGCATGGGCAACAAGATCACCTGCCTGGTCTTCCGCTACCTGGTGGGGCTGAAGATCGGCGACACCCAGACCGGGCTGCGGGGCATCGGCCGGGAGTATATGAAAAAACTGCTCACCACCCAGGGGGAACGGTTTGAGTTTGAGAGCAACATGCTCATCGACACCAAAGAGGCGGGCGTGCCCATCACCGAGGTGCCCATCCTGACGGTGTACGACTCCAAGGAGAACCACTCCTCCCATTTCCACCCGGTGCGGGACTCCCTGCGCATCTACTCCATCTTTGGCAAATTCCTGTTTTCCAGCCTTTCCTCCAGCGTGGTGGACCTGCTGCTGTTCTCCCTGTTCTGCCGCCTGTTTCCGGCGGGGCTCCTGGGCTTTGGATACATTTACACCGCCACGGTCCTGGCGCGCATCCTCTCGGCCACCTACAACTATCTGCTGAACCACCGGGTGGTGTTCAAGAGCAAGGAGGGTTATGTGTACTCCGCCCTGAAATACGCCCTGCTGGCGGTGGTGCAGATGCTGTGCAGCGCTTGGCTGGTGGCCCATCTGTACGGGCTGATCGGCGGGCCGGAAGAACTGACCAAGATTGTGGTGGACACCTTCCTGTTCTTCATCAGCTTCCAGATCCAGCGGGAATTTGTCTACAAACACCGCTGAGATGATTCCAAAGGAGCCCTGAGCTGTGACCCTCTGTTTTTTTTCCGCCCAGTATCTGCCCACCGTAGGCGGGGTGGAACGCTATACCTTCAATCTGGCCAAGCGGGTGGTACAGGCCGGCCACAGGGCACTGGTGGTCACCAGCTCCCTGCCGGGCCTGCCCCCGGAGGAAACAGACGAAAACGGCATCCAGATCTTCCGCCTGCCGGTCTGGCCCCTGATGGGAGGGCGGTTCCCGATGCCAAAGCCGGGGCGGGCCCTTTCAGCGCAGCTGGCCCGTATCTGGGCCCAAAACCCGGATTTTTGCCTCATCAACACCCGCTTTTACCTGAGCAGCCTGTACGCGGCCCGGGCCTGCCGGCGGCGGAAGATCCCCTCCATCATTGTGGAGCACTCCACCGGGCACCTGCCCATGGGCGGAGGATTGCCCGGGCTTGCCGGCCATTGCTATGAGCATCTGGCCTGCTGGTATCTGCGCCAGTATTGCACCCGCTTTTTCGGGGTGAGCCAGGCGGTCTGTCGCTGGCTGGAGCATTTCGGCATCCGGGCCGAGGGCACCCTTTACAATGCGGTGGACCCGGCGGAACTGGAAGAGATTCTGGCCGGTGCCTCCCCCTTTGACTGGCGGCGGGAAATGGGCCTTGCCCCCTATACCCGACTGGCGGCTTTTGTGGGGCGGATCATCCCCGAAAAGGGAGTGGAAGAGCTGATGGATGCCTTCCGGGCCGCCAGCCTCCCCGGGGCTGCCCTGATTGTGGCGGGGGACGGCCCCCAGCTGGCCCGGCTGAAGGCCAGGGCACCGGCCGGGGTCTTTTTTGCAGGCAGTGTGCCCTATCCCCGGGTATTGCAGCTGTACCGGCAGGCGGATCTCTACTGCCTGCCCACCCGGTACGCCGAGGGCTTCCCCACCACCTTCCTGGAGGCGGCGGCCTGCGGCTGCCCCATCCTCACCACCGTCACCGGCGGCAGCGGCGAACTGCTGCGGGACGAGAGCTACGGGATGCAGCTGCCCGCCGACTACACGGTTTCCCAGCTGGCTTCGGCCCTGAAAACGGCCCTGGGAGATCCCCAATGGGGGACCCAGGCCGCCCAGAAGGCCCGCCAGAACCTGCTGGAGCACTTTACCTGGCAGAGCGTGACGGAGAAACTTCTCCGGATCGCCCGCTTTTCTGAAGGAGATTCGCCATGCTGAAGCTACTCATCGTCATCCCCGCCTACAATGAGGCGGAAAGCATCACCCGGGTGGTGGATGATCTGATCCAGAATTATCCCCAGTACGACTATGTGGTGGTAAATGACGGCAGCCGGGACAAGACCGCCGCCATCTGCCGGGCCAAGGGGTACCACCTCATCGACCTGCCGGTGAATCTGGGGCTGGCGGGCGCTTTTCAGACCGGGCTGCGCTACGCCGCCGAAAACGGATACGACTGCGCCATGCAGCTGGACGCCGACGGCCAGCACCTGCCCCAGTATATCGCCCCCATGCTGGAAACGCTGGAGGACGGGGCGGATATCGTGATCGGCAGCCGGTTTGTGACGGTGCTCAAGCCCCGCACCCTGCGGATGCTGGGCAGCTACCTGATCAGCTGGGCCATCCGGCTCACCACCGGCCGGGCCATCTGTGACCCCACCAGCGGTATGCGGATGTTCAACCGCCGGCTGCTGGAGGAATTTGCCCTGAACCCCAACTACGGGCCGGAGCCGGACACCATCAGCTATCTGATCAAGAACGGCGCCGTGGTGCGGGAAGTGCAGGTGAAAATGGCCGAGCGCACCGCAGGCCAGAGCTACCTGAATTTTGCCCGCTCGGTGCAGTATATGGTCAAGATGGGGCTCTCCATCCTGCTGATCCAATGGTTCCGCAAGCGGGACACCGTCACCCCCTACCTGGAAAGGAGCCTGTAAATGGACACCATGATTCCCCTGGTACTGCGGGTTTTGCTGATTCTGGGCAGCCTGGGCACCCTGATCTTCATCCTCAAACGGGTGCGCCATGCCAAGATGCAGATTGAGGACACCATCTTCTGGATCTTTTTCTCGGCCCTGCTGCTCTTCATCAGCATTTTCCCGGGCGTTTTGTACTGGGCCTCCAACCTGCTGGGCTTTATCAGCCCCATCAACCTGGTATATCTGCTGATCATCTTTGTGCTGTTGATGCACCAGTTTTCCCTCACCGAGCGGGTCAGCCAGATGGACGTGAAGCTGCGCACCCTGGCCCAACGGGTGGCCCTCAACCAGGAAAAGCTGGACAGCAGCCGGCCCGACCCCGCCCCAGAGAAAGAAGAACCCTCCCGGCATAACGGATAGAAAAAGGCGATTGCCTCAAAAGGCCGGTATTTCGACTGGTTGGGTTTGTAAACCCCTGCCTTTTATGGTATACTGATATTGTGTATAGAAAAAGAGAGAAACGGAGGCGTTTGATATATGGAATTTACCCCCAAGCTGACCTATAAGGGGCGTCCCCTGGTTCGCAGCAAAAATGAAATCTACTACGGCAACCTGACGGATCCCTATGTGATTTTCATGCAGGTCCTCACCAACAAGGAAGAAAACGGCGTGAAGGTAGCCGATAAGGTACACGTGGTGCTGATGAGCACCGATGCTTCCAAGCCCCTGCCCGAGCGGGTGGTGCGCCAGAGCGCCAAGACCGGGCTTTACAGCGCCCTGTCCATCGGCAGCATCTGGCTGGAGCGGGCCCTGAAAGAGGCCGCCAAAGCCTGACAAAACACAAAAGAGCCTGCCGGCTCAAAACCGGCAGGCTCTTTTCTTTTTCTCTGTTTTTGGCCCCAGCCTCAAAGAGAGTTATTCCTCGTCCTCTTTGGGCTCCTCTTCGGTGCCGAACTCGATGTCGAAGGTGGCGCCGCAGTTCTGGCAGCTGATCTCGCTGTTCTCATCCAGCAGGGTGGCCTCATCCACCACCGTCACAGCGCCGCACTTGGGGCAGGTCAGCTCGTACTCGGCCTCGCCGTCCTCCCCTTCGTCCTCTTCGCCCTCGTCCTCTTCGTCGCCGTACACGGCGGCCTCCAGGTCGTCCATATCCTCATCCATGGCGTCCAGCTCGTCATAGATCTGATCCATGTTGTCATCCAGGCTCTTGACCTGATCGCAGACCTCTTCCAGCAGGTCCACAACTGCCGCCAGAACCTTGCCCTCCTTGGAGGTGGTGTCCATGTCCAGGCCCTCCATCAGGCCCTTGATGTAAGCGCATTTCTCGGTAATCCCCATAGTCGGTCTCTCCTTTGTTCTGCGTTTAAAAATACGGGCAGCAGCCGTTCGCTGCTGCCCGTAAAACCAAAATCAGACGCGCTCCATGTACTCGCCGGTGCGGGTATCGATGCGGATCTTGTCGCCCTCATTGATGAACAGAGGCACACGGATCTCGGCGCCGGTCTCCAGGGTAGCGGGCTTCAGGGTGTTGGTGGCGGTGTTGCCCTTGAAACCAGGCTCGGTCTGGGTCACTTCCAGCTCGATGAAGTTGGGGATTTCCACGCTGAACACCTTGCCCTTGTAGGACAGCAGCTTGCAGATTTCGTTCTCCTTGCAGAACTTGAAGTTCTCGGGCACATCGGAAGCGTTCACGGGCACATCGTCGTAGGTCTCGTTGTCCATGAAATGATACAGATCGCCGTCCGCGTAGCTGTAGGTCACCTCACGGCGCTCGATGAAGGCCTGGGGGAACTTGGCACTGGGGTTATAGCTGGTCTCGGTGACGGCACCGGTGATCACATTCTTGGTCTTGGTGCGGACAAACGCAGCGCCCTTGCCGGGTTTCACATGCTGGAACTCCACCACCTGGAGAACCTGGCCGTCCTGCTCAAAAGTCACACCGTTGCGAAAATCGCCTGCACTGATCATATGGGAATTCCTCCAAAATTGTATTTATACCACAAAGTACATATCTAAAGTTTATTTTACCTGAAATGCTTGCTTTTTTCAAGTATTTTCATGACAAAATGGCGCTGGCCCACAAAAATCCCTTTTTTCACTTTTCAAAAAGAGACTCATAATAGGTCTGCATGGTGCGGGCGTCCTCGGCCTGGGTGCCGGCGCTCTCGCAGATGATCACCGGGCTCAAAGCTCGCTCCTTGCACAGCTGGAGCAGCGGCTCCGGCTCGGGGCCCCACTGGGTATCTGCAAAGGTGCGGTGGTGCTTTTCGCCCCCGGCGGAAAACTCAATGCGGGAAAAATGCACGTGGAAGGCCCGGGCCCGCTCGTCCCCCAGCACCTGCTCCATCCGATCCAGGATCTCCTCATACTGGGCCCGGCCCTTGATGCCGCCCAGGGTGCGGGCGTTCAGATGCCCGAAATCGATGCAGGGGGTGATCCGCTTGTCCACCTGGCAGAGGGCCAGCACCTCGTCCAGGGTGCCCAGCTGGCCGATCTTGCCCATGGTCTCGGGGCAGAGAGTCAGGTCCTCATATCCTGCCTCGTCCACTGCCTTCATGATCTTTTCCATGGTGTCCAGGGCCTTTTCCAGGGCCTGTTCCCGGCTCTGCTTGCCGCAGCTGCCCGAGTGGAAGATCACCCGCCGGCCGCCCAGATCCCGCACCACCCGGCAGCTCTGGAGGATATAGTCCACACTGCGCAGGCGGGTCTCCTCGCTTAGGCTGCTCATGCTGATGAAGTAGGGCGCATGCAGGCTGAAAAGGATATCCCGTTCCCGGGCCCTGCGGGCCATTTCCCGGGCCTTTTCCTCCCCCAGCCTTACGCCGTGCCCGCACTGGTACTCGAAGGCGTGCAGCCCAAACCGGGCCGTGTATTCCGGCACATCCAGGCTGCTCTTATAGCCCATGGCCGCAAAACTCTCGCTCTGGCCGGCGGTGCCGAACCGAATCCTGTTCACAGTTCCTTCCCTCCTCTGGCAAAATACAGCCCGAAAAAGGGCTTTTCCAGCACCCGCTTGAGACGGATATACCACTTGGTCTCGGGGCCCAGCGGCCTTGTGACCAGCGCCGGAATGCCGTACAAGGCGCCGGCCAGCCGGTCGGTGAAGAGTTGATCCCCCACAATGGCCATCTCCTTCCGGGAGATGCCCCAGCGGCTACGGGCCTGCCTGAGCCCCTTGGAGAGGGGTTTGTGGGCCTTGGCCACATACCCGAGCCCCAGGGCCGATGCGAAGGGCTCCACCCGCTGACGGTCATTGTTGGAGGCGATCATCAGCAAAACGCCCTCTTTCTGCATCTGGGCCAGCCAGGCGCGGACCTTTGGAGGCACCGCTTGGTCATCGTGCAGGGTAAGAGTGTTGTCCACATCCAGCACCAGGGCCCGGATCCCACGCCGGCGCAAAAAGTCCGGGGTGATGTGGGTCACATCCCGAAACAGATACTGCGGCGTCAGCAGCACGGCTCTCTCCCCTTTCATTCCAAAAAAGAAGCGGGCCCGTAAGGCTACGGACCCGCTTTACTGCGTAACAAGACGCATGACCGCTTTTACCACGGCGCTGCCGCTCTGCTCAAATTACTTGAACTTGCGCTTGCGGGCAGCCTCGGACTTCTTTTTGCGGCGCACGGAGGGCTTTTCGTAAGCTTCACGCTTGCGAACCTCGGCGAGAACACCGCTGCGAGCGCAGGAACGCTTAAAACGGCGCAGGGCGCTTTCCAGCGACTCGTTGTCCTTGACACGAATTTCCGACATCTACTTTTTCCCTCCCTTGACCTGAGGCAGGAGTCTTGTTGCTACAAAGTAGTCAACGATATAATTATACAATGATATGGTTTCTCCTGTCAACAGCTTTTTTATTTTGTGAGAGAAAGTTTATAAAAAATTTGCAGCTTTCTCTCTCATTAGCCCTTTACGGCCAGGTTCACCAGCTTGCCCTTCACATAGATCTCCTTGGCAATGGTCTTGCCGGCAATGGCGGCAGCCACAGCGGGCTCGGCCTTGGCGGCGGCGATGGCGTCGGCCGCCTCGATGTCAGCGGGCACCTTCAGCCGGGCGCGGACCTTGCCGTTCACCTGCACGGCGATCTCCACGGTGCTCTCCACGCACTTGGCCTCGTCGTAGGTGGGCCAGGTGGTGTGGGCGATCTGGCCCTCAAAGCCCATCCTCTGCCACAGCTCCTCGGTGATGTGGGGGGCAAAGGGGTTGAGCAGGATCAGCAGGGTGCGGAACTCTTCCTTGGTGCAGCCGCCGCTGGCCTCCAGCTCGTTCAAAAGGCCCATCATGGCCGCGATGGCGGTGTTGTGCTTGAGCACCTCAATGTCCTCGCCCACCTTCTTGACGGTGCGGTGCATCAGCGCCTCCATCTCGGGCCGGTACCCTTCTCCGGGCAGGATCTTCTCCTGCAGGTTCCAGACCCGATCCAGGAATCGTTTGCAGCCCTTGATGGAAGAGGTGTTCCAGGGGGCGGCCTTCTCAAAGTCGCCGATGAACATCTCGTACAGACGCATGGTATCGGCGCCGTACTCGTTGACGATATCGTCCGGGTTCACCACGTTGCCCAGGGATTTGGACATCTTGACCACCGGGTGTTCGGCCATCTCGCCGTATTTCTCCACCAGGGCGGCCCGGGCAGCCTTCTCGCTGCCGTACTCTTTCACCAGGCGGGCCTGCTCGTCGGCGCTCATGTTCACAAAGCTGTGGGGGTTGAGGCCCAGAATCATGCCGTGGCTGGTGCGCTTCTGGTAGGGTTCCGGCGTGGGCACCACCCCGATGTCGTAGAGGAACTTGTGCCAGAACCGGCTGTACAGCAGGTGCAGGGTGGTGTGCTCCATGCCGCCGTTGTACCAGTCCACCGGGCTCCAGTACTCCAGGGCCTCCTTGCTGGCAATGGCGTCCTTGTTGTGGGGGTCCATATACCGCAGGAAGTACCAGGAAGAGCCGGCCCACTGGGGCATGGTGTCGGTCTCCCGCTTAGCGGGGCCGCCGCAGCAGGGGCAGGTGGTGTTCACCCACTCGGTGTGACGGGCCAGGGGGCTCTCGCCGTTTTCGCCCGGCTCAAAGTCGGTGATCTCGGGCAGCTTGAGGGGCAGCTCGCTCTCGGGCAGGGGCTGCCAGCCGCATTTCTCACAGTAGACCATGGGAATGGGCTCGCCCCAGTATCTCTGGCGGCTGAACACCCAGTCCCGCAGCTTGTAGTTAACCTTCTCCCGGCCCTTGCCGTTCTCTTCCAGCCAGGCGGTCATCTTCTTCTTGGCCTCTTCCACCGACAGGCCGTTGAGGAAGCCGGAGTTCACCAGGGTGCCGGTAGCCACGTCGGTAAAGGCCTCCTGGTCCAGATGGCTCTCGCCCTGGCCCTTCACCACCTCAATGATGGGCAGATGGAACACCTTGGCAAACTCATAGTCGCGGGTGTCGTGGGCGGGCACGGCCATAATGGCGCCGGTACCGTAGCTGGCCAGCACATAGTCGGAAATGAAAATAGGGATCTCCTCATCATTCACCGGGTTGATGCCCATGACCCCTTCCAGCTTGACGCCGGTCTTTTCCTTGTTCAGCTCGGTGCGCTCAAAATCGCTCTTGCGGGCAGCCTCGGCCTGATAGGCCTTGACCGCCTCAGGGTTCTTGATGATGCCCGCATCCAGCCACTTCTTGACCATCTCGTGCTCGGGGCTCACCACCATGTAGGTGGCGCCGAACAGAGTGTCGCAGCGGGTGGTGTAGACGGTGAGAGTATCGCCGGCGGTGGTGCCGAAGTTCACCTCGGCGCCGTGGCTGCGGCCGATCCAGTTTTTCTGCTGGGTGGATACCCGCTCGATGTAGTCCAGCCCGTCCAGCCCGTCGATGAGCTTGTCGGCGTAGGCGGTGATCTTCAGCATCCACTGGCTCTTGACCTTGTGGATCACGTCGCTGCCGCACCGCTCGCACTTGCCGTTGACCACCTCTTCGTTGGCCAGCACCACCTTGCAGCCGGTGCACCAGTTCACGTTCATTTCCTTTTTATAGGCAAGGCCGTGCTTGTACAGCTGCAAAAAGATCCACTGGGTCCACTTGTAGTACTCCGGGTCGGTGGTGTTGATCTCTCTCGTCCAGTCAAAGGAGAGGCCCAGGGCCTTGAGCTGGCTCTTGAAACGGGCCACGTTCTTTTTGGTGACCACTTCCGGGTGGATGTGGTTCTTCATGGCAAAGTTCTCGGTGGGCAGGCCAAAGGCGTCCCAGCCCATGGGGTAGAGCACATTGTAGCCGCACATCCGCTTTTTGCGGGCCACCACATCCAGCGCGGTGTAGCTGCGGGGGTGCCCCACATGCAGGCCCGCGGCGGAAGGATAGGGGAACTCCACCAGGGCGTAGAACTTGGGCTTGCTGTGGTCGATCTGGACCGCGAAGGTGTTCTCCTCATCCCACACCTTCTGCCATTTGGCTTCCACAGCCTTGAAATCATACTTCACTTTCCATCAACTCCATATCGCTTTTGCTGCCGCCCACCGAAAGCGGCCGGTTTGTGTGTTGCCGGGCAGAGGGCACTCCCCTGCCCGGCTTATTTTTCAGCATGGCCTTGCGGCCGCGCCTCATTCCTCAGGCTTTTCTTCTTCCTCCAGCAGCCCGGTCAGGTCCACCGGCTGGGCGTCCGCCCACAGGTGTTCCAGGTCGTAATAGCTGCGGGCCTCGGGATAAAAGATGTGCACGATCACCCCGCCGTAATCCATCAGAATCCAGTTGCGGGCCTCGTACCCTTCCACCCGCTGGGGCTCAACGCCCTGCTGGCCCAACTGGAATTCCACTTCATCGGCCAGGCTGCGCACATGGGTGGAGGAGGTGCCGCTGGCAATGACGAAGTAATCCGCCAGCACCGTGAGGTCACGGATGCTCAGCACCTTCAGGCCCTCGGCCTTTTTCTTGTCCAGGATCTTCGCAATGCGAACAGCCAGTTCCTTACTTTCCATAAAGAGCCTCCCTGTTATTTGTAAGACGTGTTGGACCCGTCCAGGTTGTTGTTCTGCTGGGCGTCAATGCTCTCCTCGTCCAGCTGACCCATGAACTGCACATTGGGGTCGCTGGCCTGCCCGGAGGGATGCCAGGACTGGAGATTCAGCTCAGAGGCCGGCACCTCGCCGGTATAGGTGCGGAAATAGGTATTCAGCAGGGTGGCAGTCTCCTCGGGGGCGCCCACCACCACAGAGTTGTTGTTGTAGTACTGGCTGGCCGAGAACACCGGCATCTGGCAGATCATGATGTTGGCACTGTCCACCTGCAACAGGCTCACGCCCAGGCTGATCATGGTAGTGGAGGGCATGTCCGTCTCCACATAGTTCATGAAGGCGGGCATCAGCTTGGCCACGTCCCAGATATTCATGGTGCGGAAACGGCCCAGCAGGCCGGAATAGAAGTACCGCTGCATATTCAGCCGGTCCAGGTCGGACCGCTCGTAGCCGGCGCCCTTGCGGTTGCGCACAAAGAACTCGGCGGCGGCGCCATCCAGGGTCTGGTAGCCCTCTTTCAGCACGCTCCCGTTGTACTCGATGTCATGGGGCACATACACCTCAATGCCGCCGAAGGTGTCCACCACCTCGTGGAGAGACTGCATATTGATGGTGATGTAATAGTCCACCGGCAGCTTCAGCTGGTCGTTGATGGTCTCGGCCAGGGCGTTGATGCCGCCCTCGTTGGAGAGCATCACCGAGTTGATCTGCCCGTTGGAGGCGCTGTAGGTCTGACCGTTTTCGGTGGAGTAGCTGCCCCCCACAAAGGTGTTGCGGGGAATTTGCAGCATGCTGATCTTTTTGTTGGCCACATCAAAGCTCACATACATGATCATGTCGGTCATGCCGTCGTTGCTGGAAGAATCGCTGTAGGCCCGGCCTTCCTCCCAGTCCACGCCGCAGACCAGCACGTTCACCACATCTCCCTTGTACTCCGAAGGGGTGTTGATGAGCTGGCTGATGGTCACATCGCCGGCCACGCTGCGGGTGATGACCTTAAAGGCGATGAAGAGCAGCGCCGCCAAGACCAAAATCAGCAGCAGAAATACCTTGAGGCAGCCGCTCTTCTTTTTCTTTTTGGGTTTGCCCCGGCGGACGGCGGCGGCCCCGTCCGCATCCGGCCGGGGAGCCGATGCCCGGTAGGTCTCCTCCCGCTGGGCGGGCGCCGACCGATGGATATGGCGGCCCGTGCCGGCAGAGGCCGAACGGCGGCTCTCCTGGCCCGTGGCCTGGCTGTCAGAGTGATAGACATGTCGTCCCGTGCCCTGTGCGGCGCGGGTATTCAGCTTGCGGGGCTGTTTCGGATCAGTCATGAACTCGCTTTCCCTCCTGCAAAACGGCGGTATTCTTCACAGGCCTCCCGGGTGATGGGATCGATGGTCTTGCCGCTCTCTTTCAGCCAGTCAAGGCTCATCTGAAGGGCTTCACCCAGGGCCCGGTCCAGGTCCTCCATCTCCACTTTGCGGAGATAGGCGGCCTCGGGGTAAGTACGTTCGGCGCTGGTCATATCCGCCAGATACAGGATCTTGTCCAACAGGCTCATATCCCGTTTGCCGGTGGTGTGACAGCGGATGGCGCTGAGGATCTCTTCATCCTCCACGCCCCATTGGGTTTTGGCCAGAATGGCCGCGCAGATGCCATGCCACACCGGCTGGGGGCGGTTTTCGGCATTCTCAGACATTATAGCATTATCCCGGATGATCTGCAACAAGTCCTCCCGGCTCATCTCCTTGGCGGTGTCGTGCAAAAGCGCCGCGATGGCCGCCTTGTGGGGGTCGGCGCCATATCGCTCGGCCAGCGTCACCGCCATATCCCGCACGTTCACCGTATGCCGGAAACGCTTGTCTCCCAGCCGGCTTCTGGCAATTTCCAGGGCAGTTTTCTCATCCATCCTTTTTACCTCCCATAGCCGTATAAATGGTTTTGCTGCACCAGCCGGCGCACCAGCGGGGGCAGCTGTTCCAGTGGCACCGCGCCGCTGCGGATGTCCCGGCTGGCCAGGGGCAGAGCCGGCGCGTGGGCAAAGAGGATCCGCCCTCCCTGGGCTTTCAGGCGGTCTGCCTGCTCGCCCAGAAGCCGGTCATCTCCCGGCTGGCGGCTCTGCACCACCAGCACGCAGAGGGTCAGGATCCTCTGCCAGTCGTGCCACTGGGTAAAGCCCAGCAGCATATCGCTGCCCACCGTCATGTAAAGCTCTGCGCCTTGCCGGGCATTCTGCAGCATCTCCAGGGTGTCCACGCTGTAGTTGCGGTAGCCCGCATCGGCACGGCGGATCTCCCAGTCGCTGAGGGTGAATCGGGGCGAGCCGGGAGCCCGGAACAGCTCCTCAAAGCATCCGCACATGGCATAGCGCAATCTTGCGGGGGTGGCGCTGGCCGCCTTGTGGGGCGGCACGCCTGCGGGCATCACCACCACCTCGTCGGGCTCCACCGCCTGGACGGCCGCCCGCAGATTGTTCAGATGCCCGTTGTGGGGCGGATCGAACGTGCCCCCGAACAGCAGCACCTTCATCCCGCTTCCCCCTTTCAGCGCAGCAGATCGGCGTATTTGGAATCCTTGTCCTTTTGCAGGTACAGCACAAACTTGGAGCCGATCACCTGAACCACATCCGCCCCGGTGGCCTGGGCCATCAAATCGGCGGCCTCCCGGGCGCTGTAGAGGCTGGCTTCCAGCACCTTCAGCTTGATGAGTTCCCGGGCAGCCAGGCATTCGGCCACATTCCGGGTCATGGCTTCATCGATCTCGCCCTTGCCGATCTGGAATACAGGGGTCAGGCCGTTGGCCTGGCTGCGCAGGATAGCGCGCTGTTTACTGGTAAGCATAATTTCTCCTTGCCGCCAAAGAGCCCCCTTGGAGGTCTTTTTAGCATAACACGATTTTATGGATATTTTGTTGACAGAGTTTAGCCCAAAAATAAAGGGAGCATCTGCTGCATCTTGCGCAGAGCGTTGCCCCGGTGGCTGATGGCGTCCTTTTCCCAGTCTTCCAGCTGGGCGTAGGTGCGCCCGGCCCGGTTGGGCAGGCGTGTCCCCTCCCGGGTGCCCACCTGGTCGGGAATGAAAAGGGGATCATAACCAAAGCCGTTGGTACCCTCTTCTTTCAGCCCCACCTTTCCCGGGCACTCGCCCAGGCAGGTGAGCTGGCGACCGTCCGGCAGCATGAGGGTGACGGCAGAGACGAACTTGGCCCCCCGCTTTTCGGGCGCCACGCCGGCCATATTTTCCAGCAATTTCTGGTTGTTGGCCGCGTCGTCCCCGTGGCGGCCGCAGTACCGGGCCGAGTAGACCCCCGGCGCCCCGCCCAGGGCCTCCACCACCAGGCCAGAGTCATCCGCAATGGTGGCAAGCCCGCTAGCTTTACAGATTGTCTCTGCCTTGATGAGGGCGTTTTCCTTAAAAGTGGTGCCGGTCTCCTCCGGCTCCAGGTCGATGCCCAGCTCTTTCTGGCTCTTCACCTCATGGCCCAGGGCGCTGAGGATGCGGCGCAGCTCCTTCAGTTTGCCGGCGTTGCCGGTGGCAGCACAGATCACCATGGTTTTTCAGTCCTCCTTCGGGTCAAACAGGGCGTCGGCAAAGTCCTGAGCCGAGAAGGGCATCAGATCGTCGATGCCCTCGCCCACCCCCACAAAGCGGACGGGCAACCCCAGCTTCTGGCGGATGCTGACCACGCTGCCGCCCTTGGCAGTGCCGTCCAGTTTGGTGAGGATGATGCCGGTGGCCTCGGCCGCCGCCACAAACTCCTTGGCCTGGCTGATGGCATTCTGGCCGGTGATGGCGTCCAGCACCAACAGGGTCTCCACGCTGGCAGTGCTGCTGGCCTTGGGAATGGCCCGGGCAATCTTGGAGAGCTCGGCCATCAGGTTTTTCTTGTTGTGGAGCCGGCCGGCGGTGTCGCAGATCACCAGGTCGTACCCCTTGGCGGCGGCAGACTGGACCGCATCGAAGATGACGGCGGCAGGGTCGGCCCCCTCGCCGGCCTTCACAATGGGCACCCCGGCCCGGCCGGCCCAGATCTCCAGCTGCTCGGTGGCAGCGGCCCGGAAGGTATCCCCCGCGGCCAGCATCACCTTTTTGCCCTGGCTCTTATAGTAATTGGCCAGCTTGGCGATGCTGGTGGTCTTGCCCACCCCGTTCACCCCGATGATAAGCATCACCGCCGGCTGGCCGGAAAGGTTCATCTCACTCTCCGGGGCCATCTCCTGGGCAATGAGGCCCTTCAGGGCCTGCATGGCCTCCTGGCCGGTCTTCAGATGTTCTTTTTTGACGGCCTGCTGGAGCTTATCCACCAGGTCCACCGCCACATCGGCGCCGGTGTCCGCCAGGATCAGCTGCTCCTCCAGGTCCTCATACAGATCGTCGTCGATCTGGCTGGCGGTGAGCCGGTTCAGGATACCCCCGAAGAAGCCCACCCGGGTCTTGCTGAGCCCGTCGCTCAACTTCTTTTTGTTGCCAAACAACGCCATATTTCTCTCTCCTTGTGGGGACGCCTCAGTTCACTAGCGAGGCATCCATGGTATCCAGATCCAGCTTGAGCAGTTTGGAGACACCGTCCTCCTGCATGGTGACGCCGTACAGCACATCCGCCGCCTCCATAGTGCCCCGCCGGTGAGTGATCACGATAAACTGGGTGTGGTCGGTGATCCGCCGCAGATACTGGGCAAAGCGCACCACGTTCACATCGTCCAGCGCCGCCTCGATCTCATCCAGGATGCAGAAGGGCGCCGGATTCACCGCCAGGATGGCAAAATAGATGCAGATAGCCACCAGGCTCTGCTCGCCGCCGGAAAGGGCGGTCAGGTTCTTGATGACCTTGCCCGGGGGCGCCACATGGATCTCAATGCCGCTCTCCAGCACGTCCTCCTGATCGGTGAGCTCCAGGCTGGCGGTGCCGCCGCCGAACAGCTCGTTGAAGATCCGCCCGAAGTTCTCGTTGATCTGGGCAAAACTGGCCGAAAAGAGCTTTTTCATCTCGCCGGAGAGCTGCTGCACCATCCGAATCAGTTCGGCCCGGCTCTTCTCCACGTCCTCCACCTGGGTTTTCAGGGCCTGGTAGCGCCGGTTCACCTGCTCAAACTCCTCAATGGCGTTCACGTTCACATTGCCCAGGGCGCGGATCTTGCCCCGCACCTCGTTGACCCGGCGGTTCAGCTCGGTCAGGCTCTCAAAGGCCACGCAGAGCTTTTCCGCGTCGCTCACGGCCAGCTCGTACTCATCCCACAGACGGCTCACCGTCTGATCGTACTCCTGCTCGGCCGCGTCCTTGCGCTCGGCCAGTCGGGCCAGTTCCCGGCTGCACTCCTCTCGCTGGTCGGTGACGGCCCGCACCTTCTGATTCTGGCCGGTGAGAGAGGCGTCCAGCTCCATCCGGCGGGCGGTGGCCTCTTCCCGGCGCTTTTCCAAGGCCTGGATCTCCTTTTGCCAGTTCTCAGCCTGGTCGGCAAGCCCCTGGATCTGTGTTTCCAGATCCCGATTGGTCTGTTCCAGCTTCTGGATGGCCTCATTCAGCTCCTGCCGGCGCTGGCCGGCCTCGCCAGTGCGACTGTGGAGGGTGCGGATGGTCTCCTCCAGCCGCTCCACGTCCTTCTGGGCCGCCAGGCGATCCATCCGGGCGGCGGTGAGCTCCTCGCTCAGCCGGCTCCGGGTGGCCAGGAAACTGTCATCGCTGCCTTCCAGCTGGTTCAGTTCTCCTTCCAGCTTCTGGATCTCTCCGGCCAGCCGGTCCAGTTCAGCCTGGGCCCGCCGACAGTTCTCCTCGCTTTGGGCCAGGGTCTTGTTCAGCTCTTCCCGCTCTCCGTCCAAAAGGGTGAGGGCCGCCTCCCCCTGGCTCACGGCGGCATCCAGCCGGTTCTGTTCCATCTCCGCCCGGATCTTGTCTCCCTGGGCGGTGACGATCTCGCTGTCGGTGGCGGTGAGCTGGGCGGTGAGCCCGTCCACCTCAGCCTTCCACTTGTCGGTGTTTTCCTGAGCCTCGGCCTCCTGCTGGGTGAGCTGGCGGATGCGCACCTTCAGCTCCTCCATCTCCTGGCGGCGGCTGAACAGCCCCGCCGAGCGGGAGGTACTGCCGCCGGTGAAAGAGCCCCCCGCGTTGATGACCTGGCCGTCCACTGTCACCACCCGGTTTCGGTAGCCCAGGGCCCGGGCCACCCGGGAGGCCTCGTCCAGATCCTCCACCACCACGATCCGGCCCAACAGGTTGGCCACAATGCGGTCATAGCGGGGGTCGTACTCCACCAGGCGGGAGGCCACCTGCCCGGAGGGCAGACGGCTCTGGTCCAGGTGCTGGCCCTGCATGGTGTCCAGCGGAAGGAAAGTAGCCCTGCCCCCTTTTTCGGCCTTCAAAAAGGCGATGGCGCTCTTGGCGCTGCTCTCCCCATCCACCACGATGTTCTGGGCCGCAAAGCCCAAAGCTGTCTCGATGGCGGTCTCATAGCCGTGCTTCACTTTCAGGATGCTGCCCACCGGGCCCACGATTCCCCGCAGCCGGTGGTTCCGGGCCGCCCGCATCACGCTGCGCACGCTCTGCTGATAGCCGTCCATATTCTTTTCCAGGTCGCTCAGCACCGAGAGGCGCTGACGGGCGGCGTCCAGGCTGCGGCTCACCCGCTGCTCGGTCTCATCCGCCTCATTTAGCTGCCGTCGGCGTCCTTCCAGCTTGAGGGAGAGGCCGCTCTTGATGTTTTGCAGCCGGGTCAGGTCCGACTCCAACTTTTCCAGATACCGGCGGTTTTCGCCGGCCTCTTCCCGGTCCTTTTCCAGCCGGGCGCCGGTCTGGGCCCGGTCCGCGCCGGCCTGCTCCAGCCGCTGGCGGGCATTTTCCGCCGCGCTGTTCTCGGCCGCCTGGCTCACCCGCTCCTCGGTCTGGGAGGAGGTGAGCCGGGCCAGCAGGGCCGCCACGGCCCCCCGCCGCTCCCCGGTAGATTCGTTCTGCTTTTGCAGCTCTTCCAGCTGCTCTTCCAGCCGGGTGATCTGGGTGTCCAGGCCGGTGATCTTTTCTTTCTGTTCTGCGATCTGGGCCTCGTGTTCCCCGATGGCCCGGACGATCTCCTGGCCGCCGGCCTCGCTCTGGCGGATCTCCTGCCGGTAGGCCTCCATGCTCTCCCGGTTGTGGGCGATGTCGTTGTGCAGCACCGCCCGCTGGCTTTCCAGCCCGGCGATCTGGTCCTGGAGCGAGCGCACCTCATTGCCGCATCGCTCGTTCTCCACGATCATCCGCTCGCTCTCCCGGCGGATCTGCTCGGTCTCCTCGTCCAGGCTCTGAATCTGGCCGCTGAGCCAGTCATAGTCGGCCTGGGCGGTCTCCAGATTCCGCTGCTGGGCCCGCACGGTCTCCCGGGCCCGGCGGATCTTCTCCACCCAGAGGGTCACTTCCAGCTCCTTGCGCTTCTGGGCCAGATCCAGGTACTGTTTGGCCTTTTCGCTCTCCTTTTCCAGGGGGCCCACCCGGTCTTCCAGCTCTCCCAGGATGTCCCGCAGGCGGACCAGGTTCTCCTCGGCGGCCTCCAGACTGCGCTCCGCCTCGTTTTTGCGGTAGCGGTAGCGGGCGATGCCGGAGGCCTCCTCAAAGATCTCCCGCCGCTCGCTGCTCTTGGCGCCCACGATCTCGGCGATCTTGCCCTGGCCGATGATGGAGTAGCCGTCCCGTCCAAGGCCGGTGTCCAGCAGCAGCTCATACACATCCTTCAGGCGCACATTCTGGCCGTTGATGGAGTACTCGCTCTCCCCCGAACGGTAGTATTTGCGGCCGATGACCACCTCGTCGCTGTCCACATCCAGCCGGCGGTCGGTGTTGTCCACCGTGAGGCGCACGCTGGCATAGCCCATGGCGCCCCGGCGCTGGGTACCGCCGAAGATCACATCCTCCATCTTGCCGCCGCCCCGCAGCTGCCGGCTGCTGGTTTCGCCCAGCACCCAGCGGATGGCGTCGGAGATGTTGCTTTTTCCCGACCCGTTGGGCCCCACCACCGCGGTGATGCCCGGCCGGATCTGGACCTTGATCTTATCCGGGAAGCTCTTGAATCCCTGTATTTCCAGTTCTTTTAAAATCATGTCACTTTACCAGCCCCATCAGCTTGAGGGCCTCCCGGGCCGCGTGCTGTTCGGCGATCTTTTTGGAATGCCCCTCGCCCCGGCCGACACAGTTGGAGTTCAGGTACACCGCCACCACAAAGTGCTTGTCATGGTCGGGGCCGCTCTCCCCTTCCACCTCGTAGCGCAGCTTTTCCTCCGGGTTCTGCTGGATGACCTCCTGCAACTCGGTCTTATAGTCCTTCTCGGCAGTCTTGCCCTCCTCGATGAAGGGGAGGATGAAGGCCCGGGCGGCCTCCATGCCGCCGTCCAGGTAGAGGGCGGCGATCACCGCCTCAAAGGCGTCGCTCACCACGCTGGGACGGTTGCGGCCGCCGCCCCGTTCTTCTCCCTTGCCCAGCCTCAGATACCGGCCCAGGTCGATCTCCTGGGCAAACTGGAACAGGGCCTCCTCACAGACCAGGCTGGCCCGGGCCCGGGTCAGCTCCCCTTCCGGCCGGTTTTTCCAGGCGTGGAACAGGTAGTCCGCCACCACAATGGAGAGGACGCTGTCCCCCAAAAATTCCAGCCGCTCGTTGTGGTGCACCGGCACCCGGCTCTCGTTGGCGTAGCTGGTGTGAGTGAGGGCCGTCTCCAGAAGAGTCGGGTCCTTGAAGGTGTATCCGATGATGGTTTCCAACTGATGCTGCATGGTTATTCTTCGCTCCCTGCTTTTTCCTGGCTGGCCAGGGCCTTGGCCATGGTGCCGCAAAGATCGGTCTCCACACAGGTCTTGGCCTGACGAATGGCGTTCTGGATGGCCCGTGCCTTGCTGCTGCCGTGGGCCTTGATGACCGGCTTGGCAGTGCCCAGCAAAGGCGCGCCGCCGTATTCCTCGCTGTCCAGCGATTTTTTCAGTTCACTCAGGCCGCCCTTTACCGCCAGGGCCGCCAGCTTGGTGAGGGTGCTCTTATAAAAGACCCCCTTGACCATCCCCAGCAGGGTCTTGGCCAGCCCCTCGGTGAGCTTCAGGATCACATTGCCGGTAAACCCGTCGCAGACCACCACGTCCGCATTGCCGGCGGGCACATCCCGGGGCTCGATGTTGCCGATGAAGTGGATGTGGGGGTTTGCCTTGAGCAGCTGGTGGGCCTCCCGGTAGAGGGGGGTGCCCTTGCTCTCCTCGGCGCCGTTGTTCACCAGCGCCACATCGGGGGTGGGGATTCCCATCACCCGGTTCATGTAGGCGGAGCCCATCACCCCGAAGGCCTCCAGCATGGAGGCCCGGCACTCCACATTGGCGCCGCTGTCCATGAGCAGATAGGGCTTTTTGGCGCCGGGGATGATGGTGGCCAGAGCCGGCCGCTTGACCCCCGGCACGGTGCGGATGAGGAGGGAGGCCCCCACATGGAGCGCCCCGGTGGAGCCGGCCGAGACAAAGGCATCGCCCTTGCCCTCTTTGAGAAGGTTCAACCCTACCACGATGCTGGAATCCTTTTTACGGCGGATGGCCTGGGCAGGCTCGTCGCACATCTCGATGACCTGGCTGGCGTGGACGATCTCAAACCGGGGTTCATCCGGCTGGATGCCGGCCTTTTGGGCGGCGGCGCGCACTTTCTCCGCATCGCCCACCGCGATGATGGCCAGGTCCGGCCCATAGGCCGCCAGGGCCTGGGCCGCCCCCTTCAGGATCTCGTCCGGGGCGTTGTCGCCGCCCATGGCGTCCAGAATGATCTTCATGGCGTTCTTCCTTTCTGCCGGCAAGCGGCAAACCGATGGTTACAGGGTGTTCTCGGCCCAGTCCTTCATGGAGGCCACAGCCCTCTGGGCCAGGTCCATATACCGCTGGCGCTTGTCCCGCACCGGCTGGGCCAGCGGGGGGAGGATGCCCATATTGGCCCCCATGGGCTGGAAATTCTTGTTTTCGGTGGTGATGTACCGCACCAGGGCCCCGCACATGGTGTCTTCCGGCGGGGGCGGGCAGGTTTTTCCCCGCAGGGCGGCCAGCATGGCCCGGGCGGCCAGCAGGCCGCAGGCCGCGCTCTCCATATAGCCCTCAAAGCCGGTGATCTGGCCCGCAAAATAGATGTTGGGATACCGGCGCAGGTTCAGGGTGGGCAGCAGCAGCCGGGGGCTGTCCAGGAAGGTATTGCGGTGCATGACCCCGTAGCGCACAAACTCGGCGTTTTCCAGCCCGGGGATGAGGGAGAAGACCCGCTTCTGCTCGCCCCATTTCAGGTTGGTCTGGAACCCCACCAGGTTGTAGAGTGTGTTCTCCTTGTTTTCGCTGCGCAGCTGCACATTGGCCCAGGGCCGGTGGCCGGTGCGGGGATCGGTGAGCCCCACCGGCCGCAGGGGGCCAAAGCGCATGGTGTCGGCGCCCCGGCCCGCCATCACCTCAATGGGCATACAGCCCTCATAGACGGTGAGCTTGTCCACCTCGTGGAGCTCGGCCCGCTGGGCCCCCACCAGGGCCTGGTAGAAGGTCTCGTATTCCTCTTTGTTGAAGGGGCAGTTCAGGTAATCCGCCTCGCCCCGGCCATACCGGGAGGCGGCAAACACCTTCTCCCGATCCAGGCTCTCGGCGGTGACAATGGGAGCCACCGCGTCAAAAAAGCTCAGGTGATCCCCGCCGGTGAGGTCCGAGATGTTTTGGGCAAGCTCCCCCTCGGTGAGGGGGCCGGTGGCCACCAGGGTGAGCCCTTCCTCGGGCACCCGGGCGACCTCCTGCCGATGCACATGGATGCCCGAACGGCTCTCCACCATCCGGGTGACCTGGTCGCTGAACAGGTCCCGGTCCACCGCCAGGGCTCCGCCGGCGGCCACCCGGGCCGTCTCGGCGGCCTGCAAAAGGCTGCTGCCCATCAGGCGCATCTCGGCTTTCAAAAGGCCGGAGGCGGAGTCCAGCCGCTCGGCCTTAAGGCTGTTGGAACAGATCAGCTCGGCAAAGCCGGCCTTTTTGTGGGCGGGGCTGAAGTGTACCGGCTTTTGCTCGTACAGCTCCACCTCCACGCCCTGGCTCTCCAGCCAGAGGGCCGCCTCGCAGCCCGCCAGGCCGGCGCCCAGAATCGTTATTTTCTCGCTCATTGGCCCTCGCCCTTCACATAGGGTTTTTCAAAGCCGCAGCCCTCCTTGGCGCAGTACAGCTTGCCGCCCTTTTTGAAGAGGGTGGCGCCGCACTTTTCGCACAGGGTGGGCACCGGCTCGTCCCAGGTCATAAAATCGCAGTTGGGGTAGTTCTCACACCCGTAGTACACCCGACCCTTGGCGCTGCGGCGCACCAGCATCCGACCGCCGCACTTGGGGCACTTGCCGCCGGTGTCCTTCACCAGACGGCGAGTGTTGGTGCACTCGGGGAAACCGGGACAGGCCAGGAATTTGCCGTAGCGGCCGATCTTGATGACCATGTGCCGGCCGCACTTCTCACAGATCTCGTCCGTCTCCTCGTCGGGCACCTTGATCTTCTTGCCCTCCATGTTGGTTTCGGCCTGCTTGAGTTCCTTGTCAAAATCCTGGTAGAAATCGTCCACGGTCTTGCGCCAGTCCACCTCGCCGTTTTCCACCTTATCCAGCTTCCGCTCCATGTCCGCCGAGAAGGTCACGTCCACAATGTTGGGGAACTGCTCCAGCATCAATTCGTTGATGGTGCGCCCCAGCAGGGTGGGTTTGAGCTTTTTGGCGTCCCGCTCCACATAGCCCCGGTCGATGATGGTGGTGATGGTGGGGGCATAGGTGGAGGGCCGGCCGATGCCGTTCTCCTCCAGGCAGCGGATCAGGGTAGCCTCGGTGTAACGGGAAGGGGGCTGGGTGAACTTCTGCTCGCTCTTGAGTTCTTTCAGCTTGAGGGTCTGCCCTTCAGTGAGGGCGGGCAGCGCCCCCTCCTTCTTTTCCTTGTTCTCCTCGCTCTCCTCGTAGAGGGCCGAGAAGCCGTCAAAGGTGACCACATAGCCGCTGGCCCGGAACAGATAATCCCCTGCGGTGATGGAGGCCGAGACGGTGTCCTGCTCGCAGTCGCTCATCTGGCTGGCGATGAACCGGCTCCAGATCAGCCGGTAGAGCTTGGCGATATCCCCAGAGATGCTCTTTTCCACCTCGTCGGGGGTCAGGCTGGGCACACTGGGCCGGATGGCCTCGTGGGCATCCTGGGCGGCGGTGGCGCTGCGAGATTTGTAGGTGCGCTTGTAGGGGCAGACATACTTCTCCCCGTAGTTGTCCCGTATGAAGCTCTGGGCACCGGCCACCGCCTCGTCCGAGATGCGCAGGCTGTCGGTACGCATATAGGTGATGAGGCCCAGCGTGCCTCTGCCCTCGATGTCCACGCCCTCATAGAGAGTCTGGGCCGCCCGCATGGTGCGGGTGGAGGTGAAGTTCAGCCGGCTGCTGGCCTCCTGCTGGAGGGTGGAGGTGATGAAGGGAGGCGCAGGGGTCTTTTTCCGATGGCCTTTTTTCAGGGCTGAGACCGTGTACTCCTTGCCCTTCAGGGCCTCCTCGATCTTTTTGGCCTCCTCGCCGCTGCGCACCGTGAACTTTTCGCCGGCGGCGGTGCCGTACAGCCGGGCGGTGAATTTCTTCTGGCTGCCCGGCGGCAGGAGCACCGCGTCCATGTTCCAGTACTCCTCGGGCTTGAAGGCCTCGATCTCCTTCTCCCGGTCCATGATGATCCGGACGGTGACGCTCTGCACACGGCCGGCCGAAAGGCCCCGGCGCACTTTGCGCCACAAAAAGGGCGAGAGTTTGTAGCCCACCAGACGGTCCAGCACACGGCGGGCCTGCTGGGCGTTGAACAGATCCAGATTGATGGCGCGGGGATGAGCCATGCCCTCGGTGACACCCTTGCGGGTGATCTCACCGAAAGTCACCCGGTTGGGTTCGGCGGGGTCCAGACCCAACAGATTGGCCAGATGCCAGCTGATGGCCTCTCCTTCCCGGTCCGGGTCGGTGGCCAGCAGCACGCCGTCTGCCTGCTTTGCCTCGCTCTTCAGTTCACGGATCAGCTTTTCCTTCCCTTTGATATTGATATACTGGGGGGTATAGCCGTGCTCCACATCAATGCCCAGCTGACTGGCGGGCAGATCGCGGATATGCCCCATGGAGGCGGTCACCTCGTAACCGTCTCCCAGGTATTTGCGGATCGTCTTCGCTTTGGCGGGCGACTCCACGATGACCAACTTCGACATAGATTCTCCTCGCTGTTCTCAATGCTTGTATTGCGCCCCGGGCGGGGCAGAAGAGATGTCCCTCTTTTCTATTGTACCATGAATCGGCTCAGCGCAGGGTATACATCCCGCAGGTGCAATAAACCAGCCCCTCCATCTCCAGCCGGGTCAGGCTGATGAACAACTCCTGAGAGGGCCGGGCCAGGGCTTCGCTGAGCTGGCCCAGGGTACAGGGGCCCTGCCCCAGCAGCCGCAAAATCTGCCCCTCCTCGCTTTGGGGCGGAGGTGCGGCCTTTTTCTTTTTGGGGCGGCGGGCCTTTTCCGTTTTCAGCCCCAGGGCCTCCAGAAGGGTCTCGGGGCCCACCACCGGCCGGGCATGGCCCTGGCTCAAAAGGGTGTTGGTGCCCTCGCTCTGGGGGCTGAAAATCTCCCCCGGCACCGCAAACACCGGCCGGCCATACCGCAGAGCATGGCGCACCGTGCTCATGGTGCCGCTTTTCAGCCGGGCTTCGGCCACACAGATCAGGTCACAGGCCGCCGCGATGAGCCGGTTGCGCTGCAAGAAGTAGCTGGGCTGACCGCCCTCCCCCGGCTCATACTCGCTGAACACCTCGCCCTTCTCCTCCATGCGGGCCCGCAAAGGCCGGTTGGAGGCGGGATAGGTCTGGTCGATGGCGCAGCCCAGAAAGCCTACCGTCCGGCCGCCCTCTTCCAGGGCGGCCCTGTGGGCCTCTCCGTCCAGACCGTCGGCTAAGCCGCTGACCACCACCGCCCCGGCCTTGGCCAGGGCCGCGGCCAGAGTACGGGCCGCCTGGGTGCCGTAGGCGCTGGGTCGGCGGCTGCCGATGATGGCCACGGCAGGAGCCCCTTCCAGGGCGCCGGCCGCGCCGGTGGCATATAAAAGGAGGGGCGGGTCCGGGATGTCGGCCAGCCGGGCAGGGTATCCCTCGCCCCCATATGGCAAAAGGCGGATGCCCGCCCGCTGGCACCTGGCCCAGGCCGGCAGGCAGTCTTCCAGGCTCAATTGCCGCAGCCGCCCCGCCTGGGTGTCGGTGAGGTAGGGAGAAAAATCCTCCCGCTGCCGGGCCTCATATACTTCTTTGGGCGAACCGTACACCGCCAGCAGCTCTTTGCCCCGGGCACTGGCCGGGCCCACCACCCGGGAAAGCCAGATCCAGTAGACTTCCTCGTTCATACTTTCCCCCGGAAATGCCACAGCAATACCCCGCCGGCCACAGCGGCGTTCAGGCTTTCCACCCGGTCGGAAATGGGGATGCGCACCGCCGCCGTACAGCTGCCGATCACCCCATCCGAGAGGCCCTGGCCCTCGCTGCCGATCACCAGGCAGACCCCGCCCGGATGACTGCCGTCCACCTCGTCCAGGGGGCGGCTGTGGTAGAGGGCGGCCGCGTAGCAGTCAATCCCCTCGGCCCGCATCCCGGCCAGGGCAGCAGGCAGGTTCTCCACAAACTGAATGGGGATCCGTCCCGCCGCCCCCATGCTGGCCCGCAGGGTCTTGGGCCCAAAGGGAGAGGCGCACCCGGGACCCAGCAGCACCCGGTCGAACCCGAAGGCGGCGGCACTGCGCAAAAGGGCGCCCACATTGCCGGGGTCCTGCACCCCCTCCAGGGCCAGATACCGCCCCCCTGCCCCGGGCAGCCCCGCAGGCTGCCGGGGCCATTCAAAGACGCAGAACAGCCCTTGGCTGGATTCCACCCCGGCCAGCTTCTGGGCCACCGGGGGGGTGATCTCATACTGCTGCCCGCCCAAAGAGGGGATCTCGGGGCATTTTTCCAGGGCGCGGGGGGTGTAGAACACCTGCCGTACCCGGCAGCCCTTGGCCAGCTCCAGACACAGCTTCAAGCCCTCCGCCAGAAAGGATTGCTCCGATTGGCGGAAGGCTGCGCTGGCGCCCAGTTTGCAGGCGTATTTGATTTTTTCGTTGTCCCGGCTGGCGATCTGCTGAACCATAGGCACACTCCCCATCCGGCAAAAAGCCGCAAATACAAAAGCGACGCCCGCGCGAGGGCGTGGGCGTTGCTTTTTCTTATTTTACAGGGCCTTCTTGGCGGTCTCCACCAGGGCGGCGAAGCTCTGAGGATCCTGGATGGCCATCTCGCTGAGCATCTTGCGGTTCAGCTCGATGCCGGACTTCTTCAGGCCGTTCATGAAGGAGGAGTAGTTGATGCCCAGGGGGCGAACGGCATTGTTGATGCGCATGATCCACAGGTTGCGGAACTGGCGCTTCTTCATCTTGCGGCCGGCGAAAGCGTAGTTACCGCTCTTCATCACCTGCTGCTTGGCCATCTTGAAATGCTTGGACTTGCTGCCGTAGAAGCCCTTGGCCAGCTTGAGGGTTTTCTTTCTGCGTTTATGCGACATCATCGCGCCTTTGATACGAGCCATAGTATTGAATCTCCTTTACAGTCCTAAACTCATCAGTTGTGGTTTGCGGCAAAAACTCAGCCGTAGGGCAGCATCTTTTTCAGAGCGTCCTCGTTGGTCTTGTCCACATAGCTAGGCTGACGATAGCCGCGGGTAAGCTTGGTGGTCTTCTTGGTGAGGATGTGGCTGCGGAAGGCATGGCCGCGCTTAACCTTGCCGTTCTTGGTGAGCTTGAAACGCTTTTTCGCGCCGCTGTGAGTCTTGAGTTTCAGTTTAGCCATTTTTCTTTTCCTCCTGAGTTTTACTTGTTTTGGCCGGGGTCTTTGCCGGGGCCGGGCTCATGAACATGAGCATGCTGCGGCCCTCCAGCTTGGGCTGTTTATCCACCACAGCCTCGGGCAACGCAGCGGCAAACCGCTTGTGTACCTCAAGGCCCAGATTGGTATGGGCCATTTCACGCCCGCGGAACCGGATGGAGACCTTCAGTTTGTGGCCTGCCTTCAGGAACTTGGCAGCCTGGTTTACCTTGGTGTTGAAGTCGTTGGTGTCGATGTTCAGCGAGAGGCGGACTTCCTTGATCTCAACCACTTTCTGGTTTTTCTTGGCTTCCTTCTCCTTCTTCTGCTGCTCGAACCGATACTTGCCGTAATCCATGATCTTGCAGACCGGGGGCACCGCCTGAGGGGCAATCTTCACCAGGTCCAGGTTCGCCTCGTCGGCCATCCGCTGGGCCTCCCGGGCGCTCATCACACCCAGCTGGCTGCCATCGGCGCCGATCAGACGGATCTCGCGGTCACGGATGCTGCCATTGATCTCCAGTTCCTTTTTGCTGTTCGTAGCGATTGTGAAACACCTCCAAATCAAAAAGCTGTGTGGATAAACAGGAAAGAAAACGCGGCTGTCTTGAAAAGAACAGCCGCGCAAGCACACAAAACACAGCGCCGAAGCACTGAGGCTGTATTGCCCGGGTCGAGTGCGACCTCAAGGCGAGCAAGGCGGCCAGCCGATTGCTGCTTTCTTTACCTGAATAATTATAACACCAAAACGCCCCTTGTCAAGGGAGATTTTGGGCTTTTTCCTCCTCTTTTTGGCCGTTTTTGGGCACTGGAAGAGGAATTTCCCGCCCCAGTGCAAAGCTGTAGAGGCTGCACCGGGTGACAGGCAGGGGCGAAAGCCGCCGGGAGATGGCCCGGGCGTAATATTCCAGCTGGGGCGCGTAGGCTTTGACGAAGTCCTCCTCGGTTTTGCCCCGGTCGGTCTTGTAGTCCACGATCTCCGCATGGTCCTCAAAAACCAGCACCAGGTCGGCCACGCCCTGCAAGAGTACCTGGTCCCCTTCCTGGCTCAGAATCTGCTGGTCCTGGGGCAGGGCGGCCAGCTGCCGGGCGGGAATGGCGCTGATGAAATCGTACTCCCGCAAAAGCCTCTTGGCCTTTTGAATCCGCCCGAACAAGTCGCTTTTGAAAAAGCTCCGCAGGCTCTCAAAATCCAGTTTTTCAAAGAGCCCGTCTTCCATAAGATCGTTTTCCCTCTGCCGCCGGGCCTCGGCCTCCAGGTCTTTTGGGGCCAGATCAAAATCGGCGTGTTCCATAAAGGAATGGAGGGCCGTGCCCCGCTCGGCGCCGGTGAGTCCCTCCTTCATCATAAAGGCGGGCCTCTCCAGCAGGGTCTCCCGCTCCTCCCGGTGCACCACCGAGGTGACGCTCACCTTGGCGGCCACCCGGGTGCGGGCCTCGTGGGGATATTGCCAGGCCATGCCCCGGCGCAGCTCTTCCAGCAATTGAGGGTCCGGCCGGGCAGTGCGGGCGGGAGCCGTCGGCTTTGAGGCGGGGGGATCGTCATCCTCCAAAAAGAGCTCCATAGGCCAGTTCTGCCCCCCTTGCGGGGCGCTCACCCCGGCGCTCTGCCACAGCAGGGAGCTGTTCTGATTTTGCAGCGCCCCCAAAAGGACCCAGAAGCCCATGTTCTGGGCATGGGCCGCGCTCTCCCGGCCTGCGCCGCATTGCAGGGCCCAGGCGGGTTTTTCCAGCAGCTTTTCAAGAAAATCCTGTTTGTAGGGCACAAAGAGGAGCAGACGGTCCCTGGCTCGGGTGAGAGCCACATAAAATACCCGCATCTCCTCACTGAGGGCCTCAGCCTTCTTGGCCCGCAGGATCGCCGTCTGGGCCAGGGTGGGATACAGCCCGCTCGGGCCCCGCAGCTTGAGCCCCAGACCCAGCTGGCGGTGGAAGAGCACCGGGTCCCGCTGGTCAGAGAGATTGAAGGCCCGGCCCGTGTCGGCCAGGATGACAACAGGGAATTCCAGGCCCTTGGACCGATGGATGGTCATCACCGACACATGGCCGGGGCGGGTCAGGGCCCCGGTGCCGGTGGAGACCGCCTGGCCCGACTCCTCCATGGCGTCCAGCGCCCGGCAGAGGGCCGAGAGGCCCCCTTCCCCCATCACCGAGGCAAACTCGGTAAAGCGGCGCAGCTCATCCCGCCGGGCCGCGCCTCCCGGCATGGCCCCCGCCAGGGCCGGATAGCCGGTATCCGCGTAGATCTCCTCCAAAAGCCGGTCCACCGGCAGGGTACGGGAGAGCCGGCGCAGCTCTTCCAGCCGGGCCCGGAAGGCCTCGGCCTTTTTTCGGGCCGGCGAGAGAGCCTGTTCCCCCTGGCCGGACGAGGGCCGGGGCAGCAGGGCGGTGTACAGGCTGCCGCCGGGATGCTCGGCCCTCAGCCAGGTGAGTTCTCCCAGGCTCATGCCCACCAGGGGGCTGAGCAGCACGCTGGCCAGGGGTACGTCCTGGGCGGGGTTATCCAGAACCCGCAAGAGGCTCACCAGAGGCCGCACTGCCGGAGCCTCCAGCAGATTGTCGCTCACATCGGCGTACACCTCCAGTCCCTGGGCCTCCAGGGCCTGGATATAGGTGCCAAAGCTCTTGCGGGTGCGCAGCAGGATGCAGAAATCCTCCGGCCGGCAGGGCCGGGTGCCCTCCCCCTCCCGCACAGGGAAGCCCTCCTCCAGCATCTTGCGGATCCGGGCTGCCGCCGCATTGGCATCCTGCCCGCCGCCGGCCACCAAATGCACTTCGCAGCCGCCGGGATAGCTGCCGGCGTTTTCGGGCAGGCGCAGCCGCTCGCCCGCCGAGGCAGCATAGTCCACCCCGCCCAGACGACGGCTCATCACCGCGTCGCACAGCCCGTTGATGGCCTCGATCACCCCCGCCGCACTGCGGAAGTTCCGATCCAGGGAGAGCTGGGCCGGGTAGGTCTGCCCCTGGCGCGGCGAGGCCGGGTCCATGGGGGCAAAACTGCGGCGCTTTTCCCAGAAAATTTCCGGGTCGGCCTGGCGGAAACTGTAGATTCCCTGCTTCATATCCCCCACAAAGAAGAGGTTGGAGCCCTCCTCATTGGCAAGGCAGTGATAGAGCAGGTCCTGCAAACGGTTGGTATCCTGGTATTCGTCCACCATCACCACCCGGTAGTTCCCGCTCACCCGCCGGGCCAGCGCGGTGCGCTCTCCCTTCTCCCCGTCCCACAAAAGGCGAAGGGAGAGATGCTCAAAATCGCTGAACTCCAGCACCTTCCGTTCCAGCTTGAGGGCATAGTAGCGGTCGTCAAAGGCCTCCACCTGGCGCACCAAAGCCTCCAGGAGAGGAGCTGCCGCCGCCCGGTCCTCCTCAAAAGCGGTCTGGTCCTCCCAAAGGGACTGAAGCTCCATGGTCAGGTCCTTGGCCTTCTGGCGCAATACCTTGATGGGTTCCTTGAAGGCCTCCATCCGGGAGCACAGCACCTGTTCCGCCAGGTCCGCCCCCTTTTTGGGGCGGGTGTTCACCCGGGGCAGGGTGTCAAAGGAAAAGCCCGCCAGCTCCCGGCCCGTCTTTTCATACTCCCCGGCCCGGGCCAGAGCCAAAAGTTCTTTCAGCTTGTCCCGCTCTTTCTCAAAAAACGGGATATAGCTGGAGGTAAGCCGGCCCAGCCCCGAAGCGGCGGCGCATCTGTCCAGGATGCCCTGCTCATACAAAAGGGCCTCCTCCAGCAGCAGGGCCGCCTGGGCGGTGAGAAAGCCCGCCCAGGGGGTCTGGCCCACCGGCCCGGGCCTTTGCCAGACTTCGAGACTCTTTCGCAGCCAGGCCCGGTACTCGGGCAGGCTGCGGAGAAAGTCATAGAGCCGCAGAATGGTTTCGCCGGCCCGGGCATCGCTGCGGCTCTTGCCGTACAAGTCGGCAAAGGCGCAGAAGCCGGGGTCCTGATAGGCCTGGGCCAACACCTCCTCCAACGCCTGACGGCGCAGGGCATACAGCGCCCCCTCGTCGGCGGTGGTGAAATCCGGCGGGATCTCCAGCGCCCGGAAATGCTGCTGGAGCAGCCCCAGGCAGAAGGCATCGATGGTGCCGATGGATGCCCGGCCCAGCATCATCTGCTGGCGGCGCAAAAAGTTCTGCCGGGCGGCTCCCTGGCCGGCGGCCTCCATCACCGCCCGGCTCAGGCCCTTGGCCAGCCGGCTGCGCAGCTCAGCCGCCGCCGCGTTGGTAAAGGTGACGATGAGCAGCTGTTCGGCGGGGACAGGGTCCTCCTGCCGGCAGATGAGCCGCAGGGCCCGGTTGACCAAAACCGCAGTCTTGCCGCTGCCGGCGGCGGCGCTCACCAGCAGGGTGCCGCCCTCGTCCTCTATGGCCCGCTGCTGGGCCGGCGTCCACCGGGGCGCCTTTTCTATCTGTCCCATATCACTTCCTCGCTCTCTTCAAACAGATGCTCTCCCTGGGGCCTGGGCCGCTCGTCCTCCCCGTCCAGATGGCCGCAGATGGGCCGGTAGGGGCACCAGGCACACCGATTGTCCCCCTTTTCATCCTGCAAGGGGCGGGCAGGCACCTTGCCCTCGCAGAGCCGGCCGGCCATGCCGGCCAGCAATCGGTCCAGATAATCCTCTATGTTGCGCAGTTTTTTCTCATCCGCGATCTTGTCCGGCTTTTTGGGTTCGCCGCTCTTGTAAAAGCCGGTGGGCATGTATTCCCCGGCCCGCTCCGCGTCCATGGCCTGCTGCACCTTCGGGTCGGCGCAGACCAGCCCGTCCACCGTGTAACCGGCCCCTCCGCCGCTCTGGCGGGCCTTCTCCCGGCTGAGGGTCTGGGGGGCGGGGTCGGTGAGAAGATACTGCACCCCCGCCGGCCGCAGAGCGAGCCCGGGCGCCGGCTGCCACTGGGCAGTAAGGGTGAACAGATAGAGCAGCATCTGACAATCAATGCCGCTGAGCACATCCTCCAGCGAGAAGGTCTGTGCGCCGGTCTTGTAATCCACCACCCGCACCCAGGCGGCGTTTTCGTCCTGCGGCAGATACAGGTCCACCCGGTCGATCTTGCCCACCGCCTGCACCCGCATGCCGCCGGGCAGGGTCTGGCTGCGGGGAGGTACCTTGCCCTCCCCCTCGCCGATTTCCAGCTCAAAAGCCACCGGCGCAAAACTGCCCTGACGCTGCTCCTGCTGCAAGAACAGCAAAAGCCCCCGGAAACTGCGGGCCAGCCGGCTGGCCACATAGAGCAGCTGCGGGTCGGGGCTGTCCAGGTTCTCCTTCATGTACCGGCTGGTGAGCCGCTGGGCCAGCGCCTCCAGCTCTTTTTCGTTCAGAGCCAGGAAGTCCGGCTCCTGCAAGGCGTTTTCCAGCACAAAATGGACCAGCGTGCCGCTCTGGGCCGGGTCCAGAATCGCCTTTTGCCGGGGCTTGGCCCGCAGCACATACTGCATGTAATAGGCAAAGGGGCACTGGGCAAAGGCCCGCAGCTGGCTGGCGGAGATCTTCAACTCCTGCCCCAGCAGCCGGCCCAGAGCCTCCCGGTCCTCCACCCGGTATTCTTCCCCCCGGCTGACCTGTTCCATCTTGCGGGGCAGATCGCCGCCCCGCTCCTGCAAGGCCTGCCACAGGGCCGCCCGGCGGGGGGTGTCCTCCTCCCAGAGGGTGCCCAGCCGGTCCAATGCCATGGAGGGGGTCAGGGCCAGGTCGCTCTCCTCCAAATGGGGCGCAGGCAGTTCCCCGGGAGAGAGGGGGTCCAGCCCGCTGGTGAGGGGCAGGCCCGCCGTCCCCTCGGCCCAGCTGAGCCAAAGGGTGCGGGAGGCCGCGGTGAGCGCCTTGTAAAAGGCCATTTTCTCCCGCAGCACCCGGTTTTCAAAACGGTCCGGCAAAAAGAGCTGGTCCTCCGGCCGGGCCCCTGCCGTCTGCTCCATGAGCAGTTCCCGGTCGGCATGGGTGAGCAGGCCGGTCTCCTGGGGAGTGCGGGGGAACTCCCCTTCCCCCAGCCCCAGCACAAAGCAGTGGGCGGGGCTGTCCAGCCGCATCTTGCCCGCCGAGGTGAAGATCACTGCATCCAGGGTCTGGGGCACATGCTCCAATTCCTGAGAGCGCAGCAACAGGGTGAACAACTCGTCGTACTCGGCGGCGGCCAGTTTTTCGGTGCCCAGCAGCAGGGTCATCTGGTCCATCAGGCGGACCACCACATTCCAGAGCCGCCGGGTCTCGGCGGCCTGGGCAACCCAGCCCTCCTCCTCCAGCTGACGGGAGAGTGCAAAGGTGGCTTTCCCCGCGCCAAAGCGGTCCATTGTCTCGTACAAAAGACGGGTGAGCCGGGTGGCGTCCAAGTCCTTGGCCTGCCGGACAAAGTCCTGGATGGGCTCCATCAGCCGGGCACGGGCGGTCTCGGCCAGTTCCAGCTGGGCCTCCTCGCTCCGGCTCATCTCCCGGCTGCCGAAGCCGGCCGGGTTGCGGGTGAAGGGGCTGCGCCAATCCTCAGCCCGCAGTTTCCAGGTAAAGGCGTAGTTTTCCAGAGCGCTGAGCTGGGCCTGGCTCAGGCCGCACAGCCCGGTTTTGGCCACTGCCAGCACCCGGTCGCTGGTGAGGCCTCCCCGCAGCAATTGCAGCAGGGCCCGGGCCAGCATGGCCGGCGGGCTGAACTCGGCATTGGTGGGCTCATCCTGATAGAGGGGAATGCCTGCCTGGCGGAATTCGTAGCGCACCAGGCGCAAGTATTCCTCGCTCTGGCGGCAGATCACCGCCATGTCCCGATAGCTGGCCCCCTGCCGGGCCAGCTTCTGAATGGCCGCGGCCACCGCCTGCACCTCCTGGGTACGGTCGGCGGCCCGGTACAGAGTGATGGAACCGTCCGGGGCAGCGGTACCTGCCGGCTCCTGCCCGGCCAGCAGCGCCGCGGCCCGGGCCAGCGCCGGTGTGTGGCGAAGGTCTTTTTCCAAAAGTCGGGTGGCCGCCACCGGGCAGCCCACCGACCGGGCCAGCCGGCGCAGCCGGGCCGCCACCTGCTTGGCTCCGCTGAAGAGCCCCAGCCCGGCCTCCCAATCCTCCTCCCCGTCAGCGCACAGGGTCACTGTCACCGAAGGGGCTGCCGGCAGGATGGCCCGCAGCAATTTCTGTTTGGGAGCGTCAAAGGTGTCAAACTCGTCCAGATAGACCGCCCTGCCCTCAAAGAATTCCGGGTGGTCCTGGGCCTTTTGGGCGCTCAGCTCCACCCGGTCCCCCGGGTCCATGGAGGTGTTGCCCAGCACCGCCTCATAGGCCGAGAAGATGGCGGCCAGCTCCAGCAGTTTCTCCTGGCCGGCGGCCTGGGCCAGTTTCTCCAGCTGCGAGCCGGTGAGGCCGGCGCTCTTCAATTCGTTGAGGGTCTCGGCGCAGAGCTGCAAAAAGGCAGGATTGCGTCGGTGCTTGCTGTAATAGTGGACCCCTTCTCCCAGGGCCTCAATGGCACGGCGCACCATCACCACCCGGCTGGCGTCGGTGACGGTGCGGATGGCCGCCCCGCCGTACAACCCCAGCAGCTTTTCGCTCAGGCTGGTGAAGCTATAGCTGGACACATACCCGGACAGCTCATCCCCCAGCCAGCGGTAGATCCGGCTCTCGGTGGAGGAGGTGAACTGCTCCGGCACCAGCAAAATACTGTACTGACCCTGCCGGGCCCGCTGTCGGATCTCCTCAAATATACAGGTGGATTTGCCCGTGCCGGACACACCCAGAATCAGTTGCAGCATACCGCACCTCCCGATTTTTTCCGTTACCAGTATACCACCCCCCGCCCCCTATTCAAAGCAGGTTTTTTCTCTTTTCTCTTCAGGCCTCCTGCAAGGGGCTCCGGGCCTCGTTCCCGGTCCGGGGCTCGGGATCCTTTTGGTCCTGGCCGGTGAGGCGCTGCCAGGTTTCCAGCAAGGCAAAACGCACCTCATACTCCCCCACGATCAGGGCCTGCTCTCCGGGCTGATTATAGCGTGCCTCACAGCCGGGCAGACAGAGGGCGGGATAGAGCACACACCACCAGTTACGCCCCTGGTGGCCGCCCAGTTCCACCCGCAGCGCGTCGTACCAGCCGGCGGGCAAGGTGAAAGTCTCGTATTCCCGGGTGTCGAAATACATCCGGGTCAGGTAC
This sequence comes from uncultured Oscillospiraceae bacterium, assembly GCA_949295465.1. Classification (GTDB taxonomy): domain Bacteria; phylum Bacillota; class Clostridia; order Oscillospirales; family Ruminococcaceae; genus JAFBIO01. The sequence goes on from CASFKY010000054.1 coordinate 55,563, forward strand.
ACCCGCACCGGCCCCTCAAAGCCGGCTTTGGCCGCCGCCTGGGCCGCGGTCACTTCCAGCCTGCCCAACCCGGCCGCCGCCCGCCGTTTTGCCTCTTCCACACCCTGACAGTCCGCAAACAGCTCTCCCGCCGTCTGCACCAGCGCATCCCGCACTTGCAGCTTGATGTACTGATCTTCCAGAGAATCGGAGGCCGCGATCACATGCAACCGCAGGGTATCGGCCCGCACCTGTCCGCAGAGGGCCTCAAAGCGCCCCATACTGCCCGCCAGCCAGAGGGCCAGCAGCAGCCCCGCCGCCATGGCAAATTCCAGCGCCCCCCGGCGGGACAGTCTCGGCTTTTTCCAGAATGCACTCACAAAAATACGCCCCCTCAAAAGGAAAACTTTTCCTTTTGAGGATGGGCGTTTTTTCGTTTTTTATGCGTCCGGGCAAAATCCGGCTTCGCCTCACCCTTGCCGGCCCTGCTTTTGGTGATGGCGGCGGCAGAATGCCAGGATCTTCTCCCGCATCTCAATGCCCACAATGCCCACGAGGCCGGTGACCAGCATCAGGATCAGAGCGGTCTCTCCCTCCCCCTGGATCACCGAGGATCCGATGAGGGTGGAGGAAAGCACCGAGGGCACCCGAGCCAGGGTGGAAAGTGCAAGAAACCGCTTCAGGCGGATCCGGGTCATCCCCACCACATAGGTGAGCATGTCCTTGGGGGTGCCGGGGATGAGGAAAATCAAAAAGATCACCAGGTCGGCCCGGCCGTCCCGGTCATCCTGCTGGAGCCACTTCCACTGGGCCACCCGTTTTTCGCCAAAGCCCAGAAATGCCAGCAGACGGCGACCATACCGCCGGGAGAGGGCAAAAATGCAGGAGGAGGCCAGCATAGTGCCCGCAAGGCAGAGCACCGCGCCCCCCAGCGCCCCGCACAGCGCCCCGGCCAGCAGTTCCATGGGTTCGCCCGGGATAAAGGCGATCACCACCTGCACCACCTGCAACCCCAGCAGGACCAGTATCCCCCAGATCCCCTTCTCTTCAATCCATCCCTGGATCAGCCGCTGGGTATCAGGGTCGGAAAGCCGGCGCACATAGGGCAGCGCCAGCACCGTCAAAGCCGCAAGAATCCCCGCCAACACCAAACAGGAAAGCGCAACCCGCAGAATTCTTCTTTTCTTTTCCATATGCCTTCCTCATGAAATTCATGAAGATATTTTTCCGCCTGTCCCGCTCTGTTTATTCTTCCGCCGTCACCCGGGCCCCGAAGCTGTCGGGGGCCGTGAGGTAGACCCGCCGGTATTCTTTCTGGAGGGCATGGTATGCCTTTTGAGCCGCATCCTCCTCCCGGAAGATTCCGAACACCGCGGCCCCGCTGCCGGTCATCAGGGCCGCGTCGGCCCCCTCATCTTGGAGTTTTTGGCAGATCTGCCCGGTCTCCTCGGTGCCGCTGCAAGGTTGCAGGGCGTTGCCTGCCGCCCGGCACAGGGCGGTCAGATCTCCCGTCCGCACCGCCTGTTCCAGCGCCTCCACGTCCGGGTGATAGGCCGACGGCATCTGATCATAGCGGGCAAAGGCCGCCGGGGTGGAAACGCCCTCTTCGGGCATGACGATCACAAAGCGGCAGTCCGGGCAGGGGGGCAGCGCCTTGAGGATATCCCCCTTGCCCTGTACCCGGCAGGTGCCGCCCATCAGGGAAAAGGGCACGTCCGCCCCCACCCGGGCCCCCAATTCCAGCAGCCGGCAGAAAGAGAGAGGTTCCCCGTACAGCCGGTTCAGCCCCACCAGCACCGCCGCCGCATCGGCGCTTCCACCCGCCATGCCCGCCTGGGCCGGGATGGCCTTGTGCACGATGATGGCCGCTCTTTCCGGGATGTCTGTCGCCTCAAAAAAGAGCAGGGCCGCCCGCAGGGCAGTATTTTTTTCGTCCGCCCGCAGGTTGGAGCCGGGCAGTTCCAGAATCATGCGCCCGCTCTTTTCCAGGCTCACCTTTTCGTACAGGGTAACCGCCTGCATCACCATATCCAGCCCGTGGTACCCACCGGGCAAAAGCCCCACGATGTCCAGGGCCAGATTGAGTTTTGCCGGTGCCGACACCATTACTTTTTTCATCTTGTCATCCTCTTTACAATCGGAACAGCGAGAACTTTTTCACCTGAATGGCCTTGACCGGGCACATCTCGTGGCAGCAGAAACAGCGAATACAGTTCTGCGGCAGGATCCTGGCCTTTTTGTCCAGCCGGATGGTGTGCTGGGGGCAGATCTCGGCGCATTTGCCGCAGCCGATGCAGCGGGAGGAGATCACCACCGGGTGGGGCGCCAGCACCCGCTCCAGCGCCTGTACCGGCTTTTGCAGGATGCCCGGCACATGGCGGGCAAAATCCGTGTCTCCCCCCTGATAGCTCTTGGGCAGGGCAAAATTCGGGATGGGTGCAAAGGCCTCCGGCTCGCCCCGCAGCAGGGTCTTGTCCAGGCTCTCGCCGCAGAGGCCCCTCTTTTGAGCGGCCGCCAGATAGGGCACCCGCATGGGGTCCAGACCCATCAGCCCGCACACTGCCAGGTCCACGGTCAAGGGGTCCTCCCCGGCCAGCAAAAGGCCCAGTTGCCGGGGCGTGCCGCCGGCAGGGCCGTCCCCTTCCAGCCCCAGGATCCCGTCCACCAGGGCGATGCGGGGTTTCACCACCCCCAGCAGGTCGATGAGCATATCTCCAAACTGCTCCTTGGCGGGAAACCGCATATGCCACTCCGCCTTTTGCAGCCCCGGGATACAGCCGAACAGGTTCTTGGTGGCCGCCGTGCAGCCGGTCATCACATGGGTCTTGAATTTGGCCAAGTCGATGATGAAATCAGATTCCAGCACCGGCCGGATCAGGGTGAATTCCTTCACTGCCTTACCCTCGGGTACCGCTTTGGTGTCATACTTGCACTCGGTGTAGCACTCCACCTGCTCTTCCTGACACACCTGCCACAGGCCACTCACCTTGTACAGACTCTTCATGAGGGCCGCATTGTAGAGCCCTCCGCAGGAGTCCGCCAGGGTGATGTGCTGCACGCCCCGCTTTTTCAGCGCCCGGATCACCGCCCGCACCACTGCCGGGTGGGTGGTGACCGCCGCCTCAGGGGGATGCTTGGCCAATAGATTGGGCTTGAGCAGAACCCGGCTGTCCGGCGTCAGGTCCCGGACGGCCCCGATCTGCTCAAACATGGTCTCTACGCACTGATCCACCAGGGCCTGGTCGTAGCTCTGCACACGGTAAAGAAGGACGGTTCTGTCCAAAAAATCCACCTCGTTTTTCTCAGAAGGCCTGTGCTCCCCGCCGGGGAGGCACAGGCCCTTTGGTTTTTATCCCTTGAGTTCTTCCAAAAACGCCTTGATACGGCGCAGCGCCTCGGTGAGATGCTCCACCGAATAGGCATAGCTCACCCGGGCGTAGCCCTCGCCGCAGGCGCCGAAGGCGTCGCCGGGCACAATGGCCACCTTTTTCTCCTGCAGCAGCCTCTGGCAGAACTCCTGGCTGGAAAGCCCGCTGCACTGGATGCTGGGGAAAACGTAAAAAGCGCCCTGGGGCTCAAAACAGCTCATGCCCATCTCGTTGAAGCTGTTCACCAGCAGCTTGCGGCGATGGTTGTACTCCCGGCGCATCATCTCAATCTGGTCATCGCACTCCCGCATGGCCACAATGGCCGCATACTGGCTGGTGGTGGGGGCGCTCATGATGCAGCTCTGGTGAATCTTGGTCATCACCCGGATCACCGGGGCCGGGCCGGCCGCATATCCCAGCCGCCAGCCGGTCATGGCATAGGCCTTGGAAAATCCGTTCACCACCACCGTGCGCTCGTACATGCCGGGCAGGGTGGCAATGCTGATGTGCCGCTCCTGGCCATAGGTGAGCTCGGAATAGATCTCGTCGCTCAGCACCATCACGTTGGTGTCCCGCAAAACCTGGGCAATCTTCTCCAGGTCCTGCCGCCGCATCACCGCCCCGGTGGGGTTGTTGGGGAAAGGCAGGATCAGCAGCTTGGTTTTGGGGGTGATGGCCTGCCGCAGGCTCTGGGCGGTCAGACGGAAGCCGTCCTCCGGGCGGGTGGACAGGTGCACCGGCACCCCGCCGGTAAGGGTGGTGATCGGCTCATAGCAGACAAAACAGGGCTCCGGGATGATCACCTCATCTCCCGGCTGTACCAGGGCCCGGATGCACAGATCAATGGCCTCACTGCCCCCCACCGTCACCAGCAGCTGCTCCAGCGGGTCATACTCCAGGTTCATCCGACGCTGCAAATACCCGGAGATCTCCACCCGCAGCTCCTTCAGGCCGGCGTTGGCAGTGTAGCGGGTGTGGCCCCGCTCCAGGCTGCGGATGCCCGCATCCCGGATGGCCCAGGGCGTCTTGAAATCCGGCTCGCCCACTCCCAGGCTGATGCAGTCGGGCATGTCGGCGGCCAGATCAAAGAACTTGCGGATGCCGGAGGGACGCATGCTCTGGGCGGCAGGCGCAAGAAGTTTTTCATAGTCCATCACAGCACAGTACACTCTCTTTCGTCAGGTTCTTCATCCTCATAGACCGCGCCGTCCTTTTTATAGGTGCGCAGCACAAAGTGGGTGGCGGTGGAAAGCACATCATCCAGCGGCGCCAGGCGCATGGCCACAAACTGAGCCACCTCCTGGAAGCTCTTGCCTGTGATGATCAGCATCAGGTCAAAGCCGCCGCTCATCAAAAGCAGGTTCTGCACTTCGTCGAAAGCCGCGATGGTGCTGGCAATCTCATCAAACCCCCGGTTCTTCTTGGGGCTCACCTTCAGCTCGATCATGGCCTGCACATGGTTGGCCCCGCCGTTCACCCGGGCCCAGTCCACCAGAGCGCGATAGCCCCGCAGATAGCCCTTTTCCTTAGCCATCTCGATCATCTGCTCGATCTCTTTGGGGCTTTTTTCCAGCATGGCCCCCAGCTCTGCCGCACTGAGCCGGGCGTTCTTTTCCAGCAAGCTCAACAACGTCTCCATGGTCTCCATAGTATACCCTTTCCGCCCCGGGGGGCTCTCGCTTTTTCGCTTTGGTACAGCCCGCCTGGGCCGGTAAAGTTTTATTTATTATAAAACATCCCGGAACCATTGTAAACAAAGCTTTTCTTTCTCAGAAAACTCCCCTGTATGCGCTTTTTCCCTCCGTCCTGCGCCGTCCGCCCTTCTTTGCCGCAAAAATCCTGCCCAAACTGCGCGCAATCTGTTATAATGGTATCGATTTGTCAGGCAGTACCTGTCAAAAATACCGGCCCCAAAAGGTACGGAACAAGGGAGTAGAAAAGTATGAGAGCATTCATCACCGTCATCGGACGGGACACCGTGGGCGTGATCTCCCGGATCAGCACCGTCTGCAGCGACTTGAACATCAATATCCAAGACGTGACCCAGAGCATCATGCAGGAAATGTTCTGCATGATCATGCTGGTGGACCTGAGCAAGTGCAGCGTCAGCCACGAGGAGGTGCGCCGTCGCTTTGCCCAAGCCGGCGCCGAGCTGGGCATGCAGGTGAACGTCACCCGGCAGGAAGTTTTTGACGCCATGCACAAAATCTGAGGCAGAGTTTTGTTTTGCCCTCTGGAGGAAACACTATGAGTATGATCAATTCCAGAGATATTCTGGAAACCATCAATATGCTGACCGCCGAAAATCTGGACGTGCGCACGGTGACCATGGGCATCAGCCTGCTGGACTGCATCGACTCCGACCCGGCCAAGGCCTGCGAAAAAATCTATAATAAAATTGTGGGCAAGGCCTCGGCTCTGGTGCCCACCGTCAACGCCATCAGCGAGGAGTACGGCATCCCCATCGTAAACAAGCGGATCAGCGTCACCCCCATTGCCATGCTGCTGGGCGCGGCCCCCGATGCCGACCCGGTGGAATACGCCAAAGTTCTGGACGTGGCCGCCCACAAGGTGGGGGTCAACTTCATCGGCGGCTTTGGGGCGCTGGTGCACAAGGGCTTCTCCGCCGGGGATGAGCGGCTGATCCGCTCTCTGCCCCAGGCCCTGGCCCAGACCGAACTGGTGTGCAGCAGCATCAATGTGGGCAGCACCAAGAGCGGGTTGAATATGGACGCCATCCGGCTGATGGGCCAGATCGTCCGACAGACCGCCGAGGCCACCCGGGACAATATGTGCATGGGCGACGCCAAGCTGGTGGTATTCTGCAACGCCCCCGAGGATAACCCCTTCATGGCCGGCGCCTTCCACGGCCCCGGCGAGCCGGACTGCGAGATCCATGTGGGCGTTTCCGGCCCCGGCGCAGTGCGGGCCGCCCTGGCAAAGCTCCCCAAAGATGCTCCCATGGATCAGGTGGCAGAACTGGTAAAGCGCACCGCCTTCAAGATCACCCGCCTGGGCCAGCTGGTGGCCAACCTGGCCAGCCAGCGCCTGGGCGTACCTGCCGGCATCATCGACCTGAGCCTGGCCCCCACCCCCGCCGTGGGCGACAGCGTGGCCAATATTCTGGAAGAAATGGGGCTGGAGAGCTGCGGCTGCTGCGGCACTACCGCCTGCCTGGCCCTGCTGAATGACGCTGTGAAAAAGGGCGGCGTCATGGCCTCCAACCATGTGGGCGGCCTTTCCGGCACCTTCATCCCGGTGAGCGAGGATGACGGCATGATCAAGGCGGCCACCTGCGGCAGCCTGACCATCGAGAAGCTGGAGGCCATGACTGCTGTTTGCAGCGTGGGCATCGACATGGTGGTCATCCCCGGAGACACCACCGCCGAGGTCATCAGCGCCCTGATTGCCGATGAGGCGGCCATCGGCATGGTCAACTCCAAGACCACCGCCGTGCGGGTCATCCCTGCCATCGGCCACAAGGCCGGGGATGTGCTGGATTTTGGCGGTTTGCTGGGCCGGGCCCCCATCATGCCCATCAGCACCTACAAGCCGGATGTGTTTGTACATCGGGGCGGCCGGATTCCCGCGCCCATGCAGGCACTGAAGAACTGAACCGAAATTTACGAGGGCCCCGGGAAATTCCCGAGGCCCTCGTTTGTCATCCATTTTACAAAAAAGGCCGCAAGGAAATTCATCCTTGCGGCCTTTTTTGGTGGACGGTACAGGACTCGAACCTATGGCTCTCTGCACATTAGATGAACTTTTTGATTTTTCCAACATCTCAATCGATTTATCGTTACATCATCTCTACAGCAGCCGTTTTCTATCACTTTTTGGACACAACAATTCTGTCTGCTGCACTGCTCTCTGTGTTTTGACAAACCATACCCTGTTCTAACTCAGAAACTTATGAGTGGCTCATAAATTTGCTAATATCTTTTTGTTGCAAGCTGTTTTTTTTTATAATCAGTTTAGCTCAAAGGACAGGGCAAATCAATCAGAATTGGAGGTCATTCATATGAACGAAAATGTTGTAAAGCTTCTGAAAGCCGGGATGTGGGATCTGGCCACCTGTTCCAATGGCGAACCGAATGTGGTGCCTGTTGCGTTTAAGGATGTAACGGAGGACGGCAAACTGGTGGTGGGTGATGTGTTTTTGGAGACCACGCTAAAAAACATTCAGGCCAACCACGGAAAGATTGCCATTTCCGTTTATGACCCTCAGAATCTGGAAGGCTATCAAATCAAAGGCACTGCGGCGTATGTAACCGAGGGAGCTGTCGTTGACATCTTTAAGAACATGGTCGAAAAGATGTTTAACGGCGCTGCCACGGCAAAGGGAGCCCTGGTAATCACCCCGGAGAAGGTGATCGTCACGACCCCCGGAGCCGACAACAAAAAGAGTTGTAAGATCAGAGAATCGGCGGGAACAGAGTTTTCATGATTCTGTGCCTGCCTCTCTGTTTAGTGGCGAACAAATGAAAATTACCGCGACCGATCTGCAAAAATGCGTTGGTTGCGAGAAGTGCAGGCAAATCTGCCATAACAGTCTCCGAACACAGAAAATATAAGAAGCCGCTCATAAATTTCATAGCTACTTTTATGGACGCGGATTGCATGATACAATGGGTACGAAAGGAGTTTCTTGCAATGTACCAAAAGAAAATGCAGGAAGACATTCGCTGCCCGTTGGAATATGGCTTGGAAGTGTTTGGAGGGAAATGGAAGCCCAGGATCATCTGTGTGCTTGCGGAAATGGATAAGTTTGTTTTCAAACTCTTCTATTTTTGTCATGATTATTTACCCGCTCATCGAGATCGCCAGAATATCTCATGGACCATTCGTTGGTATTCAATATCGTCCGGATTGTTCGCGTCGAAGGCTGAAGGCCGCAGGCACAAAACTCCATTCTTATAACTGGCCTCGGGAAAATGTTCTACAACTGCATGAATCCTCCCTTCAAAAGCAGGAGCAAAGTCAGGAGAGAAATAATTCAACCAGTGGATAGTCGTTGGGACGTTGTCAGAATCATTTATAAAAGAATGATATTGTTCGTTTATCAAACTGTTATAGACACAACCCCAGAACGGTTCGAAAGCCACTGTCAACTTATCAAACAAATCTCTCACGATTTGAGCGTTTTGGATAACAGAGAAATCTCTGTTTGTCGGGAAGCCGATAATAATCGAGTTTGGCAT
>CASFKY010000055.1 GCA_949295465.1 uncultured Oscillospiraceae bacterium
CCTGCTCAGCAGCCGGATGAAGTCGGGGGTGGTGCCGCAGCAGCCCCCCACCATGGCAAGGCCCAGCTCCCGGTAGGGCAGCATGGCCTGCAAAAACCCTTGGGCGTCAATGTCATAGCCGCTGCCGTCGGCCCGGGGCAGCCCGGCGTTGGGCTTCACAAAGACGGCCACCCCCTGGGGCGCTGCCTCACAGAGCTGCTTTGCCAGGGGGAAGATCTCGGCCGGGCCCAGGGAGCAGTTGATGCCCACCCCGTCGGCCCCCAGCCCCGAGGCCACCGCCGCAAAGCTCTGGACGGTGCAGCCGGTAAAGGTGCGGCCGTTTTCCTCAAAGCTCATGCTCACCAATACCGGCAGGCGGCTGTTCTCCTTCACCGCCAAAAGGGCGGCCTTCACCTCGTACAGGTCGGTCATGGTTTCGATCACCGCCAGGTCGGCCTTGTCCCCGGCGGCCTTCACCATCTGGGCAAAGCAGTCGTAGGCCTCCTCAAAGCTTAAGGGGCCGGCGGGCTCCAGCATCTCCCCCAGCGGGCCCATGTCCAGGGCCACCAGGGCCCCGTAGGGCCGGGCAGCCCGGCGGGCCACCTCCAGGCTGGCCGTCACGATCTCTTCCACCCCGTGGCCGGTGCCCGCCAGCTTTTTGCGGCTGGCCCCGAAGGTGTTGGCGTACAGCACCTGGCTGCCCGCCTCCAGGTATTGGCGGTGAATGTCCTCCAGCAGCCGGGGCCGGGTGAGGGCCAGCAGCTCCGGCCGCTCCTCGGGGCCGATGCCCGCCCCTTGCAGCATGGTGCCCATGCCGCCGTCCAGGATGACGGTGCGCCGCCCCTCAAAAAGCTCAGTAATCCGCACAGGTTTTTCCTCTCTTTCGATAGGTACAGGTTTTGTTCAGCACGCAGTGGCCGCAGCCCGCCAGCTTGCCCTGCACCGGGTGGTCGCTCACCCCCATCAGGGCGGTAACGCTCTTGCGGGGGGCCAACAGACAGCTGGAACTGCAGCACACCCCCAGCCGGCGCTGGGCGTCCAGCATGCGGCAGAGCACCGGCTGAGCCGCCAGGGGCCAGTCCCCATAGCCGGGGGAGTAGCGGCTGGTGCAGTAAAGATTTTCCTTGGCCAGGGCAAGGCGCACCGCGCTCTCGGCCTGGGCGGCCATGGCCTCGGTGAGGGTGCTGGCCAGGGCGTCACACAGAGCCGCCTCAAAGAGGTCGGTGGCCGAGAGCCGGCGCAGCAGGGTGTCCACCCCGGCGCCGAGGCTCACCCCCAGCAGCACAAATCCCCCGCAGCCCTCCAGGTGGCGGGAGATGTCCCCGGTATCCAGCAGCAGGCCCGCCGGGGCCTGGGCCAAGTCAAACCGGGCCCACCAGCCCACCGGCCGGGCCGCCCCCAGCACCTTAGCCTCGCAGCTTTTCAGCCGGGCGGCCAGGGCCTCGTCCGGCTCCTCAAAGCAGCCCATATACCGCAGGGCCTCGGCCCAGTCCAGCCCGGCGGGGACCTCCAGCCTCATGCCCGGCCGGGCAGCAGGTCCCGGATGCCCTCGTATACCTTGGCCGCCACCTGGGGATTGTTCATGGCGTAGAGGTGCACCCCGTCGGCCCCGCCCTCGATCAGATCCCGCAGCTGGCGCACCGCGTAGTCGATGCCCGCCTCAAAGAGGGAGGCCTCGTCGTCCTGATAGCGGCTGATCATCCGGGTGAACTCGCTGGGCAGGCTGGCGCTGGATAGGGCCACCGTCCGCTCGATCTGGCTCTTGCGCACGATGGGCATCACCCCCGCCGAGATGGGCAGGTCGATGCCCTCCTTGCGGGCCATATTCAAAAAGCGGTAGAACTTGGCGTTGTCAAAAAAGAGCTGGGTGGCCAGATGGCTCACCCCCGCCTCCTGCTTGATGCGCAGGTTGCGGATGTCGGCGGCCAGGCTCTCGGCCTCGGCGTGGCCCTCCGGGTAGCAGGCCCCCGAGATGCCGAAGCTGCCGTACTGGCCCCGGATGAAGGCGGCCAGGTCGCTGGCATGGGGGAAGTCGGCGCTGGGGGCCCGGTCGGGGCTGCGGTCCCCCCGCAGGGCCAGCACGTTCTGGATGCCCGCCGCAAACAGCTCGTCCAGGCTGGCGGTCATCTTCTCCTTGTCGCTGCCCATACAGATGAGGTGGGCCAGGGGCTCCACCCCCAATTCGTTTTTGAGGAAGTTGGCCACCTGGCAGGTGGACACGCCCCCGGCGCTACCCCCCGCCCCGTAGGTGACGCTGATGAAATCCGGCTCCAGGGCCTTCATCTGGCGCAGGCTCTCCTTCAGGCTCTCAAAGCTGGCGGTCTGCTTGGGGGGGAATACCTCAATGGAAAACACGCAGGATTTCTGCGCGAAAAGCTGACGAATGTACATGGTGTGTTTCTCCTTCCTGGGTGAAAGCCGGGCGCCTTGCGGGCGGCATCCCTGCCGCGCGCCCGCCGCCTTCTATGCTGCTATTGTACCATAAAAAGGGGCTCCCCCCTTATACCGGCTGCCGGGAATGGGTTATCGGTTCATCCGATAGCAGGCGTTCACGCCGCCGGTTCGAGAGAATCCCCCTCCGATTTTTCGGCCTGCACCACATAGCCCTCGGGGGTGGCCCACACCACCACGTTCCCCTCCAGGTCGGTGCGGTGGAACTGGGCACCCGCGGCCTCAAACCGCTCCACCGCCTCCTGGTGGGGATGGCCGTACTCGTTGTTCAGCCCGCAGCTGGCCACCACCAGGGCCGGGCGCACCGCCGCCAGAAATTCGGCGGTGTTGGCCCCCGAGGAGCCGTGGTGGGCCGCCTTGAATACGTCCGCCCGCAGGTTGGCCCCCTCTTCCAAAAGGACCTCCTCAACCGGCTCCTCGGCGTCGCCGCTGTCCAGAAAACTCAGATTGGGGGCGTCGAACCGGGTGACCAGGGAGATGTTGTTCATGTTGTCATCCACAATGCCGTCCCCCACCACCGTGAGGGTGCCCGAGCCGATGGGGTAGGTCTGGCCGGTCTGGCCCACCACCCCCGGCACGCCCAGGCTCTCCATGGTCTGCTTGACCTTGGCCATGGTGTAGCTCACCTGCTTTTCGCTCTTGGCCTCGTCGGGCAGCAGCACCTGGTCCACCTGGCAGTGCTCCAGCACATCCTGGGCCGAGCCGATGTGGTCGGCGTGGGGGTGGGTCAGCACCAGCAGCTTCAGGTGGCCGGCCCCCGCCCGGTCCAGGTAGTCCAGCAGGTCGTCCCCGGCCTGGGAGGTGCCCGCGTCGATGAGGCAGAACTCTCCGTCCTGCTGGATCAGCACCGCGTCCCCCTGGCCCACGTCGATGAAATGCACCGCCCCGGTGCTGTCCTGGGCGTCGCCCTGGGCCACCACGGCCCCCTGGCTGCCCTGGCCGCCCAGCAGCCGCAGGGCCTCGTCGGCCAGCATCCGGCCCGGCTCGGTCTCGGTGAGGCCCAGGTAGGCGCTGACCACCAGGGCCAGGGCCATGCCCCCGGCGCCCCACTTTTTCAGGGTGCGGAAGAGTTTTTTGCTCTTGTTTTTCCAGCTCTTAACGCTTCTTCTCCGTCTTCTTGCCATGTTCGCTGCCTTTCCAGGGTGTGAGGGTGATGCGGCCGGGGGCATTCTTGGCGCCCCGGGCGGCGGGCCGGCGGCCGGCATGGCCGGTCTGGCGGCCCTTCTGGGCGGATTTGGGGGCATGGCTGCTGCCCAGCAGCAGGGGGATCAGGTCCTCCCGGTGTGTCAATTCCAGGGCCCGGCGCACCCGCTGGGCGTTCTTGGGCTCATAGTACTGCAAAAGGGCCCGCTGCATGGCCTTGCCCTCCCGGGTCTTTTCCACAAACACCGGCTTGAGGGTGTAGGGGTCCAGCCCGGTGTGGTACATGCAGGTGGAGACGGTGCCCGGGGTGGGGTAAAAATCCTGCACCTGCTCCGGCTTCATGTGGTTGCGCCAGAGGTACTCGGCCAGGATCACCGCGTCCTTCAGTTCGCTGCCCGGGTGGCTGCTCACCAGGTAGGGCACCAGGTACTGCTTTTTGCCCGCCTGGCGGGTGAGCTGGTAGAACCTCTCCTTAAAATGGTCAAACACCTCGATGGGGGGCTTGCCCATGTAGGCCAGCACCCGGGGGCTGCAATGCTCGGGGGCCACCTTCAGCTGGCCGGAGATATGGTGCTCCACCAGCTCCTTGAAAAAGCTCTCGTCCTTGTCGTAGATGAGGTAGTCGTAGCGCACCGCGCTGCGCACAAACACCTTTTTCACCCCCGGGATCTGCCGCAGCCTGCGCAGGATGTTCAGGTACTCGGTGTGGGTGATGATCAGGTGGGGGCAGGGCGAGGGGGCCAGGCACTTCTTGCCCCCCTGGCACATCCCCTCACTCATCTGCTTGGCACAGCTGGGGTAGCGGAAATCGGCGGTGGGGCCGCCCACGTCGTGTATGTAGCCCTTGAACTCCGGGTCGGCGGCGATGCGGCGGCCCTCCTCGATCACGCTCTCGGCGCTGCGGCTGGTGACCCGCCGCCCCTGATGCAGGGTGATGGCGCAGAAGTTGCAGCCTCCGTAGCAGCCCCGGTTGTGCATGATGGAGAACTTGACCTCCTGGATGGCGGGCACGCCCCCCGCCTCGTCGTACATGGGGTGCACCCGCCGGGTGAAGGGCAGGGCAAACACCCTGTCCAGCTCGCTGCGCACCAGGGGCTGGGCGGGGATGTTCTGCACCAGGTATTGCTCGGTCTGCTTTTGCACCACCGGCAGGCCGGTCACCACGTCCTGGTTGTCCATTTGCAGCCGGCAGGCCTTAGCGTAGGCCAGCTTGTCGGAGGCCACCTTCCTGAAGCCGGCGCACTCGGCGTACCGCTGGGGCAGGTGGTCAAAATCGGTGAGGTAGCAGGTGCCCGCCACGTCGGTGATGGTGCGGATGCTCTCTCCCGCGGCCAGGCGGCGGGCGATCTCCACGGTCTGGTGCTCGGCCATGCCAAAACTGAGCAGGTCGGCGCCGCAGTCCTCCAGGATGCTGGGCATCACCGTGTCGGCCCAGTAGTCGTAGTGGGCAAACCGGCGCAGGCTGGCCTCCACCCCGCCCACGATCACCGGCAGGTCCGGGAAGGCCTGCTTTGCCAGCCGGCCGTAGACGGTGACGCACCGGTCGGGCCGGTAGCCCGCCCTGCCGCCGGGAGAATACAGGTCCTCGTCCCGGGGCTGCTTGGCCACGGTGTACCGGGCCACCATGCTGTCCACATTGCCGCCGCCGATGAAGATGCCCCACCGGGGCCGGCCCAGGGCCTTGAAGCTCTCCGGGTCGTGCCAGTCGGGCTGGGCCAGCATCCCCACCTTATACCCTTCGGCCTCCAGCACCCGGCCGATGATGGCCGGCCCAAAGGAGGGGTGGTCCACATAGGCGTCCCCCGAGATCAAAAGAAAATCCAGCTGCTGCCAGCCCCGGGCTTCCATATCGGCCCGGCTCACCGCCAGAAACTCCGGCCACGCCTGGTTGGGTTGGTTCATCGCTCTTCCGCCTTTCTCTCAAAGCCTCGCCGCCAAAAGGGGGCGGGGCCGCCGCCCTGCCCCCCTTTGATGGCATATTCTCCCGCTTATTCCTGCCCGGGGGCCGGTGCGTCCCCCTCCTGCCGCAGGCACATCTCGATCCACTGCTGCCGGTCGATGAGCACCTGCCGGGGCTTGGCCCCCTCGTAGGGGCCTATGATGTGCATCTGCTCCATCTCGTCCATGATGCGGGCGGCCCGGGCATAGCCCAGCTTGCACCGGCGCTGCAGCAGGCTGGTGGAGGCCTGGCCCGCGTCCAGCACCACCTCCACGGCGCTCTTGAGCATGGGGTCGAAGCCGCCCTCGCCCCCTTCGCCCTCGCCGCCGTCCTTCTGGGCGGCAGCCCGCTTTTCCATCTCAGCGATCATGGCCTCGTTGTACTGGGCGCTGTTGTCCTTCTTGATGAAGTCCAGCACCCGGCTGATCTCCTCATCCTTCACAAAGCTGCCCTGGATGCGGATGGGCTTGGGCGCGCCCACCGGCAAGAACAGCATGTCGCCCATGCCCAGCAGCTTCTCGGCGCCGCCCGCGTCCAGGATGGTGCGGCTGTCCACCTGGCTGGACACCGCGAAGGCGATCCGGCTGGGGATGTTGGCCTTGATGAGGCCGGTGATCACGTCCACGCTGGGGCGCTGGGTGGCCACGATCAGGTGGATGCCCGCCGCCCGGGCCTTCTGGGCAATGCGGCAGATGTAGTCCTCCACTTCCTTGCCGGCCACCATCATCAGATCGGCCAGCTCGTCGATGATGATGGCGATGTAGGGCAGGTGTTCCATCCCCTCGGTCTCTTTGGCCATGCGGTTGTAGCTCTTGATCTCCCGCACGTTGTTCTCGGCAAAGAGGTGGTAGCGCCGCTCCATCTCGGCCACGGCGCTGCCCAGGGCCCCGGCCGCCTTGCGGGGCTCGGTGACCACCGGCATGAGCAGGTGGGGAATGCCGTTGTACTCGGCCAGTTCCACCACCTTGGGGTCAATGAGGATCAGCTTCACGTCCTCGGGGGCCGAGTGGTACAAAAAGCTGATGATGATGCTGTTGACGCACACCGACTTGCCGCTGCCGGTGCTGCCCGCGATGAGCAGGTGGGGCATGCGGCAGAGATCCGCCACCTGGGCGCTGCCGGCGATGTCCTTGCCCAGGGCAAAGGTGAGGGGCGAAGCCGAGCGGACAAAGGGCTCCGACTCCAGGATGCTGCGGATGCTGACCCCTTCCTTCACCCGGTTGGGCACCTCGATGCCCACGGCGGGCTTGCCGGGGATGGGGGCCTCAATGCGCACCCCGCCCGCCGACAGGTTCAGGGCGATGTCGTCGGCCAGGCTGGTGATCCGGCTGATCTTGACGCCGGCCAGGGGCTGGAGTTCGTACCGGGTCACCGTGGGGCCCCGGCAGATGTCCAGCACCTTGGTGCGCACCCCGAAATCCTCCAGGGTCTTTACCAGCTTGTCCGCCTTTTCTTTCAGTTCCGCCGCGGCGCCGGCGTCGTCCGGCCGCTTGCCCATCTCAAAGAGGGAGAGGGGCGGGTAAGTATAGGCCTCGGGGGGCGTCTTGGCGTCCGGGGCCTCCACCTGGATGGCGGGGGCCTGGGGCTCGGCCGCGGGCAGCACCGCCTTCTGGATCAGGGCCTCCAGTTCGCCGGGGGTGGCCTCCTCCTCCTCGGGGGCCAGCAGGGAGGTCTCGATGGGCTCTTCCTCCCCGTCCGCCTTCTCAAAGGCCATCCGGGCCGCCTGGGGGGCCTCGGCGGGGGGCACCGGCTCGCCCAGGGTTTCGGCCTGGGGCTCCTCATGGGCCAGCTCCTCCAGGGCCTGCTGGCCAAAGGTGCCGCCGGGGCCAATCTGGGGCTTTTCGTCCATGCTGTCGATGCCGGTCTGGGCCGTCTCGCTCATCGGGTCGGGGCCCAGGTCCAGGTCGATCACCGGCCGGCGGCGGTGCGGCTGGGGGGCAGGCTCGTCCATTTCCGGCTCCCGCTCCGGCGCCCGGCGCAGCCGGTCAAAGAGGCCGAACCGGCGGGGGGCAGGCTCTTCTTCCTCCTCCCAGTCCCCCGGCTCTTCCTCGTAGTACTCCTCTTCCTCCTGGCGGCGCAGTGCCTGCCGCTCCTCAAAGCGATGGGCCAGCCTCTCGATGAACTGGTACAGGTCTCCCAGCGTCACCCCGGTGAAGAGCATGAGGCAGGCCGCCAGCAGGATCAGCACGATGATGCGGGCGGCCACCTTGCCGCAGAACACCAGCAGCACAGCCCCCAGGGCCCCCATCACGCCGCCCCCGAACACCGAGTCAAGGCCGCTCTGGTAGAGGGTTTGCAGGCACTGGGTCAGACTCTGGCCCTCCAGCTCCAGCCCGCTGAACACCACCAGGGTGCCGCACAAAGCCAGGCAGAGGGCAAAGGCCTTTGCCACATTGTCGGCGATGGTCTGGCGCAGGGCCACCAGGGCCGCCCAGTACAGCACCAGGATGCCCAGCAGATAGCCGAACAGCCCGAACACCCCCAGCAGCCCCTGGTGCAGGTGGTTCCACAGAGATTCGCCCTTTACAAAGGCCAGGGCGGTGAGCAGGGCCCCCAATACAAACAGGAAGACGCTGAGCTGGAGCCTCTGGCTGGTCTGGCGGTGGGCGGCTTTGCCCTTTTTGCGGCCGGTGCTCTTCTTTCTGGTGCCCGAGGCGGAGCGGGCGTTGGTCTTGACCGAGGTCTTTTTCGCTGCCATTTCGAATACTCCTGATTATGTAGATGCCGCCAAAAGGCGGCGGATGGAAACAGAAAACCGCACCGCCCCGGCGCGGGGCGGGCAGTTGCTTTTATATTGTAACACGAAAGGGCCCGCCTTGTAAAATCCCGGCCCGAACCGGCCCCAAATCCGGGCCAAAAATGTTTACCGGCCGCCCTCTTTCGGGCCGGCGGCCTTGCCTGCTTCCTTCTCGATCTCCCGGTACAGGTATTGCAGCACGGTGCCCACGCTGCCTATCTCGTCCATCAGGCCCTCCTTCACGGCCTGGCCTCCGTCCAGCACGGTGCCCATATCCAGCACCAGCTCCCCGGTGTGCATCATCAGCTGGGTAAAGCGCCGGGCGCTCATGTGGGAGTGCCCCGCCACAAAGCCGGTGATCCGCTCCTGCATCTGATCAAAATACCGCATGGTCTGGGGCACCCCCAGCACCAGCCCCGAGTGGCGCACCGGGTGGATGGTCATGGTGGCGGTGGGCACAATAAAACTGCGGCGGGCGCTCACCGCCAACGGGATGCCGATGGAGTGACCGCCCCCCAGCACCAGGGTGGCGCTGGGCTTGGAGATGCCGCTGATCAGCTCGGCCAGGGCCAGGCCCGCCTCCACGTCCCCGCCCACCGTGTTGAGGATCACCATCAGTCCTTCTATGGCCGGGTCCTCCTCCACCGCGATCAGCTGGGGGATCACATGCTCGTACTTGGTGGTTTTCTGGCTGGCAGGGGCCAAGGTGTGGCCCTCAATCTGGCCGATCACCGTCAGGCAGTGGATGATGTGCTCCCCGTGCAGGCAGGTGATGCTGCCGGTGTCAAAAATTTCCTGCCGCTGTTCCCGGCTCTCCTCGGGGCTGCTGCCCGCGTAATTCTTGCTCATAGCGTTCCCTCTTTTCCCTGTGATTCAGCTTGCAGGGAGAGTGTGGCCCGCCCGCCCCGCCTTTAAGCGGCCCTGTGTAAATTTTGGGCAGAAATCGGCGTTTTCTCTATTTGACATACCCCCCAAAGCCGTTTATAATGGGGTTAGATATTTTTTCAACAAAGTCGGCGCCCCGGGCGGCGTGTTTTTTCTCTCTTTTAAAATCTGTTGTTGGAGGCAATCCGTCACATGCAGAGCAAGGCTTCCCTGCCGGTGATCCGGCGGTTACCCAAATATTATCGGTATCTTTCCAATATGAAGAACAACGGGATCAAAAAGGTCTCGTCCAGCGAACTGGCCCGCATCATGGGCACCACCGCCTCTCAGGTGCGGCAGGATTTCAACTGCTTCGGCGGCTTTGGCCAGCAGGGCATCGGCTACAATGTGGACACCCTGCTCCACGAGATCAGCTGCCTTTTGTTCGGGGAGGAGGGCGAAAAGCTGCCCACCATCCTCATTGGCACCGGCCGGCTGGGCACCGCGGTCTCCAGCTTCCTCATCCGGGACACCAACGGCTACAAGCTGCTGGCCGCCTTTGACAAGAACCCCGCCCTGGTGGGCCAGACCGTCAACGGCATCCCCATCCACTCCATGGACGACCTGGTGGATTTTTGCGCCCGGGAGCATCCCGCGGTGGCGGTGCTCTGCGTGCCCCGGGACGGCGCCGGCGAGCTGGCCAGCAGCCTGGTGGGGCTGGGGCTCAAGGGCTTCTGGAACTTCAGCCACTATGACCTGTCGGTGGCATTCCCCGATGTGATCGTGGAAAATGTCCACCTGGGCGACAGCCTGATGAGCCTGGGCTACCGGCTGCGCAACGAGTAAATTTTCAAGAGGCAAAAGGCCGGGGAACCCTTGGTTTCCCGGCCTTTTCTGCGCCTTTTGGGGCGGCGGCAAAAAAGTTTTCGATTTTTTTGCAAAATCCGTTGACAACCCCTTTTACCCGTGCTATAATACATATCGTTGCGAGGGAGACAACACAGTCCACTCGCTGATGATACAGCTGCTGAACAGCAGCTGAGACAAGATATAATCACGATCTATCGTGTTTATATTACATATGCGGATGTGGCGGAATTGGCAGACGCGCTAGATTCAGGTTCTAGTGAAAGCAATTTCATATGGGTTCAAGTCCCTTCATCCGCACCAAGTCCCGGATACGAAAGTATCCGGGATTTTTCTTTGTGTCAGCCTGGCAGCGGGGCCGTTTTTGCCGCTCCTTGTCCGCCAAAAAAGGCCCCCTTCCCCGGCAAAATCCAGGGAAGGGGGCGCTTTCTATTTGTGTCTCATTGTGTCAGTGGGTCTCGGTGCAGTACTGCTGGCGCAGCGCCTCCATCAGGGGCAGGATCCGCTCGTCCCGGATCCAGTACCGCACGTTCATCCCCTGCTTTTCCGAGTCCAGGATGCCGGCGGCCTTGAGCTGGCTCAGATGCTGGGAGAGGGCCGGGCCCGAGATGCCCGGGGTGTGGGTGTGGATCTGCCCCACCGTCAGGGGCTCTTTCATAAGGGCGCACAGGATCAGAAGCCGGTGTTCATTGGCCAGCAGTTTCAGCAGCTCGGCAATCTTCCGCGCCTGTTCTTCCATCCTTGGGTTCCTCCTTTTTGGCTTTGAGCCGACAGATGCCCTGGGTCATGGTGCCCATGGGGCAGTAGACGCACCAGGACCGGGGCCGGAACAGCACCATAGTGAGCAGCCCCAGCACCGTGGAGGTGAGCATCACCCCGAAAAACCCGAAGGCATACTGGGCAAACCAGGGGGCCGCCATATCCATCCGGGGCCACTGCCAGGGCAGCTTAAAGGCCCACAGCAGGGTCACACTTTTTTGCAGAGGCGCGCCTGCAAACACCTTCCAGGTGCCGTAGAGCATCCGGCCGAACATGAACATGAAAAAGGCCAGAAACCCGTACCGAAACCAAAGGCTGCGCAGAAAACGGGGCGGGGGCACATTGCGGGAGAGGCCCAGCTTTTTGCCCAGGATGCCCAGCAGCTGGCCCCGGCCGCAGTATCGGTTGCAGTAGGCCTTGCTGCCCCCAAAAATGGCCACCAGCAGCGGAATGGTGAAAAACAGCATCCCCAGCCAGGCAAACAGGATGTTGAACAGCCCCAGCACCAGGTAGCTCAGCTCGGCCACCCACAGGTAATCATACCACTTTTTCTTTTTCATGTCTCTCCCCCTCTCACTTCCAGGGTGATCACCGCGGCGGGGCAGGCCGCCGCGCACAGGCCGCAGCCCACGCACTGCCCGGCCTCCACCCGGGCCCGCACGCCCCGCCACACCCGGATGGCTCCCCGGGGGCAGACGGCGGCGCACTGGCCGCAAGCCACGCACTCGGTGCCCACCCGGGCCAGTTTTCTTGCTCGCTCCATCGCTTCCTCCTTGCGGCCTATCTTTTGGCCGATTTTTAAGCATTTAAGACATTTCTAATATACTTTATCATTTTCCTTCTGTCAAGGGCCCAAAACCAAAAACGCCCGGGGCCAAAAGGTCCCGGGCAGAGCTGCCTGTATGGTAATGGTTTGGGCGGGCCGCCTCATCCGTACTGATACCGGCGGCGCATGGCGGCCAGCAGCAGGGCCGCCACCAGGGCCGAGAGGGCCTCAGCCGCCACGATGGAAAACCAGATGCCGTCCAGCTGCCAGATCAGCGGGAAGAGGAGCACCGCTGCCACCTGGAACACCAGCGCCCGCAGAAAGGAGATGAGGGCCGAGATGAGGCCGTTGTTCAGGGCGGTGAAAAAGGCCGAGCTGTAGATGGAAAATCCGGCAAACAAAAAGGAGAAGGAATAGATGGCAAACCCCCGCAGGGTGATGGCCAGCAGCTGGAGGTCATAGGAGACAAAGACCAGGGAGAGGGGCCGGGCCAGCAGCTCGGCCGCCGCGAACATGGTCATCGCAAAGAGGGCCACCGCCAACAGGCTGCGGCGCAAAAGGCCCCGCAGCTCGCCGGCATGGCCGGCCCCGTAGTGGAAACTCACCACCGGGGCGGTGCCCACCGAATAGCCCAGAAAGGCGGCCAGAAAGATCATATTCAGATACATGAGCACCCCGTAGGCAGCCACTCCGTCCTCTCCGGCGTAGCGCAGCAGCTGGATGTTGTACAGCATGCTTACCACCGACATGGACACGTTGCTCATCAGCTCGGAGGAGCCGTTGGACAGCACCTTGCCCAGGGCCCGCAGGTTCCACCAGGCCTTGCCCAGCCGCAGCAGGCTGGAATTGGGACGGGCAAAATAGATCAGCGGCAGGATTCCCCCCACGCACTGGCTCAGGGCGGTGGCGGCGGCGGCCCCCTCCAGCCCCCAGCCCAGCACCGCCACAAACAGGGCGTCCAGCACCATGTTGGTGAGCCCGGCTGCCACCGTCACATACAGCCCCAGCTTGGGCTTTTCGGCGGTGGCAAAGAGGCACTGGAACTCGTATTGCAGCACATAGGCCGGGATGGCCAGCAGGATGATGCGGGCATAGCGCACGCTGTCCTCCAGCAGCTGGCCCTCGGCCCCCAGGGCCCGGGCCGTGGGGCGCACCACCAAAAGGCCCAGCAGCATCAGGGCCACGCCGCAGCCCAGCGAGACATATACCAGCATGGAAAACAGCCGGTTGGCCCGATGCCGGTGGCCGGCGCCCAGGGTAACGGCGATGAGGGCCCCGCCGCCAGTGCCGAACAGAAAACCCACGCAGCCCAACAGCATCAGAAAAGGCATGATGAAGTTTACCGCCGCAAAGGGTGTCTTGCCCACAAAGTTGGAGACAAAAAAGCCGTCCACCACCCCGTAGATGGAGGTGAACACCAGCATCACAATAGAGGGGAAGGCATAGCGCAGCAGCCGCCCCAGGGTAAAATGATCCGACAGGCGTATCATCCGTTGCCCTTCCTTTCTCTGTCTGCCGCGCCGGTCAGCTCCTCTGCCTGGCGCTGTAACGAGCGCAGAAACCGCTCGGTGAGGTCCAGATACTGCTGCACCTCCCCGGGGGCAAAGTCCCCCATTGCCCGGTTCTCCATCTCCAGAATCCGGCGGGCAGTCCCGTCCGCCAGCTGCCGGCCCGCCGGGGTAAAGCATACCTCCTTGGCCCGGCCGTCCACCGCCTCCAGCCGCACCAGACCCTTTTCTTCCAGCCGGCGCAGGGCCGAGTTCACCGTCTGCTTGCTGAGCCCGGTGCGCCGGCAGATCAGGCTGAGGGGGCAGCGGTCCCCCTGGTCACAGATGGCATAGAGAATCCGGCTGATGCTGTCCGACAGGCCCATATACAGGGAGATGCTGTGGTACACCGCCTCCAGCTCTCCCAGCAGATAGTTGTATCGCTGCATCCCGTTGCTCTGCTGTTCCATATTCCTCCCCCATTTTGTACGAAATCATACGTTTTGCCCAGCATTATAGTACGATTTCATACTTTTGTCAAGGCCGCACAAAAAAAGAGCCCCTCCCCCATGGGGGGAAAGGCCCTTGGCGTATTCCTTGGGGGTGGGCTTTTACTTGGTCAGCCGGCGCTTGCCGGTGAGCTGCTCCAGATCCAGGCAGAGCACCTCCACAATGGCGGTGTGCTTGGGCTCAAAGGTGAAGTCCTCGCCGGTCTGGTGCTTCATCAACAGGGTCAGGCCCCGGAGTTTTTCCTCCATGTCCTCCACTACCCGCACTTTGCCCCAGCCCATGACACTCTCATACTTGAAGCTGTAGGAGCAGGCGTTGCGGGCCACGAGCAGTTCATGGTTGCAGTCGGCTTCAAAGCAGACCAGGGGATTTTTGGCCAGGATATCCTGCTTGCGGCCCTCCTTGGCGCTGTGCATGTAGATGTGCACCACCCCGTCCTTTTCCTCCCAGCCGTAATTCATGGGCACCAGGTAGGGCTGGCCCTGGGGGTCCACCAAAGCCAGATGGCCCACGGTACAATGATTCAAAATGGACAGGATGTCCTGCCGGTCTTTCACTTCAAGGTCTGCGCGACGCATGTTTCCCACTCCCTTTATGGTTTGTCCGATGGTTGAACGGTTTGGCCTTCATTATAGCACACTTTTCCGGGCGCGTCTTCCTGTTTGAGCCTGTCCTGCAAAAAATCCATGAAATACCGGCTGGCCAGGGGCAGAGTTTTGCGCTCCCGGCAGGCCAGCACGACGGTGCGCTTCATGGCCGGCCGGATGGGCAGGGCCCGCAGCCCCGGCCCCAGCCGCCCCAGCACCTGCCGGTACAGCGCCGACACCCCCAACCCCTCCTCCACCATGGCCATGATGGTGTAGTCGTCGATTACCCGGTAGCGCACATCCGGCGCCAGGCCCTGGCTGCGGAACACCCGCATGGGCACGCTGTACTCCCCCTCGCCCAGCAGGATGAAGGGCTGGGCCGCCAGCTGGGCCGCGCTCACCTGGCTTTGGCGGGCCAGGGGATGGCCGGCGGGCACCAGAGCCAGCATCTCGTCCTCATACAGGGGCACCGCCTCCAGCCCGTCGGCAGTCTCGGGGATGAGAAAGCCCAGGTCCACCCGGCCCTGGCGCAGCCACTGGCCGATGGAGGTGTATTCCCCCTGCTCCAGCTCAAAGCGCACCCGGGGATATTGCTTCTGAAACTCCTTCATGCAGCGGGGCAGCAGGCTGCGGCTCACGCTGGTGAAGGTGCCCATGCGGATCACCCCGCTCTCCAGCCCCTCCATCTCCCGGTGCTTTTCTTCCAGCTGCTGGTGGGCGGCGCAGAGGGCCTGGATGTAGGGCAGGTACTCCCGGCCGTCGGCAGTGAGGGCCACGCCCCCCTTGGTGCGGCGCAAAAGGGTGGCCGAGAGCTCGTTTTCCAGGGCGGCCACGTTCTGGCTCACCGCCGACTGGGTGTAGCCCAGCGCCTCGGCGGTGCGGGTAAAACTGCCGCTCTCCACCACCTGGATGAACACCTGATACCGATTCATGGCCCCTCCTCCTTAAACATTAGAGATTCTGATAGTTTAATTATAATTATTTGTTTCACTTATTTCAATTCCGGGATTATACTGAGTTTGTATATAGTGAGAAAACATTCTGCCCCCTATCCGGGCTGAATCGGGTTTTCTCCTTTCGGGAA
Source organism: uncultured Oscillospiraceae bacterium (assembly GCA_949295465.1). GTDB lineage: Bacteria > Bacillota > Clostridia > Oscillospirales > Ruminococcaceae > JAFBIO01. The sequence continues at coordinate 15,174 of CASFKY010000055.1, forward strand.
AAATAGGGAAAACAGGAGAAGGAAACAGCATGAATCGCAGGGAATATTCTGCCGGTGTGCGGGACAGCCTGCCGGTGGGCATCGGATATTTTTCGGTGAGCTTCGGGTTTGGGGCGCTGGCCGTGAGCTACGGGCTGCGGGTGGTGGACGCCACCCTCATCTCCCTCACCAACCTCACCAGCGCGGGCCAGTTTGCGGGGCTGACGGTGATCGCCGCCGGGGCCTCTTTGTGGGAGATGATCCTCACCCAGCTGGTGATCAACAGCCGGTATGCCCTGATGAGCCTGGCCCTGAGCCAGAAGGCGGGCAGCCGGGTGGGCACCCTGCCCCGGCTGTTCATCGCCTTTTTCAACACCGATGAGATCTTTGCCCTGGCCATGGCCCGCACCCAGCCTCTCACCACCTCCTACCTGATGGGCTTGGGGCTCACCCCCATTCTGGGCTGGACGGGCGGCACCCTCACCGGGGCGCTGGCCAGCTCAGTGCTGCCTTTGTCGGTGCGCACCGCCCTCAGCGTGGCCCTGTACGGGATGTTTGTGGCCATTGTGGTGCCCCAGGCCCGCAAAGAAAAGCCCCTGCTGGCGGTAACCCTGCTGGCCGCCGCCCTCAGCTGCCTGTTCACCTGGGCGCCGGTGCTGAACGCCGTTTCCTCCGGGCTGGCCATTGTGCTGTGCACCGTCCTTGCCGCGGGGGTGTGCGCCCTGCTCTTCCCCCTGCCGGAGGAGGAAGCCCATCCCCAGGCTGACACGTCCCGGCCCGGCCAGCGGGCCGGCCATACCAGGGAGGCCGCCGTATGAGCCTGTATGTGTATATCCTGGTGATGGCCGTCACCACCTATCTCATCCGCATGCTGCCCCTGACCCTCTTTCAGAAGGAGATCAAGAGCCGGTTCCTCCGCTCTTTTCTGGCCTATGTGCCCTGCGCCTGCCTGGCCGCCATGACCTTCCCGGCCATCCTCTACGCCACCGACTCGGTGCTCAGCGGGCTGGCCGGGCTGGCGGTGGCCATCCTGCTGGCCTTCTGGGGCAAGAGCCTGGTGACGGTGGCCGCTTGCAGCTGCGCCGCCGTTTTTGTGAGCGAACAGCTGATCACCCTGCTGTGAGCCAAATTTTGCCCCCATTTTCCTTGACAGCCCCGCGGCGGTCAGGGTATAATAAGTACCGTTCCCTCCTTTTTGGGGGGACGGGAATATGCAGATGTCGTACAACGGCTAGTACATCAGCCTTCCAAGCTGAGGACGAGGGTTCGACTCCCTTCATCTGCTCCATGTCCGAAGGGACTTCGCTCTATTCAAAACGCCCGGGCCTCTGCCCGGGCGTTTGCCGTTTCTGCTTTTTTCTGCCCGACGCTTGCCCATCCCCTGCCTTTCAGGAGGTGAACCATGAAAAAGCTCGTCCTGCTCTTTTTGGCCCTGTGCGCCCTTGCCCTGACGGGGTGCGGCGGAGCCTCCCGCCACCAGAGCCTGGCCGGCCAGGTGGTCGAGGCCCGGCTGGACAGCGCCGGCCAGCCCCAGATGCTGCTGATCCAGACCCGGGAGGGGGAGCAGGTGGGCATCCTGCCCACCCGCGAGGCCCGGTTCCTGGGGATGGACGGCCTGGACGCCGAGGCGCTACTGGGGGACGGGCAGACGGAGGTGGCCCTGTCGGCGGAGATCTTTTTGCCGGACAGGACCACCCTCACTGCCAACGATGGCCGCACTCTGCCCGCCTATCCCTCCGACCTGGTGCAGGTCACCGGCTATTCCCTGCCGGAGCCGGTACTGCTGGAGGACGGCACCGCCCTCCGGCTCTGGCATTATCAGGATGCCCGGGCCTATCTGCTGCCCACCGGGGAGGAGCTGCTGCGGGTGCAAAAGACGGTCAGCCCCGAACAGGTCTTCACCGCGGGCGGCGAGAGCTTCTCCGACCTGCCCTGGGCGGTGCGGGACCGCATCCTGGCCTTTTACGACGCCCGGGGGCCGCTCTACGACGAGGCCGCCCAGCTGAAGGCGGCCTATGGCCGGTATCTCCTGGACCCCGACGGCTACACCCCCGCCTTTCTGAGCCAGGAATCCTCCCTCTCGGCCTCGGGGGAGGGTGCGCTCTATTTCCTCACCCTGGTCACCTGCCCCGGCGAGAACGGCTATCTGCACCAGCTCCGCCTGGGGGAAGCCTTTGAGCGGCTCACCGGCGAGCCGCTGGCCGCCGGGAATCTCTTCACCTGCCCCGAGGAGGAACTGGCCTCCCGGCTGCTGGCGCTGGCCGGCATCGCCGACCCGGCCCTGCGAGGGGAGATGGAACAGGCCTTTGAGCCCCAAAACCTGATCTTCTTTCCCGACAACCTGGAGATCGGCTTCCCCGCCGGCAGCCTGCCCGGCCAGGAAAACGACTGTCTGGTGGGCCTGGACCTGGACCAGGAGCTCCGGGCCCTTTTGCAGCCCTGGGCGGTGCCCTCTCAGGGGCAGTGAGGGGGCTTTTCCTCCCGGGGGCTCTCCCCCTCGGCCCGGATCTCCCAGTGAATGAGAAAGGTGAGGGCAGCTCGCAGCAGGATGATGGCCCCCGCCAGGGCGATTTCGCCCAGATCCCGCACCACCACCGTGCGCAGGATCTCGCTGCCCAGCTTGAACTCCAGCCCCAGGGCCATGCCCCGGGCCAGCCGCAGCCGGGCCGAGGGCTGTCTTTGCAGGCAGTCGGCCACCCCCCGCAGCCCTGCCGCCAGGATCACCGCCACCCCCACTGCCTCAAAGCCCACAATGCCCAGCGCCGAGATTTTTTCCAGCATGGCGCTCCCTCCTTCCCCTTTTCATCCTTGCCGGGGAGCGGCGGGGCCATGCAGGGGAATAAATTTTCTTTTTCTGCCCCAAAATGTACACAGTTTGGCCATATAAACCCGGTATACTGAAAACAACCCTCAGGGGTACAATAGAAATCCGGGGCCTTGCCCCGCACAGGAGGACAGAGCATGGAATTTTACAGATGCCGTCACTGCGGCAACCTCATCACCTTCATGGAAAACAAGGGCCCCGCCGTCATCTGCTGCGGCGAGAAGATGGAAAAGCTGATCCCCGGCACGGTGGACGCCGCCCAGGAAAAACACATCCCCGTCATCAAGCAGGAAGGCAGCCAGGTGCGGGTAGAGGTGGGCAGCGTGGCCCATCCCATGCTGCCTGAGCACTATATCCAGTGGATCGTGCTGGAGACCAAGAACGGTGTGCAGATCAAGAAGCTCTCCCCCGCGGAGGAGCCCTGCGCCATCTTTGCCCTGGCCGAGGGCGACGCCGTGGTGGCCGCCTACGAGTACTGCAACATCCACGGCCTGTGGAAAAAAGAGGTCTGAGCCGCTTTATAACCCCCATACGCAAGCAGGGCGCCGCCCGGGAAAATTTCCCCGGGCGGCGCCCTTTGTGTTTGTATCGGTTTCAGCTGGCGATCTTGCGCACAAAGTTGCCGTCCACCGAGACCCCCTCCTGGATGATGAAGAAGGCGTGAGGGTCCATCTGGTGCACCGCGTGGCGCAGGTCCTCGATCTCGTACTTGGACAGGCAGACGCAGAGCACCCGCAGTTCCTGGCCGGTGTAGCCGCCGCAGCCGGTCCAGTAGGTGACGCCCCGGCCCAGCTTTTCCATGATGTAGCGGGGCAGCTCCGGCTGCTCCTTCTTGGTGAAGATCAGCACCTGCACCGTCACGTTCTGCTGGTGGGTCTTGTCCATCACCAGGGCGGTGAAGTAGTTGTAGATCACCGAGTAGATCACCACCGCCGGGTTGAACAGGAATAGGAAGATGGCGTACAGCACAAAATTGAAGCTGATGTTGAACTTGCCCACCGTGAGCCGGCCGCTCTTTTTGGAGAGGAACAGCCCCAGCACGTCCAGCCCGCCGCTGGAGCAGCCGCAGGTGAGCACGATGCCGCTGCCCACGCCGGTGAGGATGCCCCCCAGCAGGCAGGAGGTGAGGGTGTCCTCGATCACCGGCTGGTCCGGGATGGGCACCAGGCTGCAAAAGGCCGAGTAGAGGGTGGCGCACAGCAGGGTGCGGCCCACAAAGCTCTTGCCCAGCGAGCGGCTGGTGAAGAGCAGCAGCGGGATATTGAAGACAAAATACAGGATGCCGGACAGATCCGCCCCAAAAAAGCGCACGCTCATGTGGGGCTGCAGCAGATTGCGGATGAGCTGACACACGCCGATGAGGCCCCCGGAATACAGCCCCTGCGGGACGATGAACAGGTTCAGGGATATGGCGCTGATCAAAACTCCCACCCCGGCCGCGAACAGCCGCAGCCAGCGGTTGTGCAAAGATTGCTGAATCATGTTTACTCCCTCCCCAAGGCTGAAATGCTCTTGTGCCGCAGTTTTATGGGGCCGTCGGCTCCCGCTGATTCCATTATACGAAAAGGGAGCGAAAAACACAATCCGCTTTTTTGTGGGCAAAAACAAGCGGAGGGCGCACCCCAAAAGGTGCGCCCTCCGCCTTGCAAATTGCGGGATTCACTGATAATCGGCCAGCAAAAAGAGGGGCTTGATGGCCACCACCTCGTCGTACTCCCACTGTTCTACCTGCACGTCGGCGTTCAGGGCCTTCAGGTCCTTCTTCACCTCTTCCAGGGCCTCCTGGGCGCTCTGGGCCCGGCCTTCCTCCACCACCCGCTTCATCCGGGCCAACACCAGGGGATGGGCGTACCGGGCCGGCACCGGGAAGTCCTTGCCGTACTCCCGCACCAGCTTCTCCGCCTCCTCCTGGGCCTGCTGCCACCGCTGGGCCAGGGCCTTCTTGTTGTTTTGGGCGGTGGGCAGCACCTGGGCGCTGCTGAAAAAGAAGATGGCCGCCAGGCCGATCAGCATCAGGTAGAGGCCGGTCTGCTCCCCTTTCACAAAGGACCAGATGCCCCAGCCCAGGGCCACCAGGCCGGCCACCATCACCGCCAGGGCCACCCACTTGTAGTGGGGGTTGGCCCGGTCGCCGGCCCGCTTGGCCTTGGCCGCCCCGCTCAGCCGCTGGGCAAAACCGGGCTGGTTGTCCAGATAGATGCGGGCGTTTTCCAGCCGACCGGCCAGGGCCCGCGCCTCCTCGGTGAGCACCGGCTTGGGCTTGGCGGCCTCGGCAGCCGCCGCCTCGGCCAGCTTTTTCTCGGCCTTGGCGCTGATCTGCTTGATCTGGGGCTGGCGCCGGGCCAGCTCTTCCAGCAGCTGGTCCACATTCTGCTCAAATTTGAAATTACACTGCTTTTCCCGGCCGTCGTCATACTCCACCACCAGATAGGGCATGGCGGCAAACAGCCCCTTGCCGGTAAAGCCCCCCTTGCTCATGGCAATGCGCTTGTAGGCCCGGCGGATGCTGCCATAGGGCAGGTAGTACCGGCGGTCGATGTAAAAGCTGTTGAGGTACAGGGCCTTTTCGCCCACGCCGCAGGGGCCGTACTTCTTGCAGCCCTTCTTGTCCTTTTCCAGCGTCTCGGGGTCCAGTTTGGTATAGCCCAGGGGCAACGGTTTGAAAAGCATGCGGGTCTCCTCCCAATCATTCATTCTCGGCTTGCGCCTTCATTATAGCCTCTTGGCCCAAAAAACACAAAGGGCCGCCGCAGGTCTGGTGCGGCGGCCCTTTCCTGCCCGGCCCCGGGGGCCCGGCAGAGAAGTGTTTTACTTCTTCAGGGTGTCATAGGCGGGCTTCACGTCGCGCTTCTTGATGGTGTACACGAAGATACCCAGGAAGAGCGCCGCCACGATGATGCCCACCGGGTAGGCCACATTGGTGCCAATGCCAAAGGCACCCAGGCACTCGGGAGCCATCATGAAGTAGGTGGCGGACACCGCGCTCATGAAGGTGGCGGGCACGGCGGTGATCCAGTAGTTCTTCTTTTCATAGAACAGGAACATGGAAGCGGCCCACAGAACGATCATGGCCAGGGTCTGGTTGGTCCAGCTGAAGTACCGCCAAATCACGGTGTAGTCGATGTAGCCCAGGCAGTTGCCGATGCCCAGGATGGCGCCCACGCCCAGCACAGGCACGCAGAGCTTGAGCCGGTTGGCGTAGCTCTTCTGCTCGATGTGCATCCAGTCGGCCAGCACCAGACGGGCCGAACGGAAGGCGGTATCGCCGGAGGTGATGGGGCAGGCGATCACGCCCAGCATGGCCAGGGCGATGCCCACGCCGCCCATGGTCTTGGCGCACACGTCGTAGATGGCGGCGGACTGGCCGTTGTCCAGCACGGCCTGCAGGCCGGTGTTGAGCCCGCCGGTGACCTCATACAGGCTGCACCCGGCGGCGGCCCAGATCAGGGCAATAACGCCCTCGCAAACCATGGCGCCGTAGAATACGAAGCGGCCCTGCTTCTCGCTCTTCATGCAGCGAGCCATCAGAGGGCTCTGGGTGGCATGGAAGCCGGAAATGGCGCCGCAGGCCACGGTGATGAACATGAAGCTCCAAATGGGGGTGCCGGCGGGGTGCATGTTGGTGAAGTTCTCCCAAATCTCGGGGATGTTGTACTCCGCGTGGGTGAAGATGCCGACGGCCACGCCCACGGCCATGATGATCAGGCAGATGCCGAAGATGGGGTAGATCTTGCCGATGATCTTGTCGATGGACAGGAAGGTGGCGGTGAAGTAGTAAACCAGGACGATGATCAGCCAGAACAGGGTGGTGGACAGGATGTTGTCAAAGCCGCCGTTCTTGAACAGGGTGACGATCAGGCCGGCAGGGCCCACCGCAAACACAGTGCCCACCATGATCAGCAGCACCACGCTGAACACGCGCATCACGTTCTTCATGACGCCGCCCAGGTAGATGCCGGCGATCTCGGAGATGGAAGCGCCGTCGTTGCGCTCGCTCATCATGCCGGAGAAGAAGTCATGCACACCGCCAGCAAAGACGGTGCCGAAGGTGATCCACAGGAACACCACCGGCCCCCACAGGGCGCCCTGCATGGCGCCGAAGATGGGGCCCAGGCCCGCGATGTTCAGCAGCTGTACCAGAAACAGCTTCCACTGGGGCATGACCACATAGTCGATGCCGTCGTTGATCTTGACAGCGGGGGTTTCCCGGTCGTCAGGACCAAAGGTGTTTTCGACCACTTTGCCGTAAGTAAAGTAGCCGACGATCAGAATTGCCAAACACAGGAAAAAACTGATCATGTTCGTATTCCTCCTCATTCTTCTATTGGAAATCTTGCGCGGCAAAGAGACTCTCTGCCGTATTTCCCACCAACTTGAGGGGGCATACACCCCCGATGGCGCCTGTTTTACTGCCCCGCAAAAAATTTTTGAGGGCCGGCCCCTTCCCCTCTCTTGGGGGCCGCACAGCATTTCCACCTACAGGCACTATTCTTAATTTACTCTTTTTTTGGAAAATAGCAATTTTTTGCCAGTTTCTTTTCAGTAAAAATTTTGCTAAAAAGTTTCGCATCAATTGACAAATCCCCCCGATATCAGGATAATAGAAGAAGGAAAATCAGGGGATTTCCGCATTTGGAAAAGAAAGTCAATTTTTACGAAACTCCAACGAGGGGGGATCGGCATGGAGGACATCAACCGCTTTGTGGGCGGACGGATTCATTTCTTCCGCAAGCTGCGGGGATACACCCTGCAGGACCTGGCCGAGGCCATCGGCAAGAGCAAGGCCACCGTCTCCAAATACGAAAAGAGCGAGATCGCCATCGACGTGGAAGTGCTGTTTGATGTGGCAAAATTCCTCGGTGTAACGGTCAGTCAGCTCACCGATTACCCGGCCCTGTCCGCCTCTAGGCGGCGGGGGATGCCCGGCCTGAGCGCCTTTTCCCGGGCGGAGACCCTGTTCTTGTACACCTACGACGGGCGGCTGAACCAGGTGACGGAGGGGGTGCTGCGCACCCTGCCCACCGAAACCGCCGACCAGGTGGCCTTTTACATGGACGTGGCCCCCGGCGCCGAGGACTATCACGACTGCCGGGCATACTACCAGGGCCGGGCCGAATACCACACCTCCCTGATCTGCTTTGTGATGCAGAACCAGTTCAACGACGCCGAGCAGGTACTGCTCTACCTGTACAACCCCATCGACCGGGAGACCGAGACCCCCGCCATGCTCTGCGGGCTGGCCCGCCAGAACCTTCAGCCCATGGCCATGCGGTGCATCGTCTCGCTGAACCGGCTGCGGATGGACGAGGCCCTGAAAGAGCGGCTGCTCCTGACCCGGCAGGAATTGCAGGGCATCCGCAAGCTAAACTTTTTCACGGTGGAAAACCTGCTGGGGGATTCCGCCCGATAACCGCTGTCCCGGGGCCGAGGCCCCTTTGCATTGTCCTTGTGGCTTCACAATCGAATTTTTCAGAAAGAAGGAAACGCGTATGTATGAAAACATGATGGATACCATCGGTTTTGTGCAGGGCCAGGACCCGGAGCTGGGTGCCTGCATGGAGCGGGAGCTGGAGCGCCAGCGCCAGAACATCGAGCTGATTGCCAGTGAGAACATCGTGAGCCCGGCGGTGATGGCCGCCATGGGCAGCGTGCTCACCAACAAGTACGCCGAGGGGTACCCGGGCAAGCGGTATTACGGCGGCTGCCAGTTTGTGGACCAGGTGGAGCAGCTGGCCATCGACCGGGCCTGCAAGCTGTTCGGGGCCAAGTATGCCAACGTGCAGCCCCACAGCGGCGCCCAGGCCAATCTGGCGGTTTACTTTGCCCTGCTGGAAGTGGGCGACACCGTGATGGGGATGGACCTGTCCCAGGGGGGCCACCTCACCCACGGCAGCCCGGTGAACATGTCCGGCAAGAACTACCACTTTGTGAGCTACGGCATCAACGAGGAGGGCCGCATCGACTACGAGGCCCTGGCCAAGCAGGTGGCCAAGGTGCGCCCCAAGATGCTGGTGGCGGGCGCCTCGGCCTATCCCCGGGCGCTGGATTTTGAGAAGCTGGCCGCCATTGCCCACGGCTACGGGGCGCTGCTGATGGTGGATATGGCCCACATTGCCGGCCTGGTGGCGGGCGGGGTGCACATGAGCCCGGTGCCCTGGGCCGACGTGGTCACCACCACCACCCACAAGACCCTGCGGGGCCCCCGAGGCGGCCTGATCCTCACCAACAACGAGTATATTGCCAAGCGGATCAACAGCGCCATCTTCCCCGGCACCCAGGGCGGCCCGCTGGAGCACGTCATTGCCGCCAAGGCGGTCTGCTTCGGGGAGGCTCTCAAGCCCGAGTTTGCCCAGTACGCCCAGAAGATCGTGGAAAACGCCCAGGCCCTGGCGGCCCGGCTGCTGGCCCGCGGGGTGTCGCTGGTGAGCGGCGGCACCGACAACCACCTGATGCTGGTGGACCTGAGCGAGGTGGACTGCACCGGCAAGGATCTGGAAAAGCGGCTGGATGAGGTGCACATCACCGCCAACAAGAACACGGTGCCCGGCGAAAAGCGCAGCCCCTTTGTGACCAGCGGTGTGCGGCTGGGCACCCCCGCCGTCACCACCCGGGGCATGGGCCCTGCCGAGATGGAGATCATTGCCGACTGCATTGCCGACTGCATCTTCGACTACGAGGCCAAGAAAGAGGACGTGGCCGCCCGGGTGGCCCAGCTCACCAGCCGCTTCCCCCTGTATCAGTGACACAGAACCCCTGTTTGCGCCGCGGGCGCGGGGACCCCTTTTGCCGGGCCCCCGCGCCCGTTTTTTTGGGGGCCGGCCTTGCCGGGCGGAGAAGTCACACTTATTTTTATATATTATATAGGTATATATTAAGAAAAATCAGGCGGCGGGCGCACATCCCGACAAGCAAAAGGCCTTGACAAGGGCCGCAGGCCGACTATAATAAGCATTGTTACTGTAATCTTGCTTATTATGGAGATGACTCGATGGAACCTCTTCATTTTCTGCTGATGCGGGCCCACACCGCCCTGAACCGCCGGATCCTGAGCGGGGCGGCGGAGCTGGGCCTCTCGCCGGGGCAGCCCAAGATCCTGGAATATCTGCTGAGCCAGGGCGAGAGCAACCAGAAGTCCATCGCGGCGGGCTGCGAGATCGAGCCGGCCACGGTGGGCAGCATCCTGCTGCGGATGGAGCGGGACGGTCTGGTCTGTCGCACCCAGCGGCAGGGCAACCGGCGTTTTCTGTGGGTCTCTCTCACTCCCCGGGGCCGCCAGCTGGCCCTGGAAATGGAAAAGGTCTTTTGCCGGGCCGACCGGCAGGCCGAAGCCCCGCTTACCGAAGAGCAGCGCCGGCAGCTGTGCCAGCTGCTCAAGGTTTTGTGCGACGGCCTCGCCCCAAAGCCCAATTGTACAGAAAGGGAGTCTTGTGATGGTTGTGATGAAGGATAAAAAACGTCAGGAAAAACTTGTGTGCCTTTTCAAGCGGTATCTGCTGCTCTGCGCCGGGCTGGCCATCATGGCGCTGGGGGTGGCTTTTTCCATCAAGGCCTCGCTGGGCACCTCCCCCATCTCCAGCCTGCCCTATGTGCTCAGCCAGTTCACCTTCCTCAGCGTGGGCACTGCCACCATCCTGATGCATGTGGCCTTTATCTGCATGCAGATTTTGCTGCTGCGCCGTCAGTATGACCCCATCCAGCTGATCCAGCTGCCGGTGGCCCTGGTGTTCGGGGCCCTCACCGACCTGGCGGTCTGGCTTTTGCAGGGGGTCAACACCAGTTCCTATCTGATGCAGTGGCTGCTGTGCGCGGTGGGCATCCTGCTGGTGGGCATCGGCGTGAGCTTTGAGGTCACCGCCAATGTGGTCACCCTGGCCGGCGAAGGGATGGTGCTGGCCTTCTGCAAAGCTTTCCGGCTCAAGTTCCCCAACGTGAAGATCGGCTTTGACGTGAGCCTGGTGGTGATCGCCTGCCTGCTCTCGGTGCTGTTTTTGGGCGGGCTTGTGGGCGTGCGGGAGGGCACCATCGCGGCGGCCCTGCTGGTGGGCCTCACCGCCCGCCAGGTAAACCGCCCCATGAAGCGTTTTGCCCAGCTCTACCTGACCCCCGCCGCCTGAGCGGCCGGGCATCACAGCTGCAAAAACCAAGAGAGCCGGCCCGGAGGCCGGCTCTCTTTTTGTGCGTTCTTTGTGGGTGGTGATGCCGCTCCCCCGGCCGCTTTTCTGGCCGGGGATGCCTCTCGGGGCGGTTGGGGCAGCCGGGGAAAATCAGGAATTTTGCTGATCCTGGCCCTCCTGCCCGGCCTTTTCGGGGAAGTGATACCGCTCCTTGCCCTTGGTGGCCTTGCCGTACTCGATGGCCCCGGTGGGGCAGCCGTTCAGGCAGGCCGTGCAGTGGGTGCAGTGCTTGCCCCAGCGGGGGCGGCCCTCTTCCATGCGGATGTTGTCCAGGGGGCAGAGCTGGGCGCAGCGGCCGCAGCCGATGCAGGCCTCGGTGACCCGAAACTTCTCGGCCCGGATCTGGAAGCGATAGAACATCTGGTTGATGAACCCGGACTTCAGCCCGTCCATGGCGGCGGCGGGGATGGCCGGGAAAGCCTTGCCCTCCCGGATGAACCGGGCGGCAGCCTCCAGCCGGGGGCCGGCCTCCTGCACCATCTCCTCGGCCTGCCGGGGGCTCGGCGCCTTAAAGAGGACGATATAGTTGTCCGGCATCACCACCGGCAGGGTGCCCCGGCACTCAAAGCCCTTCTCCCGGCAGAGCTCCTGGTTCTGCTGCCAGGCCCGGCCGGTCTCGCCGCCGCAGGTCATCACAAAATAGGCCTGTTTGCTGCCGCCGAATTCTCCCTGCCGAATAAAATCCGCAAAGACCCGGGGCATCTGCCAGGCATAGGTGGGGCAGACAAACACCCAGGGGGTGTCGGATTGCAGCTTTGCCTTCCTGCCTGTCTTCAAAAACTCGGCGGCGTCCCGGCACTCCTCCCCCAGCTTCTGGGCCAGCGCCTGGGCACAGTACCGGCTGTTGCCGGTGCCGGTGAAATATACGATCATGGGATCCTCTCCTTTCCCGGGGGCTTTGGGGCCCCTTTTGCACAGTATACCAGATATTCTGCCGTTTGCCAAAGCGGGCCATACCTGCTTTGGCAAAAAAGGGGCGGCCCGGCGGGCCGCCCCTTTTTCGTTGGTATGATTACGCCGGTTCCTCGGCAAAGTTGCCGGTGTACAGCTGATAGTATTTGCCCTTCTTGGCAATGAGCTCGTCGTGGGTACCCCGCTCGATGATGCGGCCCTGGTCCATCACCATGATGCAGTCGGCGTTGCGCACGGTGGAAAGCCGGTGGGCGATCACAAAGGTGGTGCGGCCGGTCATCAGAGCATCCATGCCGTCCTGCACCAGCTTTTCGGTGCGGGTATCGATGCTGCTGGTGGCCTCATCCAGGATCAGCACCGGCGGGTCGGCCACCGCGGCCCGGGCAATGGCCAGCAGCTGGCGCTGGCCCTGGCTCAGGTTGGCGCCGTCCCCGGTGAGCAGGGTGTTGTAGCCGTCCGGCAGCCGGCGGATAAAACCGTCGGCGTTGGCCAGCCTGGCCGCCGCCATGCACTCCTCGTCGGTGGCCTCCAGGTTGCCGTAGCGGATGTTCTCCATCACGGTGCCGGTGAACAGGTGGGTCTCTTGCAGCACCATGCCCATGCTGCGGCGCAGGTCCGCCTGTTTGATCTTGTTGATGTTGATGCCGTCATAGCGGATCTTGCCGTCGGCAATGTCGTAGAAGCGGTTGATCAGGTTGGTGATGGTGGTCTTGCCGGCGCCGGTGGCGCCCACAAAGGCGATCTTCTGGCCGGGTTTTGCCCACAGGCTGATGTTGTGCAGCACCATCTTCTTCTCGTCATAGCCGAAATCCACATCGTCCAGCACCACGCTGCCCTCCAGCTTGGTGTAGGTGATGGTGCCGTCCGCCTTGTGGGGATGCTTCCAGGCCCAGACATTGGTGCGCTGGGGCACCTCTTCCATCTGGCCGTCCGCCTTCTCCCGGGCGCTCACCAGCTCCACATAGCCCTCGTCAGACTCGGGGGTCTGGTCCATCAGGGTAAAGACACGCTGGGCGCCGGCGGCGGCGTTCACCACAAAGTTGATCTGCATGCTCACCTGGGTGATGGGGTTGGTGAAGCTCTTGTTCAGCCCCACAAAGGTGACCACGGTGCCCAGGGTGACCCCGGCCAGCCCGTTGATGCCCAGCACGGCGCCCACAATGGCCACCAGGGCATAGCTCAGCCAGCCGATGTTGGCGTTGATGGGCATGAGGAGGTTTGCGTATCGGTTGGCCTTGTTGGCGCTGTCCCGCAAGGCCTCGTTCACCTTGCGGAAATCCGCCTTGGCGGCCTCCTCGTGGCAGAACACCTTGACCACCTTCTGGCCGTCCAGCATCTCCTCGATGAAGCCGTCCACAATGCCCAGATCCCGCTGCTGGCGGATGTAGTACTTGCCGGACAACTTGGAGAAGTTGGAGGTGACCAGGAACATCACCGCCGCGGTGCACAGGGAGATGACCGTGAGGGCCGGGTTGAGCAGGATCATGGTGACGAGGGTGGCCACCATGGTGATCACCGAGTTGATGATCTGGGGAATGCTCTGGCTGAGCAGCTGGCGCAGGGTGTCCACATCGTTGGTGTACACCGACATGATGTCCCCGTGGGCATGGGTGTCGAAGTACTTGATGGGCAGGCTCTCCATCCGGCTGAACAGCTCATCCCGCAGCCGGCGCATGGTGCCCTGGCTCACCGAAACCATGATGCGGTTGTAGGAGAACGCCGCCACCACGCCGGCCGCCATGATGACCGCCAGCTGCTGTACGTCGTGGGCCAGGCCGCTGAAGTCCCGGGAGCCGCTGGCCAGCATGGGGGTGATGTAGTTGTCCACCAGTTTCTGGGGGAAGGTTGCCCCCACCACGGTGGCCACTGCCGAGATCAGGATACACAGGATCACCAGCAGAAAGGGAATTTTATAGTAATGCAGCATATACCGGAGAACCCGGTTCAGCACCCCCATGGATTCGGGGGTAAACCGCTTTTGTTTGTTCATGCTCTCTCCTCCTCTCACGCGGGCTGATCGAAGTCGCCGCCGCCCTTGACCTGGGACTCATAAATCTCCCGGTAGATGGCGTTGGTCTTGAGCAGGTTTTCGTGGGTGTCAAAGCCGTTCACCTGGCCGTTGTCCAGCACCAGGATCCGATCGGCGCCCTCCACGCTGGAGATCCGCTGGGCGATGATGATCTTGGTGGTGCCGGGGATCTTCTGGGCAAAGGCCTGGCGGATCTTGGCGTCGGTGGCGGTGTCCACGGCGCTGGTGGAGTCATCCAGGATCAGCACCTTGGGCTTTTTCAAAAGTGCCCGGGCGATGCAAAGCCGCTGCTTCTGGCCGCCGGAAACGTTGGCGCCGCCCCGCTCGATGCGGGTCTGGTAGCCGTCGGGCAGCCGATCGATGAACTCGTCGGCGCAGGCCGCCTTGCAGGCCTCGATGCACTCCTGGTCGGTGGCATCCGGGTTGCCCCAGCGCAGGTTGTCCAGGATGGTGCCCGAGAAGAGGGTGTTCTTTTGCAGCACCACCGACACCTGGTTGCGCAGCGCCTCCATGTCATAGCGGCGCACGTCCACGCCGCCCACCTTGACGGCGCCCTCGTCCACGTCGTACAGCCGGCAGATCAGGTTGACCAGGCTGCTCTTGCCCGAGCCGGTGCCGCCGATGACGCCGATGGTCTCGCCGGAACGGATGTGCAGGTCGATGTGGGACAGCGCGTTCTTGCCGCTGCCGTGCTTGTAGGAAAAGCTCACGTTCTCAAAGTCCACACTGCCGTCGGCCACCTGGTATACCGGCTGGTCCGGGTCGCGCAGGTCGGGGGTCTCGCTGAGCACCTCGCCGATGCGGCGCACGCTGGCCAGGGACATGCTGATCATCACCACCACCATGGACAGCATCATCAGGCTCATGAGCAGGGACATGATGTAGCTGAACAGGCTGGTGAGGTCGCCGGTGGAGAGGCTGCCCTCCACAATGAACTGGGCGCCGAACCAGGACACCGAGATGATGCAGAAGTAGACGGCCACCATCATGGCGGGGTTGTTGAAGGCCAGCAGGCCCTCGGCCTTCACGAACATCCGATACAGCCCCTGGGAGGCCTTGGCAAACTTTTTGTTTTCGTACCCCTCCCGCACAAAGGCCTTTACCACCCGGATGGCGGAGATGTTCTCCTGCACGCTGGCGTTCAGGTCGTCGTATTTCTGGAACACCCGGTTGAAGATCCGCAGGGTCACCACCATGATGGTGCCGATGACGATTGCCAGAAACACCACCGCGATGAGGAACATGGAGCTCAGCCGGGGGCTGATGACCAGGCACATGATGAAGCTGAAAACCAGCATCAGGGGCGCGCGCACCGCGATGCGGATGATCATCATGAAGGCGTTCTGCACGTTGGTGATGTCGGTGGTCATCCGGGTCACCAGGCCGGGCACGCTGAACTTGTCGATGTTGGAAAAGCTGAAGGTCTGGATGTTGTCATACACAGCCTGGCGCAGATTTGCTGCCAGGCCCGAGGCCGAGCTGGCGGCAAACCGGCCGGCCATGGCGCCGAACACCAGGCTGAGGAAGGCCATCCCCACCATGAGGGCCCCGTAGAAGTAGACCTTGGACAGGTTGCCCGCTTCCAGGCCCTGGTCGATGATGAGGGCCGTCACAAAGGGCAGCAGGATCTCCATCACCACCTCCAGGGCGGCCATGCTGATGCAGAGGAAGGTGTCCTTCTTATATTGCTTCAGCTGTTTGAGTACTTTCTTCAAAATCTTCTCTCCTCTCAGCGGAATCGCCGGGCTGCGCAGACAGATTTTCCATCATTTTCTTCTGCAATCTTCCCAGTTCTTCCAGCTCTTCTTCTGAAAAATCCCGATACATCTGCCGGTAAGCCTGGCGGGTGGCCCGGTTGAGGCTCTCCTGTACCCGGGCCCCCTTTTCGGTGTGGAACAGCAGCTTGCACCGCTCGTCCCGGGCACAGGTCTCCACCCGCACATAGCCGTTTTCCCGCAGGTATTTCAGCACACGGCAGAGCGTGGCTTTGGAAAACCCGAACTCCCGGTGGATGGCGGTGAGGGACGTGCCCTCCCGGGCATGGTCCAGGATAAAGGCCAGCAGATACCCCTGGGCCGCTGTCAGCCCCATACCGGCCAGCATCCGATCGGTCATCCGCTCCATCTGGATGCTGATGCGCCGGTTCTGCAAAGCCAGTGTTCTCTGATCCATCCCCATCACCTCTTTTGTCATTGGTTAGGATGAGAACTGTTTCGTACGTTCCCTTTTATACCACGGTCCGCCTTGTATGTGAAATTCAAATGTGTTATTATCTATAAAAGACTTTTATCGATATTTTTTATTTATCCGCTGCCAGGCCATTTTTTCAGGAGAAGCTGCCATGAACACCACCCAGCTGGAATGTTTTCTCACCGTCGCCGATTTCCTCAATTTTTCCCGGGCAGCCGAGCGGCTCCACATCACCCAGCCAGCGGTGAGCCACCAGATCAGCTCGCTGGAGGACGAGCTGGGTACCAAGCTCTTTTTCCGCACCAGCAAGAGCGTGCGTCTGACCCAGGCGGGCCACCTGTTCACCCAGTATGCGAGGGAGATTCTCAAGCTCTCCCGCCTGTCGGCGGCCCGGCTGAAGGAGTGGCAGGAGGAGCTGCCCCAGCAGCTGGGCATCGGCTGCCGCAATTTTGTGGAGCTGCGGCTGCTGCGTCCGGCGCTGGAACAGCTGCGCCTCCAGATGCCCCAGCTGCTGTCGGTGCTGCGGATGATTCCTTTCGCCTCGGCAGACAATCTGCTGGAAGAGGGGGACTTGCAGGTGCTGCTCACCCTCAGCCAGAGCCTGCCCAAGAAGGCCGCCTACCGGGAGCTGGCCCGCTGCTCCCTGGCCTGCCTGTGCGCGCCGGGCCATCCCCTGGCCTCCTGTGAAACGCTCACGGTGGCCCAGCTGCAGCGGGGCGGGCGGATCGCCGCCTGCCCTCCCTCCATCTATCCCCCCGACCTGTTCACCCACCAAAGCCGGATCATCTCGGGCCGCCAGACCGACCAGGTGCTGTTCTGCGACAATCTGGAGATCGTCCACACCCTGGTGGAGAGCGGTTACGCCTTTGCCGTCCTGCCGGACCTGTCCCGCGCCCGGATGCCGGGGCTGCGGTACATCCCCATCCCCGAGATCCCGCCCCTCTCCTTCGGGGCGGCCTATGAGCCGGGCCAGCCCGGCCCTGCCCTGCGCGCCTTTCTGGATATTCTGGAAAAGACCCTGACCCCCTGAGTCCGGGGCCCTGTCATCATAAAAAAGCACCAAAGGAGGAAGAACCATGCCCCTGAAAATTCTGCGCGGCGACATCACCACTTTCCGGGTGGACGCCATTGTCAACGCGGCCAACTCCAGCCTGCTGGGTGGCGGCGGAGTGGACGGCTGCATCCACCGGGCGGCGGGACCCGGACTGCTGGAGGAGTGCCGCACCCTGGGGGGCTGCCCCACCGGCAGCGCCCGGATCACCAGGGGCTACCGCCTGCCCTGCCGCTATGTGATCCACGGGGTGGGGCCGGTGTGGCAGGGCGGCGGCCGGGGTGAGGAGGAGCTGCTGGCCCGGTGCTACCGCTCCTGCCTGGCCCTGGCGTCGGAATACCGATGCCGGAGTCTCGCCTTTCCCCTCATCTCCTCGGGGATCTTCGGGTTTCCCAAGGACAAGGCCCTGCGGATTGCGGTGGACGCCATCGGAGAGTTTTTGCTGGGCCAGGAGATGGAGATCTTCCTGGTGATCTTTGATAAGGCCTCCTACCAGATCGGCAGCCGGCTCTTTGCGGACATCGCCTCTTATATCGACGACCGATATGCCCGGGCCCACAGCGAGCCCGCCGCCAGCCAGAAAGCCCGGCGCCAGGCTGCGCTGGCCTCCCTGCCCTGTGCCGAGGCCGAGGCGGCGGGAACGCCCCCTGCCGGCCTCCAGGACGCCCTGAGCCGGCTGGACGAGAGCTTTTCCCAGATGCTGCTGCGCAAGATCGACGAAAAGGGCCTGACCGACGCCCAGTGCTACAAGAAGGCCAATGTGGACCGCAAGCTCTTTTCCAAGATCCGCTCGGACATCCACTACCGGCCCTCCAAGCCCACGGCCCTGGCCTTTGCCATTGCCCTGGAGCTGCCTCTGGAAGAAGCCCGGGATCTTCTGGCCCGGGCGGGCTTTGCCTTCTCCCCCGCCAGCAAGTTTGACGTGATTGTGGAGTACTTCATCGCCCGGGGCAACTACAACATCTTTGAGATCAACGAGGCCCTGTTTGCCTTTGACCAGAGCCTGCTGGGCGGCTGAGGGCTTTTGTCGCCCGGCAGACGACCTGCCAAGACCCAAATCCCCCTATACTGTGTACAAGGAAACATTCACACACAGTACAGGGGGATTTTCAAATGAAAAAAGAATTGAGCGAACTGGTATTCATCCTGGATCGGAGCGGGTCCATGGCGGGGCTGGAGGAGGACACCATCGGGGGATTCAACGCCCTGTTGAAAAAGCAGAAAGAGCAGGAGGGAGAGGCCTTCCTCTCCACCCTGCTCTTCGATCATCGGGTACAGGTGCTCCACGACCGGCTGCCCCTGCGCCGGGTAGAACCTCTCACCCAAAAGGACTATTTTGTGGGGGGCTCCACCGCCCTGCTGGACGCTTTGGGCGGGGCCATCCGCCACATCGGCGCCATCCACCGATATGCCCGCCCGGAGGACCGGCCCGGGCACACCCTCTTTGTGATCACCACCGACGGAATGGAGAACGCCAGCCGCCGGTACACCGCGGCCCAGGTGCGGCAGATGATCCGGCGCCAGAGGGAGCGGTACGGCTGGGAATTTCTCTTTCTGGGGGCCAATATGGACGCGGTGCAGACGGCGGCCCACCTGGGCATCGACCCTCACCGGGCCGCCAACTATTGCAGCGACGCCCAGGGCACCCGCATGAGCTACGAGACCCTGAGCGACGCGGTGGGCTGCCTGCGGGCCAGCCGGCCCCTGGCCGCCGACTGGAAGGAGGCGCTGGAGGAGGACCTGCGCCGCCGGGGCGGGCTCAGAAATCCAGCCGGGAGGGGTCGATCCGATCTTTCTCGGTGATCTTTCGCAGGGGGCGGCAGGGGCTGCCCGCCGCCACCACCCCGGCGGGGCTGTCCCGGGTGACCACGCTGCCCGCGCCGATCACCGAGCCCTTGCCGATGGTGACCCCGCCGCAGACCACCGCATTGGCCCCGATCCAGACGTTCTCCTCCAGAGTGATGGGGGCCGAGGTGCCGATCCCCTCCGACCGCTGGGCCCCGTCCAGGGAGTGGCCGGCGCAGGCCAGGCAGACCCCCGGCGCGATGAAAGCCCCCGGGCCGATCTCCACGGGGGAGGTGTCCAGGATGACGCAGTTGTAGTTGATCACCGTCAGCCCGTGGGTGTGGATGTTGAAGCCGTAATCGCAGTGAAAGGAGGGCTCAATAAAGGTAAGGGGGTGGCAGGTGCCCAGCAGCTGCTCCAGAATCTCCCGCCGGCGCTCCTCCCGGTCGGGGGGCAATTGGTTATACTCCCAGCAAAGCCGCTGGGCGTTGGCCTTCCAGCGGGCGGGCAGGTTCCGATTCTGCCCCGCGTATCCCCGGGGGCTCTTTAAAATATCCAGTTCTTCCATCATCTTTCTCTTCTCCTCTTTGGGCTGCGCCCCGGCGGGCGTCTCCCCTGTATTATTGGTATTATAGTCCTTTGGGGCCGCCCTGCCAACTGCCCCCCTCCTTGACGCCGCCTGCCGGCGGGTATACAATCGAGGAAAAGAAAAGGAGGTATTTGTTGTGGAAGAAGTCTATTCCTTTCTGAAATCCTGCGGTACCTACTATCTGGCCACCATGGACGGGGACCAGCCCCGGGTGCGGCCCTTCGGCACCATTGACCTGTACAAGGGGCAGCTTACCATCCAGACCGGCCGCCGCAAGGACGTGGCCAAGCAGATGCTGGCAAATCCCCGGGTAGAGCTCTGCGCCTTTGACGGCAAACACTGGCTGCGGGTCACCGCCAAAGCGGTGGAACTGCCCGACATCGAGGCCCAGGAGCATATGCTCAGCGAGTATCCCAGCCTGCGGGGTGCCTACACCCCCGGCGACGGCAACACCACGGTCTTTGCCCTCACCGAGGCCACCGCCACCTTCTCCTCTTTCACCGAGCCCAGCCGCACCCTCACCTTCTGAGAGCGGCCCTTTGCCCAAAAGCGGGCGCACCCCTTTGCCGGGATGCGCCCGCTTTTTTCTTTCCGTTCAGGAGCCTCACTCCCGGCTGTCCCGCCGGCCCAGATACCAGAGGGCGAGCAGGGCAAACAGGGCGATGTACCCCAGCGCCGAGCCAAAAAAGAGGGGCAATTCCAGCTCCATCCGGGGGTTGTTGGCCCGCATGCCCAGGCAGAGCAGCGAGTAGGGGCAGAGGTATCCCCACCCCTGGGCGGTGGCCATCAGCCCCAGGATGCCCCCCGCCAGCCCCACGGCCACCGGCGGGGCAAAAGCCCGGATCACCAGGCTGAACAGCAGCTGGGCCGCGCAGACCGCCACCCCTCCCACTGCCCCGCACAGCAGCCACTGGGGCAGCTGGGGCGGCAAGGGGCCGGTGAGCCCCGCCGCCCGGCCGCCCAGCCAGAACCAGAGCCCCACGCAGCCCTGGGCCAGCAGGGAGATTCCCGCCGCCAGGATCAGCTTGGCGGCGTACAAATCCCGCAGGGGCACCGGCGCGGTGAAAAACTGGTTCCAGTTGTGGTCGGTGTGCTCCAGCCGCCACTGCCAGGCGCAGAATACCCCCAGCAAGGCCGGCAGAAAGAAGGTGGAGGAAAAGAGGGTGTGCTGGCCCCACAAACTGTACCAGCCGTTCTCCAGGGCTTGCAGGTTGGCCAGGTAGTTTGCGGTGCCCAGCACCGCCGGCACCACCGGCAGCACCAAAAAGGCCAGCCACACCGGGGAGCGGCGGCACTTTTGCAGCTCCGCTTTCAGGCATCTCAGCAGCATCTCTCACACCTCCTTGTGCACAAACATCGCCCAACCCGCCAGCAAAAAGGCCGCCCCCCAGAGGGCCAGCAGGGCCAGGTCGGCGGGGGCGGGCCATCGCCAGAAAAACCGGGTGATGCGGGTGGTCTCGTTCCAGTCCATCCCGGCCAGGGCCAGCAGCCCGTAATAGCCCCAGGGCACGCACCGGGTGATCGCCGGGGGAAACAGCAGGGAGAGCAGCCCCAGAAAGCTGCCCGAAATGCCGCACACCAGGGCCACGGCCTGGTTGGCAAATCGCATGGAGAGCCCCTGCTGGAGGGCGTACACCATCAGGGAGACCAGCCAGGACAAAAGGGTGAAGAGCCCGAACCGCCCCAGAGGCGCCGGCCCCTCAACCCCCTGCCGCAGCCCCACCCCCAAGAACAGGGCCGAGCGCAGGGCCAGCAGCCCCGCCAGCACCAGGGCTCCCCAGCCCAGCTTGGCGGCATACAGCTTCCCCGGGCCGGCCAGGGTCTCCAGCAGTTTCCAGGTATTGCCCTTGTGCTCCAGCTCGCAGCTGCGGCTGGCCAGGGTGGCCACGGCCAGAGGCAGGATGATGGCGTCCACCAGGGCCAGGTTGTAGAGCAGGATCATCCAGCCCTGGCGCATCTCTTCGGGGCTCTGGCGGGCAGAATACACGCTCATCCAGGCCAGCTCCACCCCCAGCACCGCGGCACAGATCAGGAGAATCCCCCGCCGGCGGCACTTGTAAAATTCCAGTCTCAGCAGCTTCACAGGCTCTCCTCCTTCCCGGTGAGCTCCAAAAAGATCTCCTCCAGGCTCTTCTGCCGCTCCTCCAGCCGGATCACTCCCACCCGGTTCCGGGCCAGAAATCGGGTGAGGCGGCCGGCGTCCTGGTCGGTGAGCAGGGGCAGGATCAGGTACCCCTCCTCTTCCCCGCAGGGCACCGCCCTCTCCTTTAGCAGGGTACGGGCCGCCGGGTTGTCGGAAGTGCGCAGGGCCAGGTGGTGGCGGCTGCGGCTGTGCAGGGCCTCCAGGCTGTCCTGAAAGACCATCTCCCCCTCCCGGATGATGGCCACCTGGTCGGCCATCTGGTCGATCTCGCTCAACAGATGGCTGGAAACCACCACCGTCATCCCGAACCGGCCCGGCAGCGAGCAGATCAGCTGGCGCATCTCCTGGATGCCCGCCGGGTCCAGCCCGTTGGTGGGCTCGTCCAGGATCAGCAGCCGGGGGTACCCCAGCAGCGCCTGGGCCAGCCCCAGCCGCTGCTTCATGCCCAGGGAGTAGTGGGCCACCGGCTTATCCTTCTGGCCCTCCAGCCGCACGATTCCCAGCACCTCCCCCACCTGTCTTTGGGGCAGCCCCCGCAGGGTCTGGACGATGCGCAGATTTTCCTCGCCGGTGAGGTGGCCGTAGTAGCTGGGGCTCTCGATCAGGCTGCCCACCTGCCGCAGCACCCCCAGCCGGTGGGCTCCGTCCATGGGCTTGCCCAGCACCCGGATCTGCCCCGCCGTGGGCCGCACCAGCCCCAGGATCATCTTTAACGTGGTGGATTTTCCCGCCCCGTTGGGGCCCAGAAAGCCGTAGACGCTGCCCTCGGGCACCCGCAGGTTCAGATGGGAGACCCGCAGCGCATTGCCGTACCGCTTGCACAGGTCCCGGGTTTCGATACAATTCATGGCAAGACCTCCTTTTGGCTACAGGATACCAGCCCTGCCTTACAGGCCCATGAAGCCTTCCTTACGTTTTCCTGAAATCTGCCCCGCCCTGCTGGACGGGGCCGCCGCTTCCCGCCTATACTATATAGGTAACCGAAAAGACAAAGGAGGCCGTGAGATGGCCTATCGGATTCTGATTGTGGACGACGAGCCGGCCCTGCAGGCCATGGTGGGGGAGATCCTGGCCCGGGCGGGCTACGAGACCCAGCCGGCCCTCACCTGCACCCAGGCGCTGGAAAAGGCCCGGGCCTGGGGGCCCCACGGGGTGCTTCTGGATGTGATGCTGCCGGACGGGGACGGCTTTTCCCTGCTGGGGCAGCTGCGGCAGGTGCGGGACCTGCCGGTGCTGTTTCTCTCGGCCCGGGATGAGGACGAGGCCCGGCTGCGGGGGCTGGGGCTGGGGGCGGACGACTACATCACCAAGCCCTTTCTGCCTCAGGAGCTGCTGCTGCGGCTGCGGGCAGTACTGCGCCGGGTTTACCGGGAGGAGGACGCCGCCCGGCTGGGCCGGGCCGAGATCGACTGGGGCAAGAGCGCCCTTCGCCGGGACGGCCGGGAGATTCCCCTCACCGCCAAGGAGTTCGCCCTCTTAAAAAAGCTGTGGGAGGCCCGGGGCAACATCGTCACCATTGACGCCCTGTGCGGGGCCCTGTGGGAGGGGCCGCTGGTGGGGTACGAAAACACCCTCATGGTCCACATCCGCCGCCTGCGGGAAAAGCTGGAGGAGGACCCCTCCCATCCCCGGTTCCTGCTCACCGCCCGGGGGCTGGGCTACCGGCTGAGGCGGGAGGAGGAGCCATGAAGCTGCGCGGTCTTTTCAAGGGAGCCCTGCTTCTCACCCTCGCCTCCCTGATGGTGGCGGCCCTGGCCGTGGTGGGGCTGCTGGGGTTCATCTACTACAATTCCCAGGGAGGCCAGAACTGGGATGCCCCCTTGCAGCAGCTCTCCCAAACCCTCACCTGCGAAGAGGGAGACTACACCTTCTCCGGCGAGGAGCTGCTGGGGGAGGATCGCTGGGCCATGCTGCTGAGCGAGGAGGGGCAGGTGGTCTGGTCCTGCCGCAAGCCGGAGGAGCTGCCCGACCAGTACGCCCTCACCGACGTGGCCTCCTTCACCCGCTGGTACCTGCGGGATTACCCGGTCCTGTGCTGGGTGCGCCAGGACGGGCTGCTGGTGGTGGGCTCGCCCAAGGGCAGCATCTGGAAACACGACATCGCCATGGAGACCCCCGTCCTGCTCCAGACGCCCCTGTGGTTTCTGGGCTTTTTCCTGCTGGCCCTGGGCAGCGTGCTGGGGGTGGGGTGGCTGGCCTCCCGCCACTGGTTCGGCCAACTGCAGCAGACCCGGGACGCCGCCCGCTCCCACTGGATCCACGGGGTCTCCCACGACATCCGCACCCCCCTCTCGGTGGTGATGGGCTACGCGGCCCAATTGGAGGAAGACCCGGCTCTCGGCCCCGAGGCCCGGCGCAGGGCCGGCGCCATCCGGGCCCAGAGCCAGGTGATCCGGGATCTGGTGAACGACCTGAACCTCACCATGCGGCTGGACTGGGAGATGCAGCCCCTGCGCCGGGAACTGGTGCAGCCGGCGGCCTTTGTGCGGCAGACGGCGGCGGATTTTCTCAATGGGGGGATGGCGCAGGGCTTTGAAGTGGAGATCGATCTGCCCAGTACTCCCCTGCCCTCCATCCAGGGGGATCCCTTTCTTTTGCGCCGGGCGCTGAACAACCTGCTCACCAACTGTGTGCGGCACAATGCCCCCGGCTGCCCCATCCGGCTGGGGGCCGGCGCCCGGCAGGGCCAGCTGGTGCTCTGGGTGGAGGGCGGCGTGCTGAGCCGGCACGAATCGCCCCCCGACGGCCCGGCCCTGGAAGAGGACGGCGGGGCCGCCCACGGCACCGGCCTTCGGCTGGTGGCCCAGATCGCCGCCGCCCACGGAGGCCGGGCGGTGTTCCGGGCCGGGGCCCCCTATCGGTGTGAGATCTGGCTGCCCCTGGCCCGCCAATAAAAAAGAGCCGCGCCGGCAAACCCCGACGCGGCTCTTTTCTGGATTTTAGATCACTCAAACACATAGAACAGGCCCAGGGCGGCAGCGGCGGCGTTCAGCAGGATGAAGGCCACGGCAGCCAGCAGCAGCTGGTTGTAGAGCTTGGCCCGGTCCACCCCCTCGGGGGCGCTGCCCACGGCAATGCCGCCCACGGTGGACAGGGGGCTGATGACCACGCCGTTGGTGCCCACGATGACGCCGATCACCAGGCGCAGGGCCGAGACGTTGCCCAGCTCACCGGCCAGCTGAGAGGCCAGGGGGATCAGGGTGGGCATGACCACGCCGGTGCCGCTGGACACAGCGCCCATCAGGCCGCCCAGGATCACAAAGATGGGCTGGGCCGAGCGGGGGCCCATCACCGCGGAGAGCTTGTCGGACAAAAAGTCGATGCCGCCGCAGGTGCTGACCACGTTGATCAGCACAGCCATGCCGCCGATCAGCAGGATGGTGGACCAGGGGATGGAGGCCACGGCCTTTTTCTGATCAGCCACGTCCAGCAGCAGCAGGGCGCCGGCGCAGGTGAAGCACATGAGGCCGATGTCCAGCCCGAAGAAGATCACCCCGATCAGCACCACCAGGATGGCGGCCAGGGTCAGCAGCTGCTTAGAGTCAAAGCGGACAAAGGTGGGCTTCTGGGTCATTTTCTTCAGCTTCAGCCCGCCGAAGATCAGGTAGGCGCCAATGGAGAAGATGGTCATGCTGACGCCGTAGGCCATCCACATGGGGCCGTAGTTGGTGAGGCCCTGCTCAGCGGCCAGCTGGGAGGCCACAATGCCGTTGATGGCCAGGGGGGACAGGCCGCCCACCATGATGCCGCCCATGGTGACCAGGCTCATCATAATCACCGAGATGCCGTTTTCCACCGCCACATACAGGGCGATGGGCATGATCACCGCCACGATCAGCCCGCCGGCGCCCGCGCCGGAAACCACCGCCCCCAGCACAAAGAAGAGGACGGGCAGCAGCTTTGCGTTGCCCCGGGCCAGGCAGGCAATGTTCTGGCTGAGCGCCTGGGTGGTGCCGTTCAGGTTGGCGATGCCGAACAGGAAGGTGGTGGACAGCACGATGAAGAATACGCTCATGGGCCAGCCGGAGGATACGATCTTGCTGACGGTGATCTCCACCCCGCAGGCGGCGGCGATGGAGGAGAAGATGAACGCGGCCATGATGGCCAGGATGCCGGCATTCTTTTTGGTGATCACGCTGAGGGCGATCACTGCCACCAGCACCACGAGAGACAATACAGGAATCACAGATAAAACCTCTTTTCTTACACGGACATACTTGTCGGGTCTGCACTTTCGGGCAGCGGCGCTTTGCCGCTGTGTCGGGATTCTGCCTTTCCCCTACCGGGAGCCAAAACGCCCCGGCGGCCCGACTGTATACCGCCGCAGGGCAAGGAACTTTTTCGTCACTTTCTCTCCCCCCTCACTTTCGGAAATAAAAAAACGTCCCCGGCGCCCCAAAGGACGCCGGAGACGACAAAATCGCGGTACCACTCCGATTGGTGCTGATGCACCCACTCTGCGCAACGGCCCGAAGGCGATTGCTTTTCCCTGTAACGGTGGAACTCCGTGCGGCCTACTCCTGCGCGTTTGGGCCAGCCCGCTCCCCGGCCAGTAAAGTGGACGCTCGCCGCTGCCTCGCACCGCCCGACAGCTCTCTGAAGGCTACCTGCCCACCGTTTTCCGGTTCTCTGCGTTTTGTTTTTTCAATGCGGGTGCCATTATAGCACCTTCCCCTCCCCCTGTCAAGGCCGGTGCGCCAGGGGGATTTTGGGGCAAAATTTTCATTTTTATTGTGCATATTGCGCGATGTAAAGTGCATTATTTGAAAGTTTTGCACAAATTCGCCGGGGATTTTCTTTCTTTTCCGGGGCCCTCAAAATCCGACAAAGATAGAGTGCTCTCCTGGCCGGTTTTTGTGGAATCCGCCCATTTTTTGCCGTCCGCCTTCTGCGCCGCAACGGGCGCCCACGGCCTTCCAAGGGGCAGGCTTTCCCGCCTTATTGCCCGGACAGCACATCCTGCCCGCCCTGCTCCCGGGGGGCCGCCCGGTCTTTCAGATAGGCGTCCAGACGCACACCCACGTTTTTCTGCAAATTGCGGTAGAAGAACTGGTAGTCGTACAGGTGATACACCCCTTCGGAGAAGAGGGACAGCACCGGCGGATATTCCTGCGGCGTCACGTCGGTCACCTTCAGGGCGCCCCGCTGCCCGTCGATGTATGCCCCGGTGAGCTGGGGGATCTCGGTGACGATCTGACCGCTGTAATCCGTAAAGCAGGCCCCCAGGTTCTCCTCCCTGCCGGCAGGGGTGCCGTCGGTTTTCCAGTTGAGGGGATTGATGGCCAGGGTGCGGGTGCCGGCGGGAATCATCAGGGAGTCGGTGACGCCTTCCGCCTCGCTGTTGAAGGAGACGATCACCCCGGTGTCCTCCTCGCCCGCGGCAACGCGGAGATGGGGGTACTCCTCCAGTTCCTCTTGGGTGATGCGCCAGCCGATGGCGTAGCAGGCCACCAGCAGATCCCTCACTTCCTCCTCTCCAAAGCAGTCCTTCAGCAGCCGGATGCTCATGTCGGCTCCCTGGGAGAAGCCCGCCAGGATGATGGGCCGGCCCTGGTTGTAGTGTTCCAGATAGTAGACAAAGGCCTCCCTCACGTCCTCATAGGCGATGGACAGATACTGCTCCTGTTCCTCCGGGGGCAATTCATACACATTCAGCCCCGCCTGGCGGTAGTAGGGGGCAAAAAAACGGGCGTCCTGGTCATAGATTCCCTTTTCCATGTTGGTGGCGCCCAGAAAATCGCTTCTGGCCTGCTGGTCGTCCAGGGGCATGTTGCAGCTCTCCTCCCCGCCGCCGTAAACAGTGGGGCAGAGAAAGAACACGTCCGCCTCTGCGGTTTTGTCGGTCTCCAGATAGGCCCAGTTTTCCTCTTGGGCATAGAGGGAGGGCTGTGTTTCCTCTTTCTGGCATCCCGCCAGGGAAAACGCCAGCACCAGCGCCAGAAACAGCGCCGCAAACTTCTTGGTCATGGCTCCACCATCCTTTTTGATTTTGGGCATCGGGGAACGCTCCCAGGTGGTTACTATAGCATAGAGGAGGGGGTAAAGACAATTCCTCCCGTCCCTGCTGTGGGGCCGGCCCTTTGGCGGCCGGAGCCCCTCACAGGCCTCTTCCCCGGCGGGACAGGGCGGGGCTAAGTTTTGGGGTCAACACCCTGAAAACGCAGAAAAAGCCGCCTTTTCAGGCGGTTTTTCCAAAATTTGGTCGGAGTGGCGAGACTCGAACTCGCGGCCTCCTGCTCCCAAAGCAGGCGCGCTACCAACTGCGCAACACCCCGGCATCCTATTCTCTTTGACGGAATCATTATACGGCTTTTCGCCCCGCCCGTCAACCGAGAGAAGGGGGCTGGCGCGTATTTCTTTGAAAAAATTCAAAAAAATGCTTGCTTTTTTCTTTTTACCCTGCTATACTAATTAAGCACTCTTTGAGTGGTCAATGTTTTGGGAGTGTTCCCGAGTGGCCAAAGGGGACAGACTGTAAATCTGCTGCTTTTCAGCTTCGGTGGTTCGAATCCACCCGCTCCCACCAGGAAAGCCGTGTTCAACTGAACACGGCTTTCTTTTTTTGTTTTGATTTATCTTATTGTAGCCAGTCCGACCAGAGACGGGCAAAGAGATTGTCCTTGAGGCAGACAAAATAGAAGGCGCCGCTCATGGGGGCGTCGGCCAGCTCAAAGCGGGCAAGGCTGCCCTCGGCCAGCTCCTTTTCCACCACCGGCGCATATAAAAAGGAGATGCCCAGTCCTCCCGCCACCAGGGACTTGATGGTGCTGAAATCGCTGATGGTCACCAGCTGGGGGAAGCTGGCCAGGGTGCGGTTCTGACGGCGCAGGGCGTCCTCAAAGACGGCCCGGGTGCCCGAGCCCTCCTCCCGGAGGATGAGCCTCTCCCCCTCCACCTCGTCCAGCGGCACCGAGCGGCCCGCCAGCCGGTGGCCGGGAGGGCAGATGCCGAAAAACTTCTCCTTGCGGTAGAGGCGGGAGTCGTACCGGCTGCCCTCAAAAAAGCCCTCCACCACCACAAAGTCCAGCTCTCCCTCCTCCAGTGCCTTCAAAAGCACCTGGGTGTTGTCCACCAAAAGGGAAAAGCTGGCCTCCGGGTGGGCCCGCAAAAACTGGCCGATCTTGGGGGCGATCACATATTCCCCGATGGTCTTGGAGGTGCCCACCCGCAGGCAGGCGGGGGCTTCCTTGGCCATGGCATCCTCGATCTTGCGGCTGTTGTAGGCCATGGAGCGGGTAAACTCCCGCAGCCGCAGCCCCGCCTCGGTGAGCCGCAGCACCTTGCCCTCATAAGAAAACAGCTTGCGGCCGTAGTGCTCCTCCAGATAGCGGATCTGGTGGGTCACCGCCGGCTGGGTCAGGCAGAGCTTCTGCGCCGCCTTGGTATAGTTCATGGTCTCGCACAGCACCAAAAAGGTATTCCAGCGTGGGTCCAGCATGGGCATCACCTATTACTTAGATTTATAGTTTCATTATTATTCTTCATTTTATTTTATCGTCACCAGGGAGTATAATCAAGAGCAGAAAAACCAAATTTTAACTGGAAGAGAGAGATTTACGCTATGGTAACTGTGAAAAAAAACGCGCCGGGGCTCCTGCTCTGTCTCGTCCTCGCCATCCCCTGCTGGCTGCTGGGCCACGCCTTCCCTGTGGTGGGCGGGCCGGTGTTCGCCATTCTGGCGGGCATGCTGGTCTCGATGGCGCTGCGCAGCCGGGCACGTTTCCAGCCCGGCATCGCCTTCACCTCCAAGAAGATCCTGCAATACGCGGTGATCCTGCTGGGCTTCGGGCTCAACCTGTCTGAGATCGCCAAGGTGGGCCTGCTGTCCCTGCCCATCATCTGCACCACCATCACCATGTCCCTGCTCATCGCCTTCATCCTGCGCAAGCGGCTGAACGTGCCCAGCAACATCTCGGTGCTGGTGGGCGTGGGCTCCTCCATCTGCGGCGGCTCGGCCATCGCCGCCACCGCCCCGGTCATCGGCGCCGATGACGAGGAGATCGCCCAGTCCATCTCGGTCATCTTCCTGTTCAACATCCTGGCGGCCCTGTTCTTCCCCACCCTGGGCGGACTGCTGGGCATGAGCAACGAGGGCTTCGGGCTCTTTGCGGGTACCGCCATCAACGACACCTCCTCGGTGACCGCCGCCGCCTCCACCTGGGACACCCTCCACGGCACCGGCGGCTCGGTGCTGGAGTGCGCCACCATCGTCAAGCTCACCCGCACCCTGGCCATCATCCCCATCACCCTGGTGCTGGCCTTCTGGCGCACCTGGCAGGCCAAGCGGGGCGACAGCGTGTCCAGCGGCTCCTTCAGCCTGAAAAAGATCTTCCCCTTCTTCATCCTCTTCTTCGTGCTGGCCTCCATCATCACCACCGTGGCCACCATGAACGGGGTGGACGCCGCCCTGTTCCAGCCCTTCAAGGACCTGTCCAAGTTCTTCATCATTCTGGCCATGGCGGCCATCGGCCTGAACACCGACCTGATCAAACTGGTCAAGAGCGGCGGCAAGCCTATTCTGCTGGGCGCCTGCTGCTGGGCCGGCATCACCTGCGCCAGCCTGGTGATGCAGCACCTGGAAGGCCTGCTGTAAGCCATCCCTCCACAGAAAGGAACTTTTGTCATGTACGATATTCTGATCCTGGGCGCAGGCCCCGCCGGCATCAGCGCGGCCCTCTACGCGGTGAGCCGGGGCAAAAGCACCCTGGTGCTGGAGCAGGCCCAGGTGGGCGGCCTGATCGGCCGGGTCTCCACCGTCACCCATTACACCGCCCTCCAGCCCCGGGAGACCGGTGCCAGCTTTGCCGCCCGCATGAAGGAACAGGCTCTGGCCGCCGGGGTAGAGATCGCCTACGAAAAAGTCACCGGGGTGGATCTGGCCGGCGAAGTCAAGACGGTGCGCACCGACAAGGGCACCCACCAGGCCCGGCGGGTGATCCTGGCCAACGGGGGCACGCCCCGCAAGCTGGGCATCCCCGGCGAGGAGGAACTGGCCGGCAAGGGCATGGGGCTGAACACTGCCCGGGACGGCGAGGCCTACACCGGCCGCAACCTGTATGTGGTGGGCGGCGCGGACGGCGCGGTAAAAGAGGCGCTGTACCTGGCCCGGTTTGCCCGGAGGCTCACCATCCTGCATTTTGAGGACACCCTGGGCTGCATTGCCGAATTCCGCCAGAAGGTAGCCCTGACCGACAACATCACCCTGCGGCTGGGCAGCCGGCTGCGGGGGGTGTATGGCCGGGACCAGATCGAGCGGCTGGAGATCGACAGCGAGCGGGACGGCCATGTCGAGACCATCCAGGACCCGGGCTGCGGCGTCTTTGTGTACGCGGGCATCCAGCCCAATACCCAGCTGTACACCCAGCTGGAACTGGAGGACGGGTACATCCTCACCAACGAGAAGATGGAGACCTCCCTGCCGGGGGTGTACGCCGCCGGCGACATCCGGGCAAAGCAGGTGCGCCAGGTGGCCACCGCCGTGTCGGACGGCGCCGTGGCCGCCATCAACGCGGCCCTTTCCCTTTAAATCCAAAGAAAAACAGACAGGCAGACCGCCCTTTGGCGTCTGCCTGTCTGTTTTTTGTTCAGCAGCGGATGGCCACCTTGATGACCCCGTCCCGCCGCTCCTCAAAGAGCCGGTAGGCCTCGTCGATCTTTTCCAGCGGGAAGGTGTGGGTGATGAGGGGGGTGGTGTCCAGCCTGCCCTCCCGGATCAGCCGCAGGGTCTCGGCGCAGTGGCAGCCGTCCACCCCGCCGGTCTTGAAGGTGAGGTTTTTGCCGTACATCTCGGGCAGGGGCAGAATCTGGGGTGCGTCGTAGAGGGCCACCACCGTCACCAGGGCGTTGGGTCGGGCTGCCTCCCATGCCATCCGAAAGCTGGAATCGCTGCCCGCCACCTCCAGCACCACGTCGGCGCCTCCGTGGAGGCTGTGGGCCCGCACAAATTCGGTGAGGCCAAGGGGCCCGGCGGTGAGCACCTCCGGGTACTGGCGGCGCACAAAGGCCAGCCGCTCCTCGTCCCGGTCACAGACAATGATCTGCCGGGGGCCGCAGAGCCTTGCGCACTGGAGGGTACACAGCCCCGTGGGCCCCGCCCCCAGGATCAGCACCGTGTCCTCGGGGCTGATCCGGGAGATCTGAGCCGCCCAGTAGCCGGTGGCC
The DNA here is from genome assembly GCA_949295465.1 of uncultured Oscillospiraceae bacterium. Classification (GTDB taxonomy): domain Bacteria; phylum Bacillota; class Clostridia; order Oscillospirales; family Ruminococcaceae; genus JAFBIO01. The sequence goes on from CASFKY010000055.1 coordinate 47,011, forward strand.
AGCAGGTCCCCCACCAGAAGGGCCTGCAGATCGCTCACCTCCGCCGGGATGGGGTCCAGCCCCTGGTCCGCATAGGGCACCCGCACATACTCCGCCTGGCCCCCGTCGATGCGGCAGCCCAGGGCCCAGCCCCCGTTTGGGTCGGTGCAGTTGTTCACCCAGCCGTGGCGGCAGAAAAAGCACTCCCCGCAGAAGGTCTCCACATTCACGGTCACCCGGTCGCCGGGGCGCACCTGGTGCACCGCCGGGCCCACCTCTTCCACCACGCCCACCATCTCGTGGCCCACCGTGATGCCCGGCACCGCCCGGGGCACCGAGCCGTGCTTGATGTGCAGATCGCTGGTGCAGATGCTGGCCAGGGTCACCTTCACAATGGCGTCCCGCTCATTTTGCAGCACCGGCCTGGGCTTTTGCCGCAGCTCAAATTTCCCCTTTTCCACATAGGTATATGCCAGCATATGCCCGCCGCCTTTCGCTTTTTCTTTTATTGTACCCCGGCCGGGTTTCCTTTGCAATCGGTTGTAATATGCCGGACAATTCGGTACAATAAGAAGCGGAGGGCCGCATATTCCCACCGCGGCCAGAAAGGGGAAGTTTCTTTCATGGATCAACTGCGAAAAGCAAAAGGTTTCATCTGCGACATGGACGGCGTGATCTACCACGGCAACCAGATCCTGCCCGGCGTCAAGGAATTTGTGGACTGGCTGTACCGGGAGAACAAGGAGTTCCTGTTCCTCACCAACAACAGCGGCAAGACCCCCCGGGAGCTCCAGCAGAAGCTGACCCGCATGGGGCTGGAGGTGGACGAGCACCACTTCTACACCAGCGCCCTGGCCACCGCCAATTTCATCGCCCACCAGAAGCCCGGCGCCCACGCCTTTGTGATCGGGGAACCGGGGCTGTTCAACGCCCTGTACGAAAAGGGCATCACCCTGGACGACACCGACCCGGACTATGTGATCATCGGTGAGTCCTCCAGCTACAACTACGACAACATCTGCCGGGCGGTGCACTATGTGCAGAACGGCGCCCGGCTCATCGGCACCAACTATGACCTCACCGGCCCCACCGAGCAGGGCATCATGCCCGCCTGCCGGGCCTTCGTCAAGCCCATCGAGCTGGTCACAGGCAAGGAGGCCTACTATATCGGCAAGCCCAACCCCCTGATGATGCGCACCGGCCTGAACATGCTGGGGGTGCACTCCAACGAGGCGGCCATCATCGGCGATCGGATGGACACCGACATCGTGGCCGGCATCGAGTGCGGGCTGGATACGGTGCTGGTGCTCTCGGGGGTATCCAGCCGCCAGACGGTGGACACCTTCCCCTACCGGCCCCGGCTGATTCTGAACGGGGTGGGCGACATCCCGGACCGGGCATAACAAAATCCTCATATCTGCCGGCGGGCGGCGGCGCTTTTTGCAGGGCGCTGTCGCCCCCTTTCGCGCCTTTCGGCCGGCTTTTATGCGGTGATCTGTGATTTAAAGGTTCATTTTTCCCAATATCTTAACATTATATTAACACATATCCCCCACTTTTCCCTTATACTATAGGTATGACTTTCCCGTCAAATCTAACCCCTGCAACGAGGTGAACCATTGGAAAACCGCAAAGCTCTGAAAGAAAAATTCACTGAGGCAATGCAGGCGGTGCTGCCCATTGTGGGCGTTGTGCTGCTGCTCTGCTTTTCCATCGCCCCCATCCCCTCCGGCATCCTGCTCTGCTTTTTGGTGGGTACAGTGCTCATCCTGGTGGGGATGATGTTCTTTACCCTGGGGGCCGAGCTCTCCATGACGCCCATGGGCGAACGGGTGGGCTCAGCCATCACCGGCAGCAAAAAGCTGTGGGTGGTGGTGGTGCTGGCCTTTTTGCTGGGCTTCATCATCACCATCTCCGAGCCGGACTTGCAGGTGCTGGCCAACCTGGTGCCCTCCATCCCCAACCTGGTGCTGATTTTGTCGGTGGCCTGCGGGGTGGGGGTGTTCCTGGCGCTGGCGCTGCTGCGCATGCTGTTCCGCATCCCACTGCCCCCGATGCTGGTGGTGCTGTACCTGATCGTCTTTGTGCTGGCCGCTTTTGTGCCCAAGAGCTTCGGGGCCGTGGCCTTCGACTCGGGGGGCGTCACCACCGGCCCCATGACCGTGCCCTTCATCATGGCCCTGGGCATCGGCATCTCCTCCATCCGAAGCGACCGCCACGCCGCCAACGACAGCTTCGGCCTGGTGGCCCTGTGCTCGGTGGGGCCCATCCTGTCGGTGCTGATCCTGGGGATGGTGTACCGGCCCACCGAGGGCGCCTACACCCTCTCTGAGATGCCCCAGGCCCGGGACTCGGTGGAGCTCTGGTCCCTTTTCGGCTCGGAGCTGCCGTCCTATATGGGGGAGATCGCCCTCTCCCTGCTGCCCATCGTGCTCTTCTTCTTTGCCTTCCAGGTGGTCTCTCTCAAGCTCTCCCGCCGGCAGCTCAGCAAGATTCTGGTGGGCCTTTTGTACACCTATGTGGGGCTGGTGCTCTTTCTCACCGGGGCCAACGTGGGCTTCATGCCCGCGGGCAACTACCTGGGCCAGGTGCTGGGGAGCCTGCGTTATCCCTGGATCCTCATCCCCATCGCCATGGTGATCGGCTACTTCATCGTCAAGGCCGAGCCCGCCGTCTATGTGCTGAACAAGCAGGTGGAGGAACTCACCGACGGGGCCATCTCCGAGGCAGCCATGGGCCTGAGCCTCTCGGTGGGTGTGGCCTGTTCGCTGGGGCTGGCCATGATCCGGGTGTTCACCGGCATTTCCATTTTGTGGTTCCTGATCCCGGGCTATGCCCTGGCGCTGGCCATCTCCTTCTTTGTGCCCAAGATCTACACCGCCATCGCCTTTGACTCGGGCGGAGTGGCCAGCGGCCCCATGACCGCGACCTTCCTGCTGCCTCTGGCCCAGGGGGCCTGCATCGCGGTGGGGGGCGACCTCACCACCGACGCCTTCGGGGTGGTGGCCATGGTGGCCATGACCCCCCTCATCACCATCCAGCTGCTGGGGCTTTTGTCCGAGATCCAGGCTGCCCGGCCCCGCCGGGCCCTGCGCCAGGCCGCCCTTGCCGGTGTGGATGAAGACGCCATCATCGAACTCTAAACGTCAGGAGCCTGTATGAACGAACTGTATTGGATGGTTGTGATCGTCAACCGCCAGAGCCTGCCCAAATTCGAGGAATTCCTGGGCCGGTACGGGGTGAATGTGCACTTCGTAACGGTGGGCCGGGGCACCGCCGCCAGCGAGATCCTGGACTTTTTTGGGCTGGAAGCCAACGAAAAGGGTGTGCTGATGGCGGTGGTCACCCGCAAGGTGTGGCGGGCGCTGCGCTACGGGCTGCGCAACCGCATGCGCATCGACGTGCCCGGCACCGGCATCGCCTTCATCATCCCCATGAGCAGCATCGGCGGCCGGGGGCCGCTGCTGTTCCTCACCCAGAACCAAAGCTATCAGAGCGAGGAGGAATCGGTCTTGAAAAATACCCAGTATGAACTGCTGGTGGTCATCTCCAACCTGGGCTACAGCGACCTGGTGATGGACGCGGCCCACCAGAAGGGCGCCGGTGGCGGCACCATCATCCACGCCAAGGGCGCAGGGATGCAGAAGGCCCAGCAATTTCTGGGGGTGTCCCTGGCCAGCGAGAAGGAGTTGATCCTGATCGTGGTGAAATCCGCCGACAAAAAGCCCATCATGCAGGCCATCATGGAAAACGCCGGCCTCAAAACCAAGGCCGGCTCCATCCTGTTCTCGCTGCCGGTCACCGCCACCGCCGGCATGCGGCTGCTGGAGGCCGAGGAGGAAAAACTTCCCGACGTCCACTAATCCCCTTTTGCCCATTTTTCAGACGGGATTTGGTTGTATTTGCCCCCCTGCCGTGGTATAGTAAACAAAAAGCCGAAAAGGAAGTGCCGCTATGTCCGATTGCTACAAGATCAGCGGGCGGGGCCAATATCACAGGGAAGATTTTGATACCGCCAGCACCGGTTCCTTCAAGAATTCCCGTCAGGCCCGCCAGGCTATGGACGAAAACCTGAAAAAGATCAACGAATTGCAGCAAAAGCTCTACGCCGAAAAGCGGGAGGGCGTGATCTTCCTGTTCCAGGCCATGGACGCCGCCGGCAAGGACGGCACCATCCGGGCGGTGCTCAGCTGCCTGTCTCCCCAGGGGGTCACCGAGGCCGCCTTCAAGGCTCCCACCAGCACCGAGCTGGCCCACGATTTTCTGTGGCGGGTGGAGCAGCAGGTGCCCGAAAAGGGGCAGATCGCCATCTTCAACCGCAGCCACTACGAGGATGTGCTCATCGGCAAGGTGCATCAGCTGTACAAGGGGCAGCGGTGGGCCCGCCATGTGGAGATGGACAAGATCCTGGAACACCGCTATGAGGACATCCGCAACTGGGAAAAATACCTCTACCACAACAGCATCCGCATGGTGAAGATCTTCCTGAACGTGGGCAAGGAGGAGCAGGCCCGCCGGTTCCTCTCCCGCATCCGGGAGGAAAAGAAGAACTGGAAGTTCAGCGCCGCCGACGTGCAGGAGCGGGCCTTCTGGGACGAGTACCAGGCCGCCTTTGAGGACGCCATCAACGAGACTGCCACCAAGACCTGCCCCTGGTATGTGGTGCCCGCCGACCACAAGTGGTATATGCGCTGGATGGTGAGCCAGATCATCCGGGACACCCTGGAGGAGATGGACCCCCGCTGGCCCAAGGCCGACGACGAGGAGCGGGCCCTCTTTTCCCGCTACGAGGCCCAGCTGGCCGCCGAGGCGGGCGAGGAGAAAAAAGCGGAAGAATCCTGAATCCCACGCAGCAAAAGCGGGCCGCCCCCAAAAGGGGCGGCCCGCTGTCTTTTCGCTTATTTTTCGGCTTTTTCCGTCCGGGCGGCCTGTACCGAGTACTCCAAAAACTTGTTCAGATACACCTTCTGGGCCAGGGCGATCACCAGCGCCCGGGTGATCCGGGTGCCCTGGGTGTCCCGGCTGGCGGTATCCTCCGGCAGGGTGCGGGTGATAAAGGCCCCTTGCAGGGCATTTTCCAGCTCGGTGCAGAAGTAATCATAGGCCACCGGCAGCGGGTAGGTATCCCGCTGCACCTGCAGCAGTTTCTGGATGTCCGGGATGGAGAGCACCTGCTTGGCGGCGCAGATGAAGATCAGATAGGCCAGATGCTCCCGGCTATATTTCTTTTTCACCGGCCTGTCCAGCAGGCCCTGCTTGGTGTAGTTGTTCACCATAGGCCCGGTGACCCAGGGCTCGCCCTCCTCCCCCCACAGGGGCCGCAGCACCGATTCCACCAGAGTCAGCACCTGATCCATATACAAATCCAGGGCGGGAAGTTCCCGATAGCGGGGGCAGTGGAACTCCGCCGCTTCCCGGTAGGCCTTGCTCTGTGTGAATTCTTCCATGTCGTTGCCACCTTCCGATTTTACTGTACCACATCCAAAACCGGCTTGTCAAATAGATAAGTTTCATCATATTTCTTGACACGATATACTTTATACTTTAATATGATATTGTATATTGTATATTCATGCGGCCGTTCCGGCCTGCGGAAAGGACATCCCCCATGACATACCGCATTGTCGCAGATTCCGGCTGTGATCTGCGCGCCTATACTTCCCCTCTGCCCACCCTCACCTATACCACGGTTCCCCTGAAGATCCGGGTAGGGCAGCGGGAGTTCACCGACAACGCCGCCCTGGACACCCGCCAGATGATGGACGCCATGCACAACTACAACGGCCCCACCAGCAGCGCCTGCCCCAGCCCGGAGGAGTGGGCGGTGGAGTTTCTCAAGGCCGACTGCGTGCTGGCCATCACCATCACCAGCGCCCTTTCGGGCAGCTACAACAGCGCCCTGGCCGCCCGGGACATGGTGCTGGAGGAACACCCGGAGAAAAAGATCCATGTGCTGGACTCCCTCTCGGCGGGGGGCGAGCTGGTGCTTATCGCCCGCCGGGCCGCCCGGCTTCTGGAGGAAGGGGTGGACTTTGAGGAGGCCTGCCGCCAGGCCGAGCTCTACGCCCAGAAATACCAGCTGCTCTTTGTGCTGGCCAACTTTGACAACCTGGTGAAGAACGGCCGGATGAACCGGCTGGTGGGCTTTATGGCCGGTGCCATGAACATGCGGGCGGTGGGAGTGGCCAGCCGCAAGGGCACCCTGGAGGTGCTGCACAAGACCCGGGGCCAGACCCGCTCCCTGGCTTTCATGCTGGAGGAGATGGACCGGCGGGGCTTTGAGGGGGGCGAAGTGGTCATCAGCCACTGCTTCAACGAGGCGGGCGCCCAGATGCTGGCCCGGGGCATCCAGGCCAAGTGGCCGGACAGCCAGGTGAGCATCCTGCCCACCAGCGGCCTGTGCAGCTATTACGCCGAGGAGGAGGGCATTCTGCTGGCCTTCTGAGGCCGGCGCATAAATTCCTCCCCTTTGGGGAACCCTTAAAGGCGGAGGTGTTTTTATGTCGAAACGAGCCAAATCCCAAGGGAATCAGCCCCCCAAAGCCCCGGCGGTGCGCTGTGCCGGCTGCCGCCAGAAGGTGGTGCAGGCGATACAGCAGGGGCAGCTGCTGCCCGAGACCGCCTACTCCCAGATCCAGCGGGTGACCCCGGACGGCGGCTGGGAGGAGACCCCTGAGACGGTGCGGGCCCTGGTGAAGCACCGGGAAGAGACCCCATTCGGCTGAGGCAGGGAAATTTTATCGCCCGCCCGGCGGAGTTTTTTGCCGCCAACAGTTGCAAATTCGGCTGCTTTCCTTTAATATGGTTTTATATTGCGAGTAAAGGAAGGTAATTTGGCATGGCTGAATTCAAGTATGAGATCACTGAGCGGATTGCTGTTCTCTCTCAGAGCGCCAACGGCTGGGAGCGGCAGTTGAATATGGTAAGCTGGAACGGCCGCGAGCCCAAGTACGACATCCGGGATTGGGCCCCCGACGGCAGCAAGATGGGCAAGGGCATCAGCCTCACCCACGACGAGCTGTCCATCCTGAAGGGCATCCTGGACGAGTTGGAGCTGTGATGGACTACCGGGAAGAATTTCTGGAGATCTTCCAGCAGAAGGTCTCCCGCCCCGGCAGCGAGAAGCTGCTGGCCTGGCTGGACACCACCGACTTCTTCCGCGCTCCGGCCTCCACCCGGTTCCACGGCGCCTGCGAGAGCGGCCTTGTGCTCCACAGCCTCAACGTCTACCACGCCCTGCGGGAGCGGTATTTTGAGGAGGGGGACAGCGAGGAGAGCTTCGCCATCTGCGGGCTGCTCCACGACCTGTGCAAGGCCAACTTCTACAAGCCCGGCACCCGCAACGTGAAGAACGAGGTCACCGGCCAGTGGGAAAAGGTGCCCACCTACAGCATCGAGGACGCTTTCCCCTACGGGCATGGGGAAAAGAGCGTCTACCTCATCGAGCGGTTCATGCGGCTGCGCACCGCCGAGGCGGTGGCCATCCGCTGGCATATGGGCGGCTTTGACGACTCGGTGCGGGGCGGTAGCCGGGCCATGGGGGAGGCCTTTTACCAGTATCCCCTGGCGGTAAAGCTGCACCTGGCAGACCTGACCGCCACCTATCTGCTGGAAAAGGGCACCAGCAAGGTCCCCCGCTGAAAAATTTGCGGACATCAAAAAAGCTGAGGAGCCAAAAGGCTTCTCAGCTTTTTGTATTTTCAGGATAAACCAAATATGGACCGCGGGCTCAGCTCTCCCCCATCATGCGGGAGAGCTTGTCCAGCAATGCCTCGGTGAGCCCTTTGTGGGGGGCAGCCTTCCGGGCCGGCGCTTCGGGATCGGGCCGGGGCGCTTGTCTCTCCCCTCTGCGGCCCTGGTCTGGGCAGCGGTGGGGGTGCATCCTGCGGCCGGAGGGCGCTTCGCTCCCCTCGGGGAACTCCCGCACCTGGAAACCCAGCTTTTCCATGCCCCGTCGGGTATCCTCCAGGGCCTCGTTCACGCTGCCGGCAGCGTCCTGCCACTGGCGGGTGACCTCCTCGATCTTCTGCTGGGCCTCCTCCAGCTGGCGGCGCACCTGCTGGATGCTGGCCTCGATCTGCTCGGCGCTGCTGCGCATGGCCATGCGGGCCTCCAGCTTCTGGGCGGCCAGCCGGTGCTCGGTCTCCCGGCGCTCCTGCTCCAGCTGGTTCTGCCGGTAGGCCAGCAGCTGCCGGGCAGCCTCGGCCTCCTCTTCCATCTTTTTGCGGCTCTCCTGCTCTTCCCGCTCCCGCTTTTCCCGCTCGGCCTGGGCCGTGGCCTCCAGCTCCTGCCGGTGCCGGTCGGCCTCCTGGCGCACCTGCTCCAGCTGCTGCTCCCACTTTTCCTGGCTGCTGGCCGCCTCGGCCCGGGCCGCCTCCTTCTGGCGGTGCAGCCGGTCCTCCCAGCTCTTGCGGGTTTCTTCCAGCTCCTGCTTCTGCTGATCCACCAGCTCGGTGAGACTGCGGTTGCTGCTTTGCAGGGCCATGGCCTCCTGCTCTTTGGCAAACAGCCGGGTGCGGAAGCTCTCGGCCTGCTCGTTGGCCTTCATCAGCTTGCGGCCCAGCTCCTCGGCGTGGTTTCGGGCCTCCTGGGCCTGGCTCTGGCTCTGGGCCAGCTGCTGGCTCAGCTGCTGGTTTTCTGCCTGGCTGTCGGCCAGCTGCCGGCTGCCCTGGTCCAGCTGTTCTTGCAGAGCGGTCAGCTGCTGCTGGTGCTGCTCCTCCTCCGCCCGGGCCTTGGCGGCCAGCGCGTCGATGCAGTTGAGCACCTCGTCCCGGTTGAAGCCCCAGAAAGAGGACTTGAAGGTCATGGGAGGGTTCTTTTCCTCCTCATCCATTGGTGCTCACCTCCCGGGCCGGGGCGCGGGGACGGCAGCCTGTCCGCTCTCAGCGCCCATTGTTCTTGTTCAGCATCTTCAGCAGGGAATCGAAGTAATCCTCGTCATCCTTGCTGGACTCGGTCTTGGCGTCCTTCTCCGAGGCCTGCGCCTCGCTGCTCTGCCCCTCGCTGAACACGGGGGAGGGCAGGGGGCTGGTACCGGCCTTGCCCGCCGGAGCCCCCGCCTTGGGAGAATCAAAGCCGGTGGCCACCACCGTGACCCGCAGCTCGTCGTTGAGGGTCTCGTCAAAGGCGGTACCCCAGATGATGTTGGCCTCCGGGTGCGCGTTCTTGGTGATGAGGGTGGCCACCTCGTCCACCTCGTCCAGGCCGATGTCCTGGGAGGCGGTGATGTTGATGATCACCCCGTGGGCCCCGTTGATCTCGGTCTCCAGCAGGGGGCTGGAAATGGCCGCCTTGGCGGCGTTCTCGGCCTTGCCCGAGCCCTTGCCGGTGCCGATGCCCATATGGGCATAGCCGGCGTCCTTCATGACGCTGCGGATGTCGGCAAAGTCCAGGTTGATGAAGGAGGGCACGTTGATCAGGTTGCTGATGCTCTCCACGCCCTGCTTCAGCACGTTATCCGCCGCCTCAAAGGCGTTTTTCAGGGTGATCTTCTCGTTGCTGATCAGTTTCAGCCGCTCGTTGGGGATCACGATCAGGCTGTCCACATGTTGCAGCAGCGCGCTGATCCCCTGTTCGGCCAGGTTCATCTTCCGCTTGCCCTCAAAGGCAAAGGGCTTGGTCACCACGCCCACCGTCAGGATGCCCAGATCGTGGGCCACCTCGGCCACCACAGGAGAAGCGCCGGTGCCGGTGCCGCCGCCCATGCAGGCGGTGATGAACACCATCTGGGCCCCCTTCAGGGCGCTGGCGATCTCATCCTTGCTCTCCTCGGCGGCCCGCTGGCCTACCTCCGGGTCGGCGCCGGCGCCCCGGCCCTTGGTGAGCTTGGGCCCCAGTTGTACCTTCTGGGTGGCCTTGCTGCACAGCAGCACCTGCTGGTCGGTGTTCATGGCGATGAATTCCACGCCCTGCACCCCGGCCGTCATCATCCGATTGATGGCGTTGCCGCCGCCGCCGCCCACACCAATGACCTTGATGTTCGTTATATTTTCCATCTCTTCCGCGAGTACCAGATCCATACCAGGAATCCCCCTTGTCCTTGTGTTTGTTCCCCATCTTTGAAAAAGCGCCGGCCTGCCCGAGGGCAGAATAACCGCACTATAGAATTCCTTTTTAACAGTACCATATTTGTGCCTCAAATTCAAGGGTTTCGCCCAACTCTTACAGGGTTTTTAACCGGCTGTTTTTACCTTAAAACGAAAAAAACCTCACTTTTGACCTTCTCTTCCTCTTTTCGTCTTTTTTCGCCCTTCCCTCCGGGTCATTTTGTTGTGTATGCGCAAAAAAACAGACGCTTTTCCCCTGCCCTCCCGCAGCAGGGAAAAAACGTCTGAGGGTTTTATTGCGGACTTTCACCATCCGGCCCATTCGATGTCGGCTCCCAGCCGGCCGTACAGTTCGGCGATGTCCTCATAGCCCCGGCGGATGTGCTCCACCCCAAAGATCCGGCTCTCCCCTTCGGCGCAGAGGGCCGCCGTCACCAGCGCCGCCCCGCCCCGCAGGTCCCTGGCCCGCAGTGCGCAGCCCCGCAGCTCCTTTACCCCCCGGATCACCAGGCAGCAGCCTTCCCGCCGCACGTCGGCCCCCAGCCGGGCAAAGTCCTCGGCGCAGGAAAAGCGGTTTTCAAACACCCGGTCACAGAACCGGGTCTCCCCCTCTGCCCGCAGAAAAGCCGCCGCCGCCACCGGCGCCGCATCGGTGGCAAAGGCCGGGTAGCCGCCGGTATACACCGTGCCGCCGCCGCTCAGCGACCCCTGCCGCCGGATCACCAGCCCCTTATCCCGGCTCTCGATCTGGCAGCCGGCCCGCTTCAGCAGGGCCAGCATCGGCGCCATCTGGTCAGGCCGGCAGTTTTCCAGCTCCAGCCGGCCGCCGCAGCCCGCCACCGCACCTGCCAGGGTGGAGGCGGTGATCCGATCCGGGATGGGGGTATAGGAGGTCCCGCTCAAGGCCCGCACCCCCTGCACCCAGATGGTGGGGGTGCCCGCGCCGCAGATCAGCGCCCCGCACTTGCCCAGGAAGCGGGCCAGGTCCTCGATTTCCGGCTCGCAGGCCGCACCCCGCAGCACCGTCACGCCCCGGGCCCGCACCGCCGCCATCAGCAGCGTCTCGGTGGCCCCCACGCTGGGCAGCCGCATCTTCCAGTCCACCCCGTGGAGCCCCTCGGGGGGAGCTTTCAGGGTCAGGCCGCCGCCCCGCAGCTCCACCCGGGCCCCCATGGCTGCCAGGCCGTCCAGGTGGATGTCGATGGGCCGGGCCCCGATGCGGCAGCCTCCCGGCAGGGGCATGGTCACTGCCCCCGCCCGGTGCAAAAGGGGCGCCAGATAGAACACCGAGCTGCGCATGGCCCGGGCCGGGCCCTCCGGCAGCACCGACAGGGCCCGGCGGGGGGTGCAGATCCGCACCCGGCCCGCCCGGCTGCTCACCCCGCAGCCTACCCCCCGCAGCAGGGCCAGGCTGTTCTCCACATCGGTCAGGGCCGGCACATCCTCAAAAGTCACCGGCCCATCGCAGAGCAGCGTCGCCGCCAGCAAGGGCAGGATGCTGTTTTTTGCCGCCGGGATCCGCACCGTGCCGTTCAGCGGCCGGCCGCCCCGGATGATGAGTTCGCCCCCCACATTACCACCGCCTTTTTTCATTCTCACAGGATATTGCATCCTATGCGGGGGCGGCGGGTTTTGTCAATACTTTTGCTGGGTTCCCTGCCGGGAAACCGATAAAACGATGCCCATTTCCCCCAAAAGCATCATCAAACTGGTGCCTCCCGAAGAAAAGAAGGGCAGGCTGATGCCGGTGTTGGGGATGGTGTTGGTGACCACCGCGATGTTGAGGGCCGCTTGCAGGCAAACCTGCACCACAAAGCCCACCACCAGCAGCGCGCCGAATTTGTCCGGGGCCTTCACCGCAATGGTCAGCCCCCGCAAAAGCAGCAGGCAGAACAGCAGGATCACCGCCGTGGCCCCCACAAAACCCAGCTCCTCGCAGAGGATGGAAAAGACAAAATCGTTCTGGGGTTCGGGCACATAGAGGTATTTCTGCCGGCTGTTGCCCAGCCCCAGCCCGGTGGCCCCGCCCGAGCCGATGGCGTACAGGCTCTGGATGGTCTGATGGCCGTCTCCCAGCGGGTCGGCAAAGGGGTCCAGCCAGCTGGAGAGCCGGTCGGTGGCATAGGGCACCAGGTCCGGCATGAGGGCCAGGGCCCCCACCAGCAGCCCCGCGCCCCCGGCCCCCGCCAGTACAAACCAGCGCATGCCGGTGCCCCCCACAAACATCAGCACCGCCCCGATGCTCAGGATGAGCAGAGTGCCGCTCAGGTGAGGCTCCAGCAGCATCAGAAGGGCCGTGGCCCCCAGAATGAGGGCAAAGGGCAGCACCCCCACCGAAAAGCTCTTCATACGGTCGTGGTTCAGCGCGATGATGTGGCTGAACACCAGCACCACCGAAAATTTTGCGATCTCGCTGGGTTGCAAGGTGCCAAGGCCCGGCAGCACGATCCACCGCTTGCAGCCGTTGTACTCGGGCATGAACAGCACCACCACCAGCAGCACAAAGCTGAGGGCCAGCAGCGGCCAGGCCAGCTTGTGGTAGATGTGGTAATCCACCCGGCTGGCAATCTCCATGGCTGCCAGCCCCAGGGCCGCATACAGCAGCTGGGGCCGGATATAGGCGTAGGCGTCTCCCCGCCGGTAGAGCCCCACCGCATAGCTGGCGCTGTACAGCATAATGAGCCCGAAGATCAGCAGGCACAGCAAAATCAGCAGAAAGGGAAGGTCCGCCGGCGGCTGCCTGCCCCTGAGCCATGTTTTCAACTTTTCCGTCTTGCACCCCTCCCCTTCTGGTGAGTGTTGAGCCCTTTTGGGCCCTTTAATCGTCCGTCACCGTGTCATCCCGGAACTGCACCTGCACCAGGCTGCCCATGGGCAGGCTGCCGCCGGCCTCTGTGCTCTGCCACACCGCCAGGGCCCCTTCCATGTCCGCCGGGCCCGAGGCCCGGATGTTCAGCCCTGCCTGCCGCAGAGTCTGGGTGGCGTCCGCCAGATTCTGACCTGAGAGGGCCGGCACCACCGTGAGCATCTCCCCGGCTCCCTCTTCGGTGTAGAGCAGCACAGTGCTGGCCCGGGGCAGGGTTTCCCCGGCGGCCGGGTACTGGCTCAGCACCTCTTCCCCGCTGCCCACCACCCGGACCGAAAGGCCGTTCTCCGCCAGTCTCTGGGCGGCCGCCTCCGGCTCCCAGCCCGACACATCCGGCACCCCGGTCTCCATCCGCTGCTGCTCCTCGGCAGTATACTGCCGGGGCACTCCCAGATATTCCAGGGTTTTTTCCAGCACTTCGGCCACCACCGGCGCGCTGATGGTGCCGCCCATGGAAGAAAAACTGTGGGGCTCATCCAGGCAGACCAGCACCACCACCTGTGGGTCATCCGCGGGGGCCATGCCCACAAAACTGCCGATGCGGGCGTTCTCATCCTCCGAGTCCAGCTTCTGGCTGGTGCCGGACTTGCCCCCGATGCGGTAGCCCGCCACATAGGCGTTCTTGCCGCCGCCCTTCAGTACCACCTGCTCCATCAGCTGGCGCATGATGTTGCTGGTCTCCTCGCTGAGAGCCTGGCGGCGCACCACCGGGTCGTTGTGCTGCACCAGGGTTTCTTCCCCTTCCTGATTGGAATAGATGTTCTCCACCAAATAGGGCTGCATCAGCTTGCCCCCGTTGACGATGGTGGCCACCGCGTTGGCCATCTGGAGATAGCTGATCTTACTGGACTGCCCGAACGAGCAGCTCGCCAGTTCTACCGGACCCGTCCGGCAGTGGATTTTGGAGAGAAAAAAGGAGGGCCCCCGCGCGGGGGCCCTCCTTTTCTTATTTTCTGTCCCGATACATTTCGGCGTAATATTTCTGGTAGTCGCCGCTGGTCACATGGTCCATCCACTCCTGGTGCTGCAAATACCAGTCGATGGTCAGCACGATGCCCTTCTCAAAGGGCGTCTCCGGGTACCAGCCCAACTCCGTGCGGATCTTGGTGGGGTCGATGCCGTACCGCCGGTCATGACCCAGCCGGTCCGCCACATGGGTGATCAGCGCCTCGCTGATCCCCTCATCCTTCAGCCGGTCGTGCAGCTGGGCAATGATGGTCTTGACGATGAAGATGTTGGGCCGCTCGTTGTGGCCGCCCACATTGTACACCTCGCCGTCCCGGCCACCGTTGGCCACCATGTCGATGGCCTTGCAGTGGTCCTCCACATACAGCCAGTCCCGCACCTGCATCCCGTCGCCGTACACCGGCAGGCTCTTGTGGTTCTTCACATTGTTGATCATCAGGGGAATGAGCTTCTCCGGGAACTGATAGGGCCCGTAGTTGTTGGAGCAGCGGGTGATGTTGATGGGCATACCGTAAGTGTCGTGGAAGGCTTTCACAAACAGGTCCGCGCTGGCCTTGCTGCTGGAATAGGGGCTGTGGGGGCACAGCGGTGTGGTCTCCATGAAATACCCCTCGGCGCCCAGCGCACCGTACACCTCGTCGGTGGACACCTGAAGATACTTCTTGCCCTGCTTCCAGGTCTTGGCCTCGGGGTCGTACCAGGCGTTCTTGGCGCATTGCAGCAGGTTCACCGTGCCCAGCACATTGCTCTCCACAAAGATCTCGGGGTTGGAGATGCTGCGGTCCACATGGCTCTCCGCCGCGAAATTGATCACATAGTCAAAATCGTACTCCTCAAACAGGCGGCTCACCAGGGCCTTGTCGCAGATGTCCCCC
>CASFKY010000056.1 GCA_949295465.1 uncultured Oscillospiraceae bacterium
GACATTGAGGACGCAGTGCGGGCCGGTGTGCTGGACCCGTCGGTGCTGCCCAAAGAAGCCACCGATGTGCTGGGCCAGACCAAGTCGGCCCGGATCACCACCATGATCAACAGCATCCTGACCCACACCCAGCCCCCTGTGGTTCAGGCGGGCCCGGTGGAAGATCAGGCGTTCCGCGTTCTGAAAGCCTTCATGTACAGCACCGTCTATGTGGACAAGGTGGCCAAGCATGAGGAGCAGAAGGTGGAAAAGCTGATCGGGGACCTGTACGATTACTATCTGGCCCACCCCGATCAGATGTCGCCCCTCTACCAGCGGATTGCCGAGGAAGAAGGGGAGGACAGGGCGGTCACCGACTATATCAGCGGCATGAGCGACGATTTTGCCATCCGGGCCTACGAGGAATTCTATGTGCCCCGCAGATGGCACGTGCTGTAACCGCAGCATCAGAATGAAAAAAGAGTAAGGAAGTTCACTGCATGATATCACACGAATATGTGGAGGAGCTGGTCCGCCGCAGCGACATCGTCGATGTGGTGGGCAATTATGTTCAGCTCAAGCGGAAGGGCCGGCTGTACGGCGGGCTGTGCCCCTTTCACAATGAAAAGACGCCGTCCTTTTACGTCTACCCCGAGACCCAGAGCTTTTACTGCTTTGGCTGCGGGGCAGGCGGCGATGTCATCACCTTTATAAAGAAGATCAGCTCCCTCAGCTACCCCGAGGCAGTCAAGCTGCTGGCCGAGCGGGCGGGTATGCCCGAGCCGGAAGAGGATGACGGCACCGGCCGGATGCGCAGCCGGATCCTTTCCATGAACAAGGAAGCGGCCCGCTTCTTCCATGCCTGCCTCAACTCCAGCGTGGATGAGGCCGCCCAGGCCCGGGCCTATTGGCGCCGGCGCGGCCTGGATGACCGCACCATCTCCCGGTTTGGCTTGGGCTATGCCCCCAACGACGGACAGGCCCTGTACCACTTTCTGCGGGACAAGGGCTATACCCAGGCTGAGATGGACGCCAGCGGCCTGTTCAAACGGAGCCAGTCGGGCCGGATCTACTGCCTGTTCTGGCGGCGGGTCATTACCCCCATCTTTGACCTGCGGGGCAATGTGATCGCCTTTGGCGGCCGGGTAATGGATGACTCCAAGCCCAAGTATGTCAACAGTCCCGAGACCCTGGTCTACCACAAGTCGGACACGGTGTTCGCGCTCCAGATCGCCAAAAAGAGCGCTTCCCGGCGGTATGTCCTCTGCGAAGGCTATATGGATGTCATCAGCATGCAGCAGGCCGGCATTGATACGGCGGTCTGCGCCTGCGGCACCGCCCTGACCCAGGCCCAGGTGAAGCTCCTCAGTGAGTATGCCGACGAGGTGATCCTGAGCTACGATTCGGACGAGGCAGGCCAGAAGGCCACCATCCGGTCCCTGGAACTGTTCCGGAACAGTCCGGTGCAGGTGGGGGTGCTGAAGATCCCCAATGCCAAGGACCCCGACGAGTACATCAAAAAATTTGGCGCCGAGCGGTTCCAGCAGCTGTTGGACAGCGCAGGCAATGCCATGGATTTCCGGCTGTCCCGGGCCCGGGCCAAGTATGACCTGTCCCAGGACAGCCAGCGCCTGGGCTATATCCAGGAGGCGGCGGAAATTCTGGCTGACGGTTCCACCCCCACCGAGAAAGAACTCTATGCCGGACGGCTGGCAGAGGAGACCAACATCGCCAAGACAGCGATCCTGGCCCAGGTGGAGGATGTGTCCCGAAAGCTGGGGGCCAAACGCCGCTCGGCCCGGCGGAAGGAGATTCTCCACTCAGGGGAGATGGACACCATCAAGGTGCCCTATGACAAGAGCGGCCCGGGGGCCATCGGCATCGCCTCGTCCCAGCGGCGTCTGGTGGCGGCGGCCCTGCGCCAGCCGGAGTACCTGAAAAAGATTGCCCCGGCCATGGCCCCCGAGAGCATCTTGAACCCCGATCTGCGGGAAGGCTATCAGGCGATCCTGCAGTGCTATCGGGAGGGACATGAGGTGAGCCTGGGTGCACTGGCGCCGGTGATCAGCGAAAAGGCGATGAATGAACTGAGCGGTGCCGCGGCAGAATACAGTGATGTAAGCTGCACGCCGCAGGACGTTGAAATGCATCTGGAACGAATTGCCCGGGGTGAGCCGCTGTCGGCACGGGCAGCCAGTAAAAGCGCCCAGGAGCTCAGCGACTACCTGGCGCAGATGAGCCGGCGCAAGGGGGGCGGCCAGCCGGAGGAAGAGTGAGTCCTGCCGCCCATTTTGGTTGAC
>CASFKY010000057.1 GCA_949295465.1 uncultured Oscillospiraceae bacterium
GCGCAGGCCCAGCAGCTCGCCGGCAAAGGCGGCGGCAGCCGAAATGCGGCCGCTCTTCTTCATCTGGCGCAGGCTGTAGGGTCCCAGGATGACCTCCATCTTGTCCATCTGCTCCTCAAACTCGCTGATCACATGGCGCAGCTCGGCGCCGTTGCGCAGCTTGCGGGCCAGCTCGCAGACATACCAGCCGAACACCATGGAATAGGTGTGGCTGTCCAGCAGGTGGATCCGCATCTTGTGCTCGGGGCGCTCTTCCCGCAGCATCCCCTGGGCCATGACGGCGTTGTCATAGGTGGAGGAACCGGTGCGGTTGATGGAGATGTGGACCACGTCGGTGTAGCCGGCGTCCACATACTCGCAGTACTTCTCACAGAACTGGATGGGAGTGATGGCGGCGGTGGAGGGCACCCCCTTGGCCTGGCGCATCAGGCCGTAGAATTCCTCGTTGGTGCAGCTGACCCGCTCCACATAGTCGATGCCGTCCAGCATGATGTGGAAGCTCATGATATCGATGCCGTATTTTTCAGCCAGCGACTGGGGAATGTCGCAGGAGGAATCGGTCAGGATCGCGATTTTGTTCATAGTAATCCTCATTTCCATTGGTAATCACGCAGATGGCCGTGGTCCAGCAGTTCGGGAAAGTCCCACTGGCGCAGTACCTCATAGACGCCCACTGCTACGCTGTTGGAGAGATTCAGGCTGCGGCAGCCCTCCCGCATGGGCAGACGGATGCACCAGTCCTGATTGGCGGCCAGCAGGGATTCGGGCAGGCCCTTGTCCTCCCGGCCAAAGACCAGGTACGCTCCGTCGGGATAAGACACGTCGGTATAGCGGCGGGGCGCCTTGGTCGAAAAGTAATAATAAGGGCCGTTGTTCTTTGCAAAAAAATCATCGAGGCCCTGATAATATGTTATATCAAGCATGGGCCAATAGTCAAGCCCTGCATGCTTTAATTTTTTATCGTCAATGGTAAAGCCCATGGGCCCCACCAGATGGAGCCGGCAGGCGGTGCAGGCGCAGGTGCGGGCCACATTGCCGGTGTTTTGGGGGATGCGGGGCTCCACCAGGACGATGTTCAGGGTGGGTTTGTGTTCCATGTTTTCCTCCAGTTTACAGCTCGCCCATGGGGGCCAGACGGGGCAGCAAAGGCTCGAACCAGACGCCGAACCGGGTGTCGGCGTCCCGGGGGGTGTGCTGGATGGCCTGGGCCACAAAGCCGGCGGCGGCGTCGGCGGCGGCGCTCAGCACGTTGCCCCGCAGCAGGGAACCGGTGACGATGGCCCCGAAGATGTCCCCGGTACCGGGGAAGCTGCGGTCAATGTGGAGATGGCGCACCACAAAGGGCTCGTCCCCGGCGCCGGCGCAGCCCACAAATTTGCCCATGGGCAGGCCGGTGACCACCACCCGGCGGGCGATGGAAGTGAGCCGGCCCGCCAGGTCCTGGGCCTCTTCCAGGGTGATGTCCCCGGCGGGGCAGGCGGGGTCCTCCCCCAGCAGCAGCCGGGCCTCGGTGAGGTTGGGGAGGATCAGGTCGGCGGCAGCGCACAGCTGGCCCACCCTGGCGATGATTTCAGGGGTGAAGCCGCTGTAGGGTTTGCCCCCGTCGGCCATCACCGGGTCCACAATTTTCAACGCCCCCGGCCACAGCCGGAAGGCCTCGGCGGCCAGGTCCACCAGGGGCTCGCTGCCCAGATAGCCGGTGTAGATGCAGTCGGGGGCAAGGCCCAGGTCCCGGTAGTGGGCCAGGGCGGCCCGACCATAGGCCTGGCAGTCCAGCCGGGCGGGATCCCCCAGGCCCCCGGTGTGGGTGGACAAGACCATGGTGGGCAGGGCGATGGGCTGGACCCCCATGACGGCCAGCACAGGCATAATCACCGAAAGGCTGCACCGGCCGGCGCCGGACAGATCATGAATGCAGAGAACTTTTTTGGGTTCAGTGGGCAAGGGAAAGCCTCCTTTTTTCTACATATACATATCAGGGCTCTGCCGGGGCATAACTATCACAGGCCGCCCCGCAGGGGGCTGCGATCCAATCTGATACCATGGGAGGGCACTGATTATGAAAGATCATCAGGCACAATCGGCTGCCGGCCTGCTGCTGGGTATGGCGGCAGGGGCAGCCGTGGGAGCAATGGGCGTCATGGC
>CASFKY010000058.1 GCA_949295465.1 uncultured Oscillospiraceae bacterium
GAACCCGCACTTCTCGATGACCCGGGCCGAGGGGGCGTTGCGGGTGAAGTGGCCGGCGATGATGAAGTCCAGATCCTCCACCCGGAACAGGTAGTCGATGACGGCTTGGGCGGCCTCGGTGGCCAGGCCCCGGCCCCAGAAGGGCTTGGCCAGCACATAGCCGATCTCCCGGCCCCGCCAGGGAGCGAGGTCGGGGTGCTGGTCCTCATCGTAGCACTCGATGCCCAGGGAACCGATCACCTGGGCTTCGCGCTGGATGGCAAAGGTCTTTTTCTGCCGGATGAACAGGTCCAGGATGGCCTGGGTTTCAGCCTTGTTCCGGTGGGGCAGCCAGCCTGCCATCTGGCCCACCCCGTCCACCGAGGCGTAGGCGTAGAAATCCTCCAGGTCATCCTGCCGCCAGGGCCGCAGGGTGAGGCGGCCGGTGTGCAGCACCACAGAGGAAATGTCAATGGAAGGGTTCATGGTGTACTCCTTTCTCTCTGTATCCATAGGGCCGGCAGGGACGGGGAGCGGATACAAAAACCTCCCGCCCCTGTTTCCAAGGACGGGATGACTGCATTCCGTGGTACCACCTCAGTTCGCCGGCGTTTTGCAGCCGCCGGCCTCACGGGGTACGGGCCCCCGGCCGATACCCCTGCGCTGTAATGGGCGCGCCCATCATCGTCTCAGCGCCGCCGGGCGGCGCAGTCGGGATGCGGCTCCAAGGTCTTTTGGATTCCCTGGGGGGAACTCCGTGGCCGGAATACCTGCCTGTGCATCCCTTCTCAGCGGCCGGGACTCTCTGGGGCGTCAGCAGGTACCTACTTGTTCTCTTCACTGCCTTATCTGGATGCAAGGGTACCATGGCCGGACATAAAAGTCAACGGGCAAAAGAAAAACCCCGGAACCAAAGTTCCGGGGTGTGGTGGACGGTACAGGACTCGAACCTGTGACCTCCTGCACGTCAAGCAGATGCTCTACCAGCTGAGCTAACCGTCCAACTCTCTTTTCTGCTGCTCGTCGCAGCTCTGCTATCATACCATACTTGGGGCAAAAAAGCAAGGGGGCAATTTCAGAAAAATAAAAAATTTGTGAGGACAGCGGCCTTATTTGCCATTCAGGCGGCGCTGTGTTATACTATAGCAGTATAACTTTCGGCCCAAAAGAGGCCGGAGAAGGAAAGGAAGGTCAAGGGCAGAGGGTGAGAGTTTTGGGCATTGACCCCGGCTACGCCATCGTAGGCTGGGGCGTGGTGGAATATCAGGGAAACCGGTTTGCGCCGGTGGATTTCGGGGCCGTCACCACCGACGCCGGCCGCCCCTTTGAGGGCCGGCTGCGGGACGTCTACGACGGCGTCTGCCAGGTGATCCACGACACCAAACCGGAGGTGCTGGCCATTGAAAAACTGTTTTACCAGCACAACCAGACCACCGTCATCGGCGTGGCCGAGGCCCGGGGCGTGATCCTGCTGGCGGCGGCCCAGGCGGGGCTGCCGGTGTATGAGTACACCCCCATGCAGGTCAAGCAGGCGGTGACCGG
>CASFKY010000059.1 GCA_949295465.1 uncultured Oscillospiraceae bacterium
GCCGGTGCCGATGACGCAGAGGTTCCACCTGTTCCCATTCCGAACACAGAAGTTAAGCTCTGTTGTGCCGAAGATAGTTGGTTGGAGACGACCCGCGAAAATAGGTAGGTGCCGGCTTTTCTCTTTATCCCGCCCCCTAAAGGGGCGGGTGCCATGCACTCTTAGCTCAGTTGGTAGAGCAGCTGACTCTTAATCAGCGGGCCCAGGGTTCGAGTCCCTGAGAGTGCACCATATTGCTCCTTAGCTCAGTCGGTAGAGCGCGTGACTGTTAATCACGATGTCGTCAGTTCGAGCCTGACAGGAGCAGCCATTTGAAAAGGCCGCAGAGAATTTCTCTGCGGCCTTTTTTGCCTTGTTTTGTTGGGGCTTTTTGTGTCCGGTCTGTCCTTTTGTCTTGTTGACAGCTTTGAAATAGTGGACAGACGAAAATAAAAACCAAAAGAACGCGTTAAACAACGCGCTCTTTTGGTTTTGGCGGTGGGGATCGGCAGAATCAGGAGGCCGCCAAATGGGGAGAGTCTTCTTTTTCTTTCAGGTGAACCGGGCTGCCGCCTTGATTGGGCGGGTCCGCCGCCTCTGCTTCCTCCCGGCGAATCCCCAGGTGGATCAGGAAGGAGAGGGCCGCCCGCAGCAGGATGATGCATCCCACCAGAGCCAGCTCGGAAAAATCCCGCACCACCACGGTGCGAAGGATTTCGCCGCCCAGTTTGAATTCCAGTGCCATGGCCATGGCACGGCAAAGTTTGAGGCGGGCATGAGGGTCGCGGCGGACATAGTTGTAGGCTGCCTGGATGCCGGCAATCAGGATGATGACCACGCCGATGAATTCCAGCAGCGTGATAGAAAATTGGACCAGTAAGGCCAAAAGCTCATGCAGGGTATCCATTCTGTTACCTCCTGTTTGTCAGTAGCGGATCGGGTACTCGTATGGGTCTTTCTTTTTATATAAGTATATCAAAGCATATCTTTCATGACAATTTATAAAGGAAAATACTTATATAAATTTAATAAAAATACAGTTTATTCCACAAATGCTTACACAATATTAACGTCCATGACAAAAGGAAAATGACAGAAAAATAAAAATGCCGTCCTAAAGAAATTCTGGACAAAAAAGCGCCCCGGGTATTCCCGGGGCGCTCGCTATGGATTTGCTGACTTCTAAGCAGAAGTGGCGAGATTACATCAGGCCAGCCTCGGTGAAGTAAGAGGCGGAACCCTCATGCAGCTCGATGGGCAGATCGGTGCAGATGAAGGAGGTGTCGGACATGGGGCTCAGAGAAGCGTTGCCTGCGATCATGTCCTCAGCCTGCTCTACCAGAACCTTAGACAGGTTGTAGGCCAGCTCGCTGTCCAGATTGGCGTTGCAGATCACCAGGGTCTTCACGCCGAAGGTGGGAACGTCCTCATCCTGGCCGTTGTAGGTGCCGGCGGGGATGACGGTCTTGTAGTAAGAGGGGTTGGCCTCAATGATCTTGTCCAGCTCTTCATCGGTGAAGCCCAGCCAGACGCAATCCTTGGTCACAGAGGCGTTCAGCTGAGCGCCAACCGGGGGACCAGAGAAGGCGGTGGCGGCGGTCATGGTACCGTTGCAGACGTTGTCGGCGCCGTCGCCCAGGGTCACGTTCTGGAAGGTGGAGTTCTCCTCGGTGATGCCGCAGACGCTCAGGCCCAAAATAGCGGACTCCTCAGAAGTAGAAGCGGCGGGGCCCACACCAAAGGTGCCGCCCACAGCGTCATGCAGGTAAGTATAGCCGCTGGATTCCAGAGCGACCCAGTTGGACATGGAAGCGTAAGCAGCGCCCAGAGCGCGCAGATCCGCGCAAGCGCCGGCTTCTTCAAACTTGCCGGTACCGGCCACAGCGGCAGCAGCGGCATCGCCGGAGCACATACCCAGCTCAATATCGCCGGTCTGAACTTTCAGGGCGTTCTCGTTGGAGCCGGAGGAAGTGGTGGCGTCCACCATCAGGCCATCAATTGCATTGCTGAAAGTGGTGGCAATGGTGGCAGCGGCCGCGTACATCTGGCCGGTGGAGTCAGCGCCGCCCAAGGTGAGACGGTTGCCGCTGTAGGTGTAGCCGCCGGTGGAAGCGCCGGAAGTTGCCGTAGAGCCGGAAGCCGCCGTGGAAGCAGCAGTGCTGGCAGCCGTAGAGCTGGAGGTGCTGCCGCCGCAGGCTGCCAGTGCAACGCACATCGACATAGCCGCGGTGAGTGAAACTACAGAAAGAACCTTCTTTTTCATGTGATGTTCCTCTCTTTCGTGGGTGTATAGCGGACATTTAGTTTCGGTGGGGGGTTACCCGCCCCCACCGAAACTAAGCAACAAAAATTGGTTGGTTCAGGCGGCCGCAGAGATCTTGGAAGTGCGGACCCGCTCGAACAGGAACATGGCGACCAGGATCACCAGACCGATGATACTTTGCAGGTCGTAAGGCGTCATCATCAGCAGGCCGCCGGCAATGACCAGGATGCGGGTGGGCAGCGAGATCTTGCGCTGTCTGCTGAAGTACCAGCCCTGCACACCGCAGGACATACCCATGCAGCCGATGAGAGCGGTGAGGGAGACTTTGAGGATGGAGATGATGGGGCCGTCCAGCATCATGGCGCTGTCGTAGCAGAATACGAAGGGCACAATGAAACCGGCAAAGCCGATCTTGCAGGCCTGAACGGCGGTAGCCATGGGATCGCACTTGGCGATACCTGCGCCGGCATAAGCGGCCAGAGCCACAGGAGGAGTGATGGCGCTCAGGCAGGCGAAGTAGAACACGAACAGGTGAGAAGTGAGCAGGGTCAGGCCCAGCTTGGCCAGCGCGGGAGCCAGGATGGAGGCTGCGATGACGTAAGCAGAAGTGGTGGGCAGGCCCATGCCCAGGATGATGCAGGCGATGGCGGTGAACAGCAGGCTGGGGAACAGCTGGCCGCCGGCGGCGTTGATCATCATATCACCGAAGATCACGCCGATGCCGGTGCGGGACACCATGGCCACCACGATGCCGGCGCAGGCGCAGCCGGCCACGATGGACAGGGCACTGTAACCGGTTTTCACCATGGTGCCGGGGATCTTCTTGAGGGGGAAGCGTTTTTTCTTGTCAAACAGCATGACAACAGGCACAGCCACGCAGCCGATCAGGCCGGAGAGGGCGGGAGAGTACTGGACGATCAGCAGGGCCCACACCAAGGCACCGATGATAACCAGGTACAGCCAGCCTTCCTTCAGCACATTGCGGGTGCGGGGAATCTGTTCTTTGGGGAGCAGTTCCACGTTGCCAACCTCGCCCTGTGCGAACACGGCGATGGCAGCGCCCAGGAAGTACAGCACGGCGGGAATGGCGGCAGCCACCACGATGGCGGTGTAGGGCTCACCGGTGAAGGCCACCATCAAAAACGCGCCGGAACCCATAACAGGGGGAAGGATCTGGCCGCCCGTAGATGCCACAGACTCGACGCCGGCGGCAAAGGAGGGCTTGTACCCGCGGGACTTCATCAGAGGAATGGTGAAGGTGCCGGTGCCGACCACGTTGGCCACGGCGGAACCATTGATGCAGCCCATCAGAGCGGAAGCCACCACGGCCGCCAGAGCGGGGCCGCAGCGCAGCTTGCCGGTGACGGAAAGGGCCAGATCATTGATGAAGGTGGAGCAGCCGGACGCCTCCAGAAAGGCGCCGAACATGACGAACATGATGATAACGGTGGCGGAAACCTGAATGGTGGTGCCGAAGATACCGTCCAGGTCAACGGCCAGATACTTGAACAGGTCAATCAGGGTATACTGCTTGTGACCCAGCCGGCCGGGCAGCATATGTCCGAACAGGGCGTAGGCGAAGAAAATCAGCGCCAGGATGGGCATGATATAGCCCAGGCAGCGGCGGGTGCCCTCCAGCACCAGCACCAGCAGCAGGCATCCTGCCACAGCCGCCCAGTCGCCCGCAATGCCCAGGTTGGCAGACAGCTGACCATATTCGTAGTAGCACATGTAAATGGCAGACCACAAAAGCACAATCAGCACGATGTCGATGACCCGACAGATGGTGCGGAAGCTCTTGCTGCCGGCGAATTTGCCCTTGAAGATATGCTCATACAGGGGCATGCTCAGGAACAGAATAGTAAAAGCAAAGGCCACATGGATGCCGCGCTGAGGGATGACATCCAGCTGACGGAAAACCGTCAGGATGTGGAACAGGGACATGCTGAATGCGAAGACGGCAGCGATCTTGCCAAAGGTGGTGTTTTTATTTTCTTCCATCTTTTTGGCGGCTGCCAGTTCACTGTCCAAGGATTCCACGTCAATTTCTTTCAGCTTCTTTTCTTCAGACATAGGCTCTCCTCTCTTGTTTGATGCGTTTCCCCAAGGCAAGGGAATATTCCCTGAATGGCCCTCCTGTTTCCATCAAAAAGAATTCTAAATTCCCCTGGCCTTTTCCGTTTTTTTTTAAAAAACTATTAACATTATACAAACATAATCGTGAAAAAACAAGGGGCTTGTGCCAAAATGATACAATTTCCGTCAACATTTTACATTTAAAAAGTGCAATTCGATAAAAAAGATGAAGGAGAAGTGAAAGTTTCTTGAATAAAAATAGAAGGAATTTTCAGGAAAAATGTAGTTGATAAAAAGACAGGGCCCGCTTTTCTTTTGAGAGAAAAGCGAGCCCTGCAAGGGACAAAAGAGAAAGAAATGGAGTCAGATCGATCCGCCTGTGCCGGGCATATCCCAGCCAAAGTGGTCGGTGTGGAGCAGCTGTTCCGCCAGTTCGCTGCCGGGGCTGCCCAGGTAGTCCCGGTACAGCTGACGGGCCTGTATGTTCTCGTGGGAAAAACGCAAAGAGCGGGCTCCGTCCAGGGCGTAGAGGGTGGAGCCTCGGGCGGCGGCCAGCTCCTGGTCCTCCCGGGAGATGGGCTGCCCGCCGCCGCCGGCGCAGCCGCCGGGACAGGCCATGACCTCCACAAAGTCAAAGCGGGCGCGGCCGGCCTTCAGCGATTCCAGCAGCCGGCGGGCGTTGCCCAGACCGCTGACCACCGCGCAGCGCAGGGAGGTGTCTCCCAGAGAAAAGGTGAATTCCCGCCGGCCCTCCTGCCCGCGGACCGCCCGGAAGGCTTCCGGGTCCGGGTTTTGGCCGGTGACCAGGAAATGGGCGGTGCGCAGCGCCGCTTCCATCACCCCGCCGGTGGCGCCGAAGATGACGCCGGCGCCGCTGAAGGCATCCATGGGGGAATCAAAATCACTCTCGGGCAGGGCAGCCGGGTCCAGCTGATCGGCGCGGATCATTCGATCGATCTCCCGGGTGGTGAGCACCAGGTCCACATCGGGGCCCTGGCCGGTGCGCATGGTGGGCAGTTCGCTCTCAGCCTTTTTGGCCAGGCAGGGCATGATGGAGACGGTGCGGATGCGGGCCGGGTCCAGCCCCTTTTGAGCCGCAAAATAGTTTTTCACCAGGGCTCCCAGCATCTGGTGGGGGCTCTTGGCGGTGGAGAGCTGGGCAGTGAACTCAGGGTATTGGCTCTTCAAAAAGCGTACCCAGCCGGGGCAGCAGCTGGTGAACATGGGCCAGCGGGCCAGCTCGCCTCCTTTCAGGCGGCGCAGCAGCTCGGCGGCCTCCTCCAGAATGGTGAGATCGGCGCCGAAGGAGGTGTCCAGCACATAGTCGGCCCCCAGGCGGCGCAGTACGGCGGCCAGTCGATTGACCGTGGCCAGATTGCCGGGCAGCCCGACCCCTTCGCCCCAGGCCGAGCGCACCGCCGGAGCGATCTGGACAACGGTGACGATGTCCGGGTCGGCCAGGGCGGCAAAGAACCGCTGGGTGTCGTCCCGCTCCCGCAAGGCCCCCACCGGGCAGTGGGTGATGCACTGGCCGCAGAGGGAGCAGTCCGACTCCTTGATGACCCGGTTGTGGCTCACGTCGATGTGGGTGCGGCTGCCGGTGCCGGCCAGGTCCCACACGCTCAGGGTCTGCATCTTGTCGCAGATCTGCAAACAGCGCATGCACTTAATGCACTTGGTGTAGTCCCGGTAGAGGGGGAAGGTGGTGGTCCACAGGCGGCCCTTTTCGCTGGGCAGATCCTGCTCGTAGGGGATGGTGAGGATGCCTAGGTCGTTGGCCAGGGTCTGGAGCCGGCAATTGCCGCTGCGCACACAGGTGGCACACTTGCAGTCGTGCTGGCTGAGGATCAGCTCCACATTCACCCGGCGGGTGGCCCTGGCCCGGGGACTGTTGGTGTGGATCCGCATCCCTTCGGCCACGGTGTTGATGCAGGCGGGCACCATGGCCCGCTCTCCCTCCACCTCCACACAGCAGACCCGGCAGGCCCCGATCTCGTTGAAGCCCTCCAGATAACACAGGTGGGGGATGTGGATGCCGGCGCCCTGGGCTGCTTTGAGGATGGTGGTGCCCTCAGGGGCGGTGACCGGCTGGCCGTTGATGGTGAGATTTACCATTCGAAATTTCTCCCTCCCTTGAAATTGCCGTAGCCGAAGTGGTCGCACCGCAGGCAGCGGCTGGCCTCCTGCTGGGCCTCCTCGGGGGTGAGCCCTTCTTTGACCAGCTCAAAATCTCCCCGGCATTCCAGCAGGTTCCGGCTTTTCAGGTTGACCCGGCCGCAGCGGGACATGTTGGTGAGCTGGGGCGCCGGGATGGAGAGATCCACGGCGATCCGATGGTCAAAGCCCAGATAGCTGTCGATGTTGGCGGCGGCCACCTTGCCGGCGGCCACGGCCCGGATGACGGTGGCGGGGCCGGACACCGCATCCCCGCCGGCAAAGGTGTTCACCGTGTTGGGCACAAAGGTGTTTTCGCCCGCGTGGATGGCGCCGTGGTCGGTGGCAAGACCGGCACGCTCGAAGGGGCGGGAATCGATGCGCTGGCCAATGGCTACGATCACCGCCTCGCAGGGGATGCGAAACTCCGGCTGGGCGGCGTCCCGGGGGCGGGGACGGCCGTCCCGGCCATAGCCGCCGATGATCTGGGGGCGGGTCCAGAGGGCGGTCACATGGCCCTCCGCGTCCGCCTCGATCCGGCTGGGCGCCTGAAGGGGCAGGACCTGGCAGCCCTCGGCAAAGGCGTCGTCAATCTCCTCCTGCAGGGCGGTCATGTCCTCCACCCGGCGGCGGTAGACGCAGGTGACCGAGCTGGCCCCCAGACGGATGGCGGTGCGGGAGGCGTCCATGGAGACGTTGCCGCCCCCGATCACACAGACCCGCTTGCCCTGGAGATCCGGCAGCCGGCCCTCACCGATGCCCCGCAGCATCTCCACCGCCGAGATGACGCCCTGGCTGTCCTCCCCTTCCAGGCCCAGCTTCTTGTCGGCGTGGGCCCCGATGCAGACATAGACCGCGTCGTATTCCTTTTGCAGCTCGCTCATCTCCGCGTCCCGGCCCACCGAGAAATTGGTATGCACCTCCACCCCGGTGGAGAGGATGTGCTGGATGTCCGCCTCCAGCACCTGGGGCGGCAGCCGGTAGTCGGGGATGCCGTACCGCAGCATCCCGCCCAGGGCGGGGCGCTGCTCGTAGACGGTCACCTTGTGGCCCATGAGGGAGAGATAGTAGGCGGCGGTGAGGCCTCCGGGACCGCCCCCGATCACGGCCACCCGCTTGCCAGTGGAGGGCGCCGGCGCAGGCGCAGGCACCGGGGCGGAGTGGTCCACCGCGAACCGCTTGAGGCCGCAGATGTTTACCGCGTCGTCCACCATCTGGCGTCGGCACTGCTTCTCGCAGGGGTGCTCGCAGACATAGGCACAGGTGAAGGGGAAGGGGTTGTCCTTGCGGATCAGCCGGACCGCGTCCTCATAGCGCCCCGCCTTCACCAGGGCGATGTAGCCGGGCACATCCACATGAGCGGGGCAGACCGCCACACAGGGCACCGGCTGGCTCAGCCCGCAGATGCAGCGGCCGTGGCGGATGTGCTCCTCATAGTCCTCCCGGAAGCCCTGAAGCCCGTGGAGCACCATGGCCGCCGCCTCGTAGCCGATGGCGCAGTCGGCGGAATCGGCAATGACCCGGGCAGTGCGCTCGATGAGATCGATGGTCTCCAGCCCGGCCCGCTGATCCAGCACATCTTGAAGCAGCTTTTCCAGCTGGCCCAGCCCGATGCGGCAGGGCACGCACTTGCCGCAGGTCTGGGCGTGGCACAGGCGCAGAAAGTTCAGGGCCATATCCACCGGGCAGAGCCCCGGCGGGCTGGCGGTCAGGCGGCGGCTGACATCCCGGTAGAGCTCCTGCACAACGGTTTGGGCGTGGAGCGGAGTCTCGATGGACAGACGGTTCAAGGTTCCTTACCTCCCTTGCGTGGTCAGATTCATAGCCCGGCAGGGGCTGGATACAAAAAGGCCGGGCCCCGCGGGGAAGCGGGTCCCGGCATGCTTATTATAGCGTATGAGGAGCCTGTTGGAAAGAAAAGCGAAAAAATCCTCGAAAAATAAAATATTTTGTCCCAAATCTGTTTAGGAAGGGTAAAATGCAGGGCAGACCCCTCATAAAGGCCCCTTGGGGCGGGCAAAGCCCTCCTCTTCCTCCTGGGGCTGGTTCTGGATATGGGGGGTGGGCAGCCCCAGCCCGTTTTTTACCAGGCTGGCGGGGGTAACCGCGGCGCTGCCGTATTTTTGGCGGATGGAGTCCAGGCTCTTTTCCAGTTGTTCCCGGCGGGGGTCGGGCTTGGGGGCGTCCTCAAAAAAGCTCTGCTGCACCGCAAAGGGCTCGTCGGTGATGGAGAGGGCCGTCACGGTGAGCATACGGATGGGATTGGAGAAATTCCAGTTTCGGGCCAGAAGCTCCCATCCGGCCCGGAACAGATCCCGGGAGAGATGGGTGGACTGATCCAGCTGCTTTTGCCGGGTGATCACCCGGAACCCGGGGTCCCGGATGGTGAGCTGTACCCCGCCGGCCCAGAGATTCTTGCGGCGCAGACGGGCCGCCACCTGGTCGCAGAGGCTGGTGAGGGCGGCCCGGCAGTCGGCCTCCCCCTCCAGGTTGCGCCGGAAGGTCTGGCCGTTGCCCACACTCTTCACCGGCTCCCGGCTTCCGAAGGGCCGCACCGGCTCGGCGTCCTCCCCCCGGGCGTACCGGGAGAGCTCCGCCCCCAGCTTGCCCAGGGAGCTCTCCAGCATGCGGGGATCGGCTCCCGCCAGCTGGCCGATGGTGGAGATGCCCATCCTCTCCAAAACCTGGCGGGCCGAGCTGCCCACATAGAGCAGGGCCTCCACCGGCAGGGGCCAGACGATCCGGCGATAATTTTCCAGGCTGATGAGGGTGGTGGCGTCCGGCTTTTTGTAGTCGCTGCCCAGCTTGGCAAAAACCTTGTTGAAACTGACCCCCACCGAGATGGTGAGGCCGGTGGTCTTGCGCACCTCCAGGCGGAGCCGGTCGGCCAGCAGGCGGGGATGCTCGCAGAACAGATGATAGCTGTGGGTCACATCCAGCCAGCTCTCGTCGATGCTGAAGGGCTCCACCAGGTCGGTATACTGCAAGTATATATTATTAATGATAGTACAAAAATTGCGGTCCCGATCCCGATGGGGGGGGAGCTGCACGAGGTCGGGGCATTTGCGCCGGGCCTGCCAGATGGTCTCGGCGGTGCGGATGCCGTACTTCTTGGCCGCCTCGTTCTTGGCCAGCACAATGCCGTGGCGGCCCTCCGGGTCCCCGCAGACGGCCACCGGCCGGTCGCGCAGTTCCGGGTGTTCCAGCAGTTCCACGCTGGCATAAAAGCTGTTGCAGTCGCAGTGGAGGATCCAGCGGCTTTTGGGGTCGGTCATGGGGGCCTCCTTTCCGGGCGAGAGCCCTTTTCTCCAGTATACCACGGCTGGGGCCGGGCAAGCGAAAAATTTGGGCACCCTGCCGCCCAGTGTCCAATATGTGCCGGGATGCCCTTGACGGGGGCCGGGAAGGGGGCTACAATCGTACGGAACGACAGGAGGAGAGGGATATGTGGGATCTGTACCAGGGGATAGGGCTGTTTTTCCTCTATGCCTTTTTGGGCTGGTGTGTGGAGGTGGCCTTTGTGGCCGTGAATTGCGGCCGGGTGGTGAACCGGGGCTTTCTGAACGGGCCGGTCTGCCCCATTTACGGCTTTGGAATGCTGGCAGTGCTGGTTCTGCTGGAGCCGGTGGAGCAAAACCTGCTGCTGCTGTTTTTGGGGGGCATGGTGCTGGCCAGTGCCCTGGAACTGGCGGGAGGCTGGGCGCTGGACCGGCTGTTCCACACCCGCTGGTGGGATTACAGCGATGAGCCCTTCAACCTGGGCGGATACATCTGCCTCAAGTTCAGCCTGATGTGGGGGATGGGCACCGTCATGGTGGTGCGGCTGGTGCACCCCATCCTCTATGACCTGTTCCTGCTGATTCCCCGGCGGCTGGGCATCGGGCTGGAGGCAGTGTTCGTTCTGCTCTTTGCGGCGGACCTGGCGGCCACCCTGGTGACGGTGGCAGGATTGAACCGGGACCTGAAAGAGCTCCACGAGCTGGCAGGTACCTTGCGCCGGGGCAGCGACATGCTCACCCAGAAGGTGGGCGGGGCAGCCCAGGCCGCCGACACCCGGCTGGACGAGGGCCGGCTGGAGTGGCAGCTGGCCAAGGCGGAGGGCCGCCAGGAGTGGGAGCGGCTCCGCCAGGAATGGGAGGAGATGCGCAGCGAGAACCGCCAGCAACTGGAGGAGAAGCTGGCCGGCCTGCAGGCCCGCAGCGACCAGCTGCGGGAAAAGCTGCTGGCCCGGCGGGCCTTTGGCGAAAACCGATTGCTGCGGGCCTTCCCCGGCATGAAGCGGCCGGACCGTCAGCCTCTGCTGGAGGGGCTTCAGCGGGAGATGGAGCGCCGCCGGCAGGAGCAAAAGCACCGCCGCTGAAACCTGCCCCAAAAGACGGGAGCCGCCCCTTTCCGGGCCGGCTCCCTGTTTTGCGGTTATTCCTGGGGCCGTGGCCAGCCTCGGCAGAGATCCACCCACTGGACAAATCCGTCGCAGCAGTGTTCCAATTGATCGAGGGTCATCTCCACCGCGCTGTTGGAGGAGCCCGCCGCGGGGAAGACTGTCCCGAACCGGCGCAGGGATTCGTCCAGGTAGGTGCGCACCCCCGGCAAAAGGGCAAAGGGGCAGACCCCGCCGGGGGCATGGCCCACCAGGGTCTCCACCTGATCGGCCGGGATCATCCGGGCCTTTTCCCCGAACTGCTCCTTGAAGCGGTGGTTGTCCACCCGGGCGTCCCCTGCCGCCACAATGAGCACCGGCCCCGCGGCGGTGAGGAAGGAGAGGGTTTTGGCGATGCGGGCTCCCTCGCAGCCCAGAGCGGCGGCTGCCAGCTCCACGGTGGCGCTGGACTCCTCCAGCTCCCGCACCTGACCGGGAAACCCGGCCTGCGCCAGCGCCCGGCGCACAGTTTCTACCGACATGAAAAGACCTCCTTGTGGAATAAGGCACAGAATATCGCTCATCTGCGGCGGGCCAGGATCTGGCGAGCCATGATCCAGACGCCCTGGAAGTTCACCGTCAGCACCACGGCGGTGATCAGGGTGACCGGGATGAGATAGAACGAGGGGTTGGCCAGCTGCACAAAGCTCTCGGCCAGCAGAAGAAACAGATTCAGTGCCAAGCGGGGCACGCTGTAGTTCACCCGCAGCATCCGGCGGGTGTTGAAGGTGCGCAGCAGAAAGACCAGCATATAGCTCAGCAGGCTGGCCAGGGCCGCACCCCCCGGGCCCCAGGCCTTGATGAAGTAATAGTTGAGGATGCAGTTGCAGATTGCCCCGCACAGCATGGTGTACAGCGCCCCCGAGGATCGCTTTTCCACCATATAGATGCTGTTGAGAAACTGGTTGAAGCAGCTGAAGACGGTGGCAATGGTGAGCAGGGGCACAAACCGCCAGGCGATGTAGTAGTCGCTGCGGAAGATCAGCATGAGGGGACGGCACAGCCAGATGATGCCGGCGGCACAGCAGAACAGCACGCTCTGGTAGGTGTGGAAGACCTTGGAGAAGAACCGCTCCCGCCCCTTTTCCTCGGTGACCGCGCTCAGCTGCCAGGCCTCATAGAAGATGGTGCCCAGGGTGACCAGGATGGTGGGCAGGAAATAGCCAGTGCCCAGAAGGCCGCTCCAGTAGGCGCCGCTCTGGCCCTCGTAGCCCTCGCACAGCCCGTTCACAAAGAACAGATCGCTGGCGTTGATGATCCAGAAGCTGATCTGGGCCGGGATGAGGGGCAGGGAATAGCGCAGCATGGAGCGCAGCAGCCTCTTATTAAAATAAGAAGGCCGGAAATACCGGGAAAGCCCCCCGGCCCAGAACATGAACAGGGTGCTGATGGAGTCGCCGCAGAAAATGGCCATCAGATAGCCCCGGGGGCCCAGGTTCAGCACCGACAAAAACAGCACATACAGCCCCAGGGTACAAGCCGAGCAGAGCAGGCCGTCCACCGCCACCAGCCGGTTGAGCTGGCGGGAGCGGATGTTCTGGCTGCACAGGGTGCGCAGGCTGCTCATCAGCACGTACATATATAAATAGAAGGCGTAGTCGCTGAAGGTGGGCACCAGGCACAGCAGGGGATAGGCCAGCAGCATCAGCACAAAGCCGGCCATCACGGTGAACACCCCGTCGGTGAACACCTGCCGCCGGTCCCGCCCTTTTTCCAGCCCGAAGCGGAGCACCGCATAGCTGATGCCCATGCCCACCAGAGGGATGAGCAGGTTGGCGCACTGGCTGGTGAGCTTGGTGATGCCCACGTCCGACACCTCGTCCATGGCGTGGGTGATATAGGGCTGGACGAAGAGGCTCAACAGCTTGCCCGAAAAGCTGCTGATGGCAAACAGCAAGGTATTGCCCGCCAGCCGTTTGTATCGATTCTCTGCCAAGATGGGAAAAGCTCCTTTTTCCTGATTTTGGGGAAGTCAAAGACAGTATAGCATATCCGGCGCCAAACTTCACCTTTTGGGGGCTTTGGGCCGGGCAAAAAGCCCTATTTTTCCGCTTCGGTCTGCCGCAGGGCACGGCGCCGGGCCTTGCAGTCCGGCATCAGGCGCTCCATCAGGGCCCAGAATCCGGCCTGGTGGTTGGGGTGGACAAAATGGCAGTACTCGTGCAGCACCACATATTCCACCAGGGGCCGGGGCTTGGAGGCCAGCCGCAGGTTCAGGGTGATCTGCCGGCGGGCGGGGCTGCAGCTGCCCCAGCGGGTCTTCATATCCCGCACCTGAAGCCGGGGCCGCTGACCGCCCAGTACCGGCGCAAAGAGGGGGAAGATCTCCTCGCTCACCTGGCCGAAGAGGGCCAGGGCCTGCCGGGGGTCGGGCGGGGGCAGGGCATCCTGCCGGGCGCGCTCCAGCGCCCGCTGCCGGGCCTGGCAGATCCACACTGCCCGGGAGGCCACAAAGGCGTCGGCCCGGGCGGGGGAGAGCCCCCGGGGCCCGCTCACCCGCACCTGGCCCTGGGCCGTGATGCGCAGATTCAGGTTCTTCACTGCCTTGGGCTGGTACTGGTATTCGATGCCGCCGGCCTGGCGTGTCATGGGTTTCACTCCAAAATCACCCCCGAAAAGAAAAGGACGAATACAAAATAAAAAAGCCGGGAAAATAAAACGTAACCCCGCTTGTCAAGAAGTATTTTATCATAAACGGCCCCAAAAGAAGCAGAAAAGAAGAAAAAAATCCGGGGCATTTTTGTTGATTATTTGGGGGTGGTTTATATTGACGTGCACTATATCTTGTGGCATAATATTTCACGAACCCCCATATGGGCTAAGGCCGGGGGATAAAGCTGGAATTCAGGGGCTGTGCAGGAAAGCCGCACGGCCCTTTCCACAGATAGGGATATGTCAGAAAACGGAGGGCGGCCGCGGCCTGCCCCGCAAAGAAAGGAAACAAGGAGCATGATTCAGAGTATCGTCAAGCGGGACGGCCGGGTCGTCCTTTATGATGAGAGCAAGATCGCGCGGGCCATCCTGAAGGCCTTGGAAGCCGCCAATGAGGGGGATGCCTCGGAGGCGGCCCGGGTGGCCAACAAGGCCTCCAAGCAGCTGGGGCTGATGTTCAAGGACGAATCCCCCACCATCGAGCAGATCCAGGATGTGGTGGAGCGCAGCCTGATGGAGACCGGCCACGACGAGGCCGCCAAGAAGTATATCCTCTACCGGGCCAACCGCACCCGCATCCGGGAGGCGCGCACCAGCCTGATGAAGGCCATTGACGAGATCGTCAATGTGGATGCCCGGGAAAGCAACATGAAGCGGGACAACGCCAATATCGACGGCAACGGCAGCATGGGCGCCATGCTCCAGATGGGCGCCAGCGCCGCCAAGGCCTACAACAACATGTATCTGCTCACCCCCGAGCAGTCCGAGGCCTACAGCCAGGGGGACATCCACATCCATGACTTCGACTTCTACGCCCTCACCGAGACCTGCTGCCAGATCGACCTGATCAAGCTGTTCCACGGGGGCTTCTCCACCGGCCACGGCTTTTTGCGGGAGCCCCAGAGCATTGCCAGCTACGCGGCTCTGGCGGCCATCGCCATCCAGGCCAACCAGAACGACCAGCACGGCGGCCAGGGCATCCCCAACTTCGATTACGCCCTGGCTGAGGGCGTAGCCAAGAGCTTTGCCCGCACCTACACCCGCAAGCTGCGGGAGGCGCTGGAGGATTACTTCGACACCGACGACGAGAGCGAGCTCACCGAAAAGGCCATCGCCGAGGCCGGCAAGCCCGGGCTGGGGGATGTGAAGGAGACCTTTGATGGCATTGTGGCCGACGAGCTGGTCAAGAGCGGCCGCATCGACCGGGAGCATGCCTACCATCTGGTGAGCCGCAGCCGCCAGCGGGCCGAGAAGCAGGTGGACCGGGATACCTACCAGGCCATGGAGGGCTTTATCCACAACCTGAACACCATGCACAGCCGTGCCGGCGCCCAGACGCCTTTCAGCAGCATCAACTACGGCACCGACACCAGCCCCGAGGGGCGGATGGTGATGTGGAACACCATGAAGGCGCTGGATGCGGGCCTGGGCCACGGCGAGACCGCCATCTTCCCCATCCACATCTTCAAGGTGAAGGAGGGGGTCAACTACAACCCCGGCGACCCCAACTACGACCTGTTCAAGTACAGCATGGAGGTCAGCGCCCGGCGGCTCTTCCCCAACTATGTGTTTGAGGATGCGCCCTTCAACCTCCAGTACTACAAGCCCGGCCATCCCGAGACCGAGGTGGCCACCATGGGCTGCCGCACCCGGGTGATGGGCAATGTGTACGACCCCACCCAGGAGATCGCCTACGGCCGGGGCAACCTGAGCTTCACCTCCATCAACCTGCCCCGCCTGGCCATCCTGGCCAAGGGGGACGAGAAGGCCTTCTATGAGAGCCTGGACAAGATGATGGATCTGGTGGCCCGTCAGCTGATGGACCGCTATCACATCCAGGCCGCCAAGCATGTGTACAACTACCCCTTCCTGATGGGGCAGGGCGTCTGGCTGGACAGCGACAAGCTGGGCCCCAACGACGAGGTGGGCGAGGTGCTCAAGCATGGCAGCCTGTCCATCGGCTTCATCGGCCTGGCCGAGACCCTGGTGGCCCTGTACGGCCATCACCACGGCGAGGGCAAGGAGTACTGGGACAAGGGCTATGCCATCATCAAGCACATGCGGGATTTCGCCGACAAGAAGGCCGCCGAGACCCACATGAACTACGGCATCCTGGCCACCCCCGCCGAGGGACTGTCCGGCCGGTTCACCCGGATGGACCAGAAGCGGTTCGGCAAGATCCCCGGCGTCACCGACCGGGAGTACTACACCAACAGCTTCCACATTCCGGTCTGGTTCCCCATCAAGGCCTACGAGAAGATCCAGCTGGAGGCTCCCTTCCATGCCCTGTGCAACGCGGGCCACATCACCTATGTGGAGCTGGACGGCGACACCGCCAACAACGTGGAGGCCTTTGAGAGCGTCATCCGCTGCATGCACGACGCGGGCGTGGGCTACGGCAGCGTCAACCACCCGGTGGACCGGGACCCGGTGTGCGGCTATGTGGGCGTGATCGGGGATGTATGCCCCCGGTGCGGTCGCCGCAACGGCGAGCCCATCAGCCCCGAAAAGCTGGCGGAGCTGCGCAAGAAGTATCCCAGCGTTCCCAAGTTCTGCGGCTGCCAGTGAGCGGCCGGGAATGTGACAAGATCACCGACACAACCGAAATTCAGCGATAGAATAGAGTCAAATTAGGAGGAATGAAAGATGGCAGCATTGCAGAAACAGTCCGTTCTGGGCAAAGACGTGGGTTTTGAGCGCATCCGCCGCATCACCGGCTATCTGGTGGGCACCATGGACAAGTGGAACGACGCCAAGAAGGCCGAAGAGCGCGACCGCGTCAAGCACATGTGAGGTTTACCGGGATGCTGATGCTTGCGGGAATCGTGGAGAACAGCATCGTGGACGGCCCCGGCATTCGGTTTACCGTGTTCTGCCAGGGCTGTCCCCACCATTGTCCCGGATGTCAGAACCAGTCCACCTGGCCGTTTGAGGGGGGCAACCCCTTCGAGCCGGAGGACATCCTTTCCTTTGTAAAAAAGGACCCCCTGGTGAAGGGGGTTACTTTTTCGGGGGGAGAGCCCTTCAGTCAGGCAGGGGAGTTTGCCCGCCTGGCCCGGCTGCTCAAGGCCGAGGGCTACGAGGTGGCCAGCTATACCGGCTACACCTTTGAGGAACTGATGGAAAAGGGCACCCCTGAGCAGAAAGAGTTGCTGGGCTGCCTGGACGTTTTGGTGGACGGCCGCTTCGAGCAGGACCAGCTCAGCCTGGACCTGCGCTTTCGGGGCAGCCGCAACCAGCGGATCCTGAACCTGCCGGCCAGCCTGGAAAAGGGCCGGGCCGTGTGGGAGACCAGCCGCCGCTGGGTGGGGGACGAGGATGTGCCCCGGGATTGAAAACCGAACAAGCGCCCCGGGTTTTGACCCGGGGCGCTTGTTTTATGCCTCCAGAAGGGGAGAATTGGGCAGGGGGATGGGTTCCGGCGCCAGGGATTCCACATATCGGATAAAAGCTCCGGCCAGGGGGCCGGGCCGGTGGCGCCGGCTCCAGACCAATACATACTCTGCCCGGCGGGGCGGATCGGTGATCACCTTGGAAACCACCAGCCGGTTGGGGGTGCGGGTGGTCTGGGGGAAAATGCTCACCCCGGCCCCCTGCTCGGTGAGGGCCACCGCGTCCAGATAGTTGGAGGTGTCGCACAAAAAGAGGGGCTCCCGCCCGATCTGGGCAAACCACCGGCGGATGGCCTCCATGCGGGAGCGCAGGGAGGGCACGATCAGGGGCACCCCCACCAGGCTGGCCAGGGGCAGCTGAGGGGAGGGGTCCCGGGCCAGGGGATGGTCCCGGGGCAGGATGGCCACCCAGGGCTCCTGGCCCACCACCAGCCCCCGCAGCTGTTCGGTATTGTAGGGGGAGGCCACAATCCCAAGATCCGAGAGCCCCTTGTCCAGCCGCTCGGCCACATCGTCGCTGCTGCCGTTCCACAGGCTGTAGGTGACAGCCGGGTGCGCCCGCTCAAAGCCGGCGATCCATCGGGCGGCCAGGTAAGGGGCGCGGCCCTCCACCATGCCCAGGCACAGCCGCCCCGACAGGCTGTTCTGCACCTGGCGGATCTCTCCCCGGGTCTTTTCCTCCAGCTCCAGCAGCTGGCGGGCCCGGCGCAGCAGAAGTTCCCCCTCCGGCGTCAATTGCAGCCGGCGCTTGCCCCGCAAAAACAGGGGCGCGCCCAGCTCTTCCTCCAGCAGGCGAAGCTGGTGACTCAGGGGCGGCTGGCTCATGTGCAGCTTTTCCGCCGCCCGGGTGATGTTCAATTCTTCCGCCGTCGCCACAAAATACCGCAGCGCACGCAGATCCATTTTCAAGCCCTCCCCCCGATAAGATTTCTTTTATCATACATAAAAAATATGATAATGGCAATAATATATGTATTTTATTTTTTATATGGACTGTGGTATCATAAGGCCATGGAGAGAAGAAGGCAAGACTTCTCTTCCACATAAAACCTCCTTACATTCAACATACAGCAAAAACGGGATTCCCTTTCGCCGGGGGAGTCCCGTTTTTGTGTTCAGGCCCTTGCGGGGCAGGCAGCCTGTCCCCTATAATAAGAAAAAGGGGATACTCCCCGGAAAAAGGAAAGAAGGGATTCTATGAAAACCAGGCTGCTCAGCAAAAAACAGATGCAGGGACTTTTGAGCATGGCGGAGGTAGTGGAGCTCTGCGCCCGCACCTTTGAGGACGAGGCCCGGGGCGGGGTGGACTGCCCTGCCAAGGTTCCCACCCGACTGATGGATGCCGAGGGCCGGCCTGCCGGCACGGTCAGCGTGATGCCGGCCTTTGTGGGCTGGCAGCGGGCTGCGGGCTGCAAGTTCATCGGGGGCAACACCGGGCGGCGAAGCCGGGGCCTGCCCTACATCTACGCCAGCCAGCTGATGATCGACCCCGCCAGCGGGGACCTGACCGGCGTGATGGATGCGGAATACCTGACCCAGATGCGTACCGGGGCCCAGACCGGGGCGGCGCTGCGCTTTATGAAGGGGCAGGGGGCCCGGCTGCGGGTGGGGCTGTTCGGCTGCGGTTCCCAGGGGTATACCCAGATCCAGGCCCTGGCAGCAGTGGCCCAAATCACCGAGCTGCGGCTGTATGATATTTACCGCCCGGCGGCGGAAAAGATGGCCGAAGCGGTGAAAGATCTGGTGGCGGGGCCGGTGCAGGTGTGCGACGAGCCACGCCAGGCCGCCGATGCGGACCTGATCGACCTGGTGACCCTCTCCACCACGCCGGTGCTGAAAAAAGAGTGGGTGCGTCCCGGTACCCTGATCTTTGCCCTGGGCACCTACCAGGAGGTGGAGAGCGAGCTGATCCTGGCGGCGGACAAGGTGATCGTGGACCATGTGGCCCAGACCATGGAGCGGGGCTGCCTGAAAACTGTGGTGGAGGAGGGGCGCTTCGGCCCCGAAAAGGTGTATGCCACGGTGTCTCAGCTGGCCCTGGGACAAAAGCCGCTGGGGGATCTGTCCCGTCAGATCCTGCTCTGCGTCATGATCGGCACCGGCATGCTGGACATCGCCGTGGGCCAGGAGTATTTAAAGCGGGCCGAAGAAAAGGGCGTGGGCGCACTCTTTGACTTTTTGGAGGAGGAATAAGGGCAAGAAAAGAGAGAAAAACTTCCCCGGCCTGCCGCAAATGCGGCAAAAACTGGCATCAAAATCAAACAGGGGCAGCTGCCTTGCAAGACAGCTGCCCCTATAGTTTTGGAATAGACGCTGAGAGTTCAGGATTCCTCTTCCCCATCGGCGGGGTCATCCACCGTCTCGGCGGTGCTCAGCCCGCTCACTGACATGCCGCCGGTGATGGTGTAGCTGCCGCTGTCAAAGGAGATGGTGAGCTTATACTGGCTGGCCGGGTCCAGACCCGAAATATCGGCGGTGTACAGCTGGCCGTCGCAGGTGAACTGCACCGTGCAGTTGGACACATAGGCAGCGCCCTGGTCGGTCTTCTGCCACAGGGCAGCCTTGTAGGTGAACAGGGACTGGGAATCGGTGGTGGCGGCGGCGGTGAGGGTGATGGTGTCGCCGCTGGGGGTGAAATAGCCGGTATCCCGCCCGGCAATGCCCAGCCCGTTGAAGACGATGCACATGGTATCGCCCGAGATCTGGGCCGCAAACTTGGCGGTCAAATCAAAGCCTTCCGGGTAGGGCACATCCGAGCCGCCCGGCTGGGCAATGATAAACAGGTCCTCGGTGTCGTCCTCCTCGTCCGACATGCCCAGCAGGCTGCGCATGTCAAAGGTGCAGCCGGAAAAGCAGAACAGGCAGAGCAAAAGCGCAAGACTCAGCGCCCCCAGGCGCCGGAAATTCCTTTTCATAAAAACCTCCCGAAACCGGCCCGGCGGGCCGGCCTGATCGATGACCCGCGCCGGGAAGGCGGGGCAGGGCCCGCAAAAGAGGGCCTTGTATTATTATAGCGGCTTTGCGCCCCTGTTACAAGCAAACCAGCGAAATGCGTCAGGGAAGCTGAGCCAGGGCCGAGGCCTCCGAGGCCGCCAGATCAGCCCAGCTGCTGGCAAACAGGGAGTCATACCGATACAGGGCAAAGCCGTCGGCCCCTTCTTCCCGGGCAAGGGAAGCCTGCTGAGCCAGGGCCGAGCCGCTCTGCCAGAAGGCAAGATCCGCCTCGCAGCCGTCCCCCTCGCCGATCCGATAGGCGCCCAGCCCGAAGAACAGACGGATCTCAGGCGCTCGGTCCAGGGCCAGCCACTCGGCGGAGATGTTCTCGAAGGCAAACCGATCGCTGCCCGAGGAGAGAAGATGCCCGTTGCCCCAGTAGAGCTGAGGGGCCACATAGTCCACATAGCCGGGCTGGGAGAGCCAGAGCCCCACATCGCTGTACTGGCCGTTGTAGTTGTTGTCATTGTTGCCCTGGGGGCTGATGCCAAAACGCACCGGCTCATCGCCCTGGTGGGCAGCGGCGTACAGAGCCCGCACCAGCTCGTTCACATTCTGCCGCCGCCAGTCCTCCAGGCTGAGGGTCGTGCCGGAGGCGGCGTATTCCGCCTCATCAAAGGCCGGGTCGGTGGTGGGGTAAAAGTAGTCGTCAAGGTGGATGCCGTCCAGGGAGTAATTTTCCAGCAGTTCCAGCACGCCGGCGGTGATGTAGGCCCGCACGTCCTCCGAGGCCGGGTTCAGATACAGCCCGCCGTTGGCCTGCTTGACCCATTCCGGGTGGGTGTTGGCCAGGTTGGAGTCGGCCAGGGCGGAGGGCATGGTCTCACTGAGCTGGAGCCGGTAGGGGTTGATCCAGGCCTCGATCTCCAGGCCCTTGTCGTGGGCCAGTTCTACCAGCAGGGCCAAGGGGTCATAGCCCGGGTCCTGCCCCTGGGTGCCGGTGCACAGATGGCTGAAGGGGAACAGCTCACTGGGATAAAGGGCGTCCCCAAAGGGGCGCACCTGGGCCAGAACCACGTTCATCCCCAGATTGGCGCAATTGTCCAGCATGGCCTCCACGTCACGGCCGAAGCTCTCCTGGCTGGAAAAATCCACATTCTGCCATTCCAGATAGCTGATCCACATGGCCCGGTATTCCCCTTCGGGGAACAAGGAACCCTCAGCCCCGGCGGGGGAAGATGCCTCCTCAGAGGCAGCCTCAGAAACCGCTGCTGAAGAGGCGGGCGCCGACGAGACAGCCCCCTGGGCAGGCGAAGCGGCGGGCGAAGCGCCGCAGCCTGCCAACAGGCAGAGCGCGGCGCCAAGGAAGAGCGCCCGGCGAAAAAAAGCAAACTGCGGCATAGCAATTCCTCTTGACTCAAAAAGATGGCGGCGCGGGCAAAACACGGCCCAGGGCCCGAACCATTGTATGCGTTTGGCCCTGAGGGCATGCAGCCCGGCAAAAAGAAAAGGTTTTGCCCGGTGCGGCTTGCCCGGCCCCGCAAAAGATGGTATAATTCTATTCACGGCATCCGCCCTTTGTCAAGGGCCAGTAGCTCAGCTGGTCAGAGCTGGCGGCTCATAACCGCTTGGTCGCGGGTTCGAACCCTGCCTGGCCCACCAATTCCAGGGGCGCAAAGCCACCCGCCTCAAAAGCCCGGTCTTTTGACCGGGCTTTCAATTTTTGCCCGGCTTCTCGCCGGACAAAAGGAAAAGCGCCCCTGCTTGCGGTACAGGGGCGCTTTCTTTTGTTGGGGTATCGCTTTGGTGTGAGGAGGAATCATGTACAGAAACAAAGGTTGCGGCTCCCTTGCTCTGTGCTTATAGTATATAGGCAAGATGCGTGTATTTCTTTAAAGTGCTGTGAACAATCTGTGAATTTCGCAGAGACCTTAATTTTCCTCCCCATATACGCCCTGTACGCTCACTTCGCCGGTAAAAACATGCGTTTCACCGTTTTCTGTGCGCACCACCAGCCGGCCCTGGTCGTCGATGGCCTCGGCTATACCCTCGCCGCCCTCAAAGCGGACCTTCCGGCCCAGGTTGATGCAGCGGGCCCGGTATTCCTCCAAAAAGGGGGCGATCCCCTCTTTGGCAAATTGCTCAAAGGCCTGGCCGGTGAGGCGGCGGTTCATCCGCAGGGCCAGCCGGTTGGGGGCGCTCTCGGTGTTCACGGTGCAGCCCTCCAGCGCCAGGCTGGTGCCGTAGGGAAGCTCGGCCTCCTCAAAATAGCGTTTTGGCTGGGCAAGATTCACCCCGATGCCGCACAGGGCGGCCCCGGGCATTCCCTCGCAGAGGATTCCCACGATCTTTTTGCCGTTGAGCAGCAGGTCGTTGGGCCACTTGATGGAGGGCTCCACCTGGAATTTTTCCTGGATGGCCTGGGCCACGGCCAGGCTGGCAAAGAGGGAGAGCGCCGCCGGCTGGGCCAGGGGCTGGGTATAGGCCACAGTGTAATACAGGGCCCGGCCGGCCGCGTTGATCCAGGGGCGGCCCAGCCGGCCCCGGCCCTGGGTCTGGCTGGTGGTCCACACCGCGCCCATGGGGGAGAGCTGGTCCAGATGTTCTTTGGCCCAGAGATTGGTGCTGTCTACGCTGGGCAGATACAGCAATTTGGTTTCCTCAAACATGATCGAAAAACTACCCTTCTTTCTTTAACCGGGTCAGAGCCCGGTCAGAGTTCATCGCCCCGCGCCCAGAGGCGCAGAGCGCAAAAGCAGCGAAACAGGGTCAGAACAGCCCGCGGCATCCCGGCGGGATGAGGGGAGGCACCGGCCGCAGCTCAAACTGGGGCGGTTTGCCCCGCTGTAAGGTCAGCACCCCGTAGCTGGGGCCTTCCTGGCCCCGGGGGCGGCTGACGCTGCCCGGATTGTACAGCCGGGGCAGCTCGGGCATTTCCAGGCTTAAGGGCCGGTGGGTGTGGCCAAACAGCACGATGTCGGCCCCCCGGGCCAGTGCCGTGCGGCAGACGCCGCCCATGGTGGCCTCCACCCCGTACATATATCCGTGGGTGTAAAAGATCAGCTGACCCTCAAAAGCGGTCAGACCCTCGGTGGGATATTCACAGTTGTAATCACAGTTGCCCCGGGCCATATAGGCGGGCAGACGGCGGTGCAGGGCGGCCAGAACCTGGTCCATATCCCGGCATCCGTCCCCCAGAAAAATCAGGGCGTTTGCGTCGGTTTCTTTTTCCAGGCAGCGTCGCAGCGCCTGGGTATCACCGTGCGAGTCCGAAAGGACAAGCAGCTTTTTCATTCTTCCTCCTCCCGAATCAGGAGACGATACACTTCACTTTTGCTGTAGGGGGTGCCCGCGGCGGCTGCCTTGGCGGCGGCGCTGGGCTTTTGCCCCTCTTCCACCAGCTGGCGGGCCTTTTCGGCCACCTGCTCCAGGGTGAGGGGCTCCTCGTCGGGGGCGTCCCCCGGTTCGGCGCCGGCCATCACCAGCACATATTCTCCCCGGGGGGCCTCGGCGGCATACCGCTCTAGCGCCTGGCCCAGAGTGGTTTTGCAGATCTCCTCGTGGAGCTTGGTCAGCTCCCGGCACAGGGTGATGCTCCGCTGGGGGCCAAAGGCCTCGGTCAGGTCCTTGAGGGTGGTGAGCAGTTTGTGGGGCGCCTCATAGAAGATGATGGTGCGGCACTCCCCCTGCAACTGGTCCAGCCGCTCCTTTTTCTGGCGGCGGTTGGTGGGCAAAAAGCCCTCAAACACCCAGCGGCCGGTGGCCTGCCCGCTCACCGCCAGGGCCGTGACACAGGCGCTGGCCGCCGGGATGGGCGTGACCGGGATCCCCCGGGCCAGCGCATCCCGCACCAGCAGCTCCCCCGGGTCGGAGATGGCGGGCATGCCCGCGTCACTGCACAGCGCGCAGCTCTGCCCCTCCTCCAGCCGGCGCAAGATCTCCCCCGCATGGGAAAAATTGTGCTCGTAATAGCTGATGAGGGGCTTTTTCAGCCCCAGATGGTTCAAAAGGCGCAGAGTCACCCGGGTGTCTTCGGCCACCACAAAGTCTACGCTGCCAAAGGTGGCGGCGGCGCGGGGCGTCAAATCGCCCAGGTTGCCGATGGGGGTGGCCACAATGTACAAAGTACCGGCCATGGAATCTCCTCCTTTGGGCAGCGGCTCTTCTATACGATATTCATACATTATATCAAATAATGCCCCGGAAAAAAACAAAGAATTTATGAATGGTCAGGCTTTT
Organism: uncultured Oscillospiraceae bacterium; assembly: GCA_949295465.1. GTDB lineage: Bacteria > Bacillota > Clostridia > Oscillospirales > Ruminococcaceae > JAFBIO01. Next base: position 24,110 of record CASFKY010000059.1, read on the forward strand.
GCAGCCGTGCCAGCTCTTCCAGGGCCTGTTCGGCCTGACTTTCCCCGAAGATGCGCACCCCGTTCTGGGCCAGCAGGGCGGCGGTGACCCCGTCCCCCTCCCGGAGCCCGCCGGAAAAGGTGCCGTCGTAGATCTGTCCATGGCCGCAGCTGGGGCTGCGCTCCTTCAGGATGGCGTACCGGCAGTGGAACAGCCGGGCCAGGTGCAAAGCCGCCCGGGCGCCTCGCTCAAAGGCCTCGGTCAGGTCCTCGCCGGTTTTGGAATAGACCCGCTCGCCCCGCTTTTCGCTGGGCACCCGGGGAATGGGCAGCCCGCCCAGGCATTCCGGGCAGATGGGGATGAGATGGATCTGACCCTCCTGAGCAGCCTGGATCAGGCGGGCGTGGGCGTTGGAACCGCCGCTGTATTTGCATTGTACGCCCAGCAGGCAGGCGCTGATCAGTACATTCACAGACAAAAAACCTCCCTATGGCAGAAAAAAGCGGCCCTCCTTCCGGTCGGGCCGCCCTGAACAGGTCAACGGTAGCAGTCGGCCAGCTTTTTGAAGGCCTCCAGGCTGCGCTCCACCTTTTCGGTGGGGATGCAGTAGGCCGCGCGGAAATGGCCCGGCACGCCGAACCCGTCGCTGGGCACCAGAAGCAGGTCAAACTCCTTGGCCTTCTCGCAGAAACGGGTGGCGTCCTCCTCCAGGGTGCGGGGGAAGAGATAGAAGGTGCCCTGGGGCCGGCAGATCTCAAAGCCCATGCCGGTGAGCTCCTTGTACAGGATGTCGGCGTTGGTCTGGTATACCGAGAGATCGCTGGTCAGGTCCAGCACCTTGCTCACCGCCAGCTGGATGATGCTGGAGGGGCAGTTGTGGCCGGTACCCCGGCTGATCTGGCCGCACATGGGCACGATCTTCTCCCAACCCTCAAAGCGGGGCGCCACCGCCACATAGCCGATCCGCTCGCCGGGCAGGCTCAGGCTCTTGGAGAAGCTGTAGCACACCAGGGTGTACTCGTAGAAGGCGGCGGGGTAGGGCTGCTGTACCCCGTGGAAGAGGATCTCCCGATAGGGCTCGTCGCTGATCAGGAAGATGGGCCGGCCCAGCTGGGCAGATTTTTTGCGCAGCACCTCGGCCAGCCGGGTGAGGGTTTCGGCGGAGTAGACCGCGCCGCTGGGATTGTTGGGGGTGTTGATGAGCAGGGCGCTCACCTTGTCGGTGAGCATCTCCTCCAGCTTGTCAAAGGGGATCTGGAAGGCCTGGGTGTCGGCGGGCACCACTTTCAGGGTCAGGCCGGCCCCCTGGGCATAGGCGCTGTACTCAGAGAAGAAGGGGGCGAACACGATCAGCTCGTCCCCCGGCGCAGTCACCGCCCGCAGGGCATGGGCCAGCGCCCCGGCGGCGCCGCTGGTCATAAAAATACCGTCGGCGGTGTAGGGCAGCCCGAAGCGGCGGGTGAGGCTCTCGGCCACCGCCTGGCGCACCGAGGTGATGCCCAGGGTGGGGCTGTAGCCGTGGAGGGTCACCGGGTCCTCTTCCTGCAACAGGCGGATCATTTCCCGGGTAAAGGCCGGATGGGTGGGCACGCTGGGATTGCCCAGGCTGTAGTCAAAGACGTTTTCATAGCCGATCTCCTTGGCCCGCTGGGTGCCGTACTCGTTCAGGGTACGGATCACGGACTTCTGGCCCAGCATTTGCAGGTAAGTCTGGTTCAACATACAGAATACGCTCCTTTACATTCAGGGCCGGAGCCGCGAAGGGGTCGGCCAAAATAGACGACAATGGCCGCGCACCGGGCACTCAGGCCGCCCGGTTTTTGGCGGAAAGGGGGATGCTCTTTTGGGCTGCCGGCAGCTGAGCCAGCAGGATGGCGGCAAACATCACCCCGCAGCCGGCCAGCTCCCGCACCGAGAGGGCCTGGCCCAGAAGCAGCCAGCCCGCCAGCACCGAAAAGACGCTCTCCAGGCACAGCAGGATGCTGGCCACGGTGGGGTCGGTGTTTTTCTGGGCAAAGGCCTGGAGGGTGTAGGCCACCCCGCTGCTCAGCACGCCCGCGTACAGGATGGGAACGGCGGCGCCCGCAATGTCCTGCCAGCGCAGGGTTTCGGTGAAGAGCATGATGGGAGTGCCAAACAAACCGCCTGTTAAAAACTGGATGCAGCTGAGCTGTACCGCGGAGAAGTGGGGGGAAAACCGATCCAGCAGCAGGATGTGGCAGGTGAAGATCAGCGCACAGACCAATGTGAGCAGATCGCCCTGGTTCAGCCCGCTCTGGCCGGGGGTCATGCACAGCAGCCACAGCCCCACGGCGGCCAGACCCACACAGCCCCACAAAAGGGCCGAGGGCCGCCGGCCGCTCAAAAGGCGGGTGAGGGGCACCAGCACCACATACAGGGCGGTGATGAAGCCGGATTTACCGGCGCTGGTGTATTGCAGCCCGTACTGCTGAAAAGCGGAGGCCGCATACAGGCACAGCCCGCACAGAATCCCGGCCCCCCACAGCGCCCGGGTGCTGCGGGGCCCGGCGGGCTTTTCAGCCCTTTTGCGCAGGGCCAGGGGCGCCAGCACCGCGGCGGCCAGATAGCAGCGCAGCCCCAAAAAGGTGAAGGGCCCCACATGGTCCATCCCCGCCACCTGGGCCACAAAGGCGACGCCCCAGATCAGGGCCGCCAGCACACAGCAGAGGCTGCCCCGCAGATGATTTTTTTTCAAATTCTTCCTCTTTTCCCTCTATCGCACGGAGTCATTTTCCAGTATAATTCTTATATAGAATAGCATAAAAAGGCCGCCGCAACAAGAGAAGGCCCGTCGGCTGCCGTTAGGGGGCCGGCGGTGTGCCGAGAGCGGCAGCCCCTGCCGGCGCAGAAGGCCGGGCAGGGCGGCAGGGGCCAAAGGGCAGCGGACATCCGGCTTTCCCCGTGCCGAAAACAGAGGGGCCGGGGCGAGCCCGGACAGGGGCGCAGCGGCGCCGGAAAAGGGGCTGAATTTCCGACTCAAAACAGGCGGTTTCTTGATAGAGAACAAGATGTTAAGATGTGTCCGAATGTGCTTTTTAACGATAAACAGTTCTCTTTTTGACCTAATGCTCAAAAAATATCTGGGAAATTAGCAGCTTTGCCAAAGTTTGTGGCCAGAGCATGAAATCCCCTTGAAAGGGATTGACATAAAACTAACAGGTGCTATAATACAACCAGACTCGTTAGAAAATTAACGAGCTTGCCGCCCGGGCCTCCTCCGTTCGGGCGGCAGGGGCGCGGCTGTTGCCGGCAGCCCGCCCGGCCCTTTTACTCTGCTTGCCTGGCTCTGCGGCGGCGTTTGTCCCGCAGGGGCCAGGCGAGGCCGCCCCACCCCGGGCGGTTTTTCAGGACCTTTTCCGCCGGTGCAGGCGGATGAGATAGATTTCCCAGGTGTTCCCAAAACAAAAATCTGAAAGAGAAAGAGGTAAAGTGTTATGAAAGTTGCAGTTGTAGGTACTGGCACCATGGGCATGGGCATTGCCCAGGTTTTCGCAACTCACGGCGACGAAGTGGCCATGTGCATTGTCACTGGCAAGGACCCCGAGAGCAAGCGCGCCCGTTTCCACAAAAATGTGCAGCACCTGGTGGACAAGGGCAAGATGACCCAGGAACGCTGTGACGAGATCTGCGGCAAGGTGAGCTTTGGCGCCATGGAGCTGGCCGCCGACGCCGACCTGGTGGTGGAGAGCGCCCTGGAAGAGATGGACGCCAAGATCGAAGTGTTCGAGAAACTGGACGTCATCTGCAAGCCCGAGACTCTGTTTACCACCAACACCTCTTCTCTGTCCATCACCGAGATCATGAGCAACATCAAGCGGCCTCTGGTGGGCATGCACTTCTTCAACCCCGCCCCTGTGATGAAGCTGGTGGAGGTCATCCCCGGCATCCTCACTCCCCAGGATCTGGTGGATAAGATCGTCAAGATCAGCGAGGAGATCGGCAAGGACCCCGTGGTGGTGCAGGAAGGCCCCGGCTTCGTGGTCAACCGCATCCTGATCCCCATGATCAACGAGGGCATCACCATTTACGCCGAGGGCCTGGCTACCGTGGAAGGCGTGGACAAGGCCATGCGTCTGGGCGCCAACCATCCCATGGGCCCCCTGGCTCTGGGCGATCTGATCGGCCTGGATGTCTGCCTGGAGATCATGAACGTGCTGTATGACGAGACCGGCGACACCAAGTATCGCCCCCATCCTCTGCTCAAGAAGATGGTGCGCGGCGGGCTGCTGGGCCGCAAGACCGGCAAGGGCTTCTACGATTACACCAAGAAAAAGTAATCTGCTGACAATTCCTTCGTGTGGGTTCGCCCGCTTTTGGCGGTGCGGGTGGGTTCCATTTCTATTTCCAGACATAAACGCGCTCAGCGATTTTTGTTTTGGACAGGGGAAAGGCTCCGGCTTTTGGCCGGAGCCTTTCTCCGTTTTGAGCCGAAAAGGGCCGGGGTGTTTTGCACCCCGGCCCGCTGGTGTGTTTCACAGGTCCTGAATATTCATTTTGTCCAGCTGTTTTTTTCGCCGGAGTTTTTCCCGGCAGCCAAAATAGATGGCCAGGAAGATCAGAGTGGGGATGTTGGACAAAAACAGGGTCATCAGCAGGCTGCCCGCAATGGACAGCACCGACTGCCCCGGCAGGGCGGCGAAGGAAAAAATCGCCAGCAGCGAATAGAGAAAGGTCAGCGCCGGCAGCACCAGCCCCGGCCAGCGGCTTTGGCGGCGGGACAAAAAGATCTGCAAGGCTATCACGCCGACCAGAAACGCCAGCAAAACCAGCAGAGAGATCAGCACGGTGAGAGTGGCCATGTACATGTCAGGGTTCCTCCTTTTGGTCTTTTCGATATTCCTGGATCAGCAGCCGGGCGGTCTCCAGGCTTAGCTTGTCGTCCACCGCCAGCTGTTTGATCAGGTGGACATAGGGCTCTTCGGCCTCCTGTTCGCTCAGCTGGATTTTCTGGATCAGCCTGTCCAGACGGAGCCGGACAGTGGGGTAGCTCACCCCATACTGGCGGGCCATCTCCTTCAGGCTGCCGGAGGCCAGGAGAAAACGCCGGATAAAGCTCAGGTCTTCTTCCTCCAGGCTGCCCAGCCACTGGGGAAGCATCGAGGGATTCATAGGCTGCCCTCCTTTCTGTACTTACAGGGTAACATATGAATAATATTAAAGTCAATATAAATATTATTAAAAATAAAGTTTTGCTTGAGTGCAAAAAATAAGAGGCCGGGCAGGTGCCCGGCCTCTGTTCAACAGACAGGAAAGATGTTACTGTTTGGCCCACTTGTTGCCGCTCTCCTGTACAGGCGGAAGACGATCTCCCCGCCCGATGCGGCAGGTGCGTGCCTGGGGAAGTTTGCCGCCCCGGGGGCCCACCTCTTGATAGGTGCCGGCGGGAACATTGTCCTGGCCGGGATTGTACAGGCTGTTGCTGCTCTGGCTTTTCATAAAGGTATCTCCTCCTTGTTCTTTACCGATCGGGCCGCCCGGAAGATCGGGGGCCTTTGTCCTTAGCATGCGCGCCAGCCGCGGCCCTATGCCTGGAAGATCCTGCCTTGCAAAGGCCCTTTTGTGGGGCGGGCCGGCGTTTTTGCAGGCTGTACAATCGGTGGGGGTTGGGGTATAATCGACAGCAGAAGGCCCAATCGGGGCCTGGGTGTAAGAAAAAGGAAAAACGGAAAAGGAGAGAATCTCTGTGGCCCGAAATCTGACTTTGGGGCTGTTTCTGGCGGTTCTGGTGGTCTGCATCCTCACCGGGGCTCCCCTGCTGGGGGGTCTGTGCGTGGGGCTGGCCGTCTTCTGCGCCTATGCGGCCTGGCTGGGGTTTGGCCCCGGCGCTATTGGGGGGATGCTCAGGCGGGGCATCTTGAAAAGCGCCACCATCCTGTGGGTGTTTGTCTTCATCGGCCTCATCACCGCCAGCTGGCGGATCTGCGGCACCATCCCCTTCATCCTGTACCACTCGGTGAGCTGGATCCGGCCCGGGGCCTTTGTGCTGTGCGCCTTTTTGCTGTGCAGTCTGATGTCCTTTCTCACCGGCACCTCCTTTGGCACCGCCAGCACCATGGGCTTTATCTGCATGATGCTGGGGCGGGCTGCCGGCCTGCCTGCCCCCTTGCTGGGCGGGGCCATCCTGTCCGGCGTCTTTTTCGGGGACCGATGCTCCCCCATGTCCTCCAGCGCCTTGCTGGTGGCCACCATCACCGGCACCGATATCTATAAGAATATCGGCAACATGCTCCGCTCGGCGGCGGTGCCCTTCGGGGCGGCCTGCCTGTTCTATCTGCTGGCCGGCAGCCGGGGTGCGGGGGGTCAGATGGACTCCTCCTGTGTGGATGCCTTTGCCCGGGGCTTTTCCCTCTCCCTCTGGACGGCGGTGCCGGCTTTGCTGATTCTGGTGCTGGCCTGTTTTCGGGTCAAAGTGGTCCGCACCATGGCGGTGAGCGCGGCGGCGGCCTGCCTGGTGGCGCTGCTGGTTCAGAAAACGCCCCCGGCCCAGCTGGCCCGCACCCTGGTGCTGGGCTACGCCCCTGCCGACCCTCAGCTGGCCGATCTGCTGGCAGGGGGCGGGCTGGCCAGTATGGTGAACGTGACCTGCATCATCATCGTCTCCTCGGCCAGCTTCGGGATCTTTGATGCCACCCATCTGCTGGACGGACTGAAGGAGCCGCTGCACCGCCTGGCGGGGAAGATCACCCCCGAAGGGGCCACGGTCCTGGCCTCGGTGCTGCTGAGCGGCCTTGCCTGCAACCAGACCCTGGCCGCCATGCTGACCCACCAGCTCTGCGGGCCGCTGTTTGAGACAAAGGAGCGGCAGGCTCTCATGCTGGAGGACACGGTGATCCTGCTGGCGGGCCTTATCCCCTGGAGCATTGCGGGCAGCGTGCCCCTGGCCAGCATCGGGGCCCCCCTGAGCAGTATGCTGTACGGGGTGTATCTGTACTTCATCCCTCTGTGGGCCTGGGGCCGGGCGCTGTTCCGCCATGCAAAGGCCCCCCAGCGGGCCTGAACCCCTGAAAATCAGAAAAAGAGAGCCCGCCTGGGGCAGAACGCACAGGCGGGCTCTTTTTGCAATTATTTGGCGGCTTTTTTGGCGGCCTTGAGGGCCTCGGCCTCCTGCCGGGCCTTTTCGGCGGCGGCCCGGCGCAGGGGAGCCTCCACCAGCCGGTCATAGAGGCGGCAGGTCTCCCGGCCGGCCTCGTCCAGCGGCCCCTTCACCGCAATGAGAGCCTTGGTGGGGATGCCCTGCTCGGTGAACATGGCCTCGTGCTCGGTGCGGATGTTCCAGTCCGGCTCCTGGGCGTGCAGATCCCGGGTGAGCCAGCGCACCGAAAAGCCGGCGGCCTGGAAATAGGTGAGGCTGTCCTCAAACAGGTCGCTGTTGTCGGTCTTGAAGTAGATCTCCCCCCCGTCCGCCAGAAAATCCCGGTAGAGGATCAGCTGGCGGGGATGGGTGAGCCGGTGCTTTTTGTGGGAGGCCTTCAGGTTCCAGGGATTGCAGAAGTTGATGTAAATCCGCTCCACCTGGTCCTGAGGGGAAAAGGCGTTATCGATCCGCTCGATGTCCAGGCTCATGATCATCACGTTGTCGGGGCGGCGGTGGGCGGCGGCATATTGCTTGTCGATGTTCCGCTTGGCCAGGATCAGCACCTTGTCGGTGATGTCGATGCCCAGATAGTTGATCTCGGGGTGGGCCACTGCCAGCCGGGAGAGAAACCCTCCCTTGCCGCAGCCCAGTTCCAGGTGCATGGGCTGCTGTGGCCGGGCAAACAGGCTCTTCCAGCGGCCCTTGTTTTCCAGGGGAGTGTGGGCGTGAAAATCGCAGGCCAGCAGTTCCGGCCGGGCGTAGGGTTTAAAGCGCATTCTCATGGGCAAGATTCCTCTCTGTGGTGAACTCAGACGGTCTCAAAAAAGGCGCGGACCTTCTCAAAATCGGTCTCGGCAATACTGCCCTGCACCAGCACCGGCTTGCCGCCGCCCCGGCCGCTGAGGGCCTCGTTCAGGGCCTTGCCCAGGGGGCGCACATCCTGGCCGGCCCAGGCCAGGGCATAGGCCAGGCCGCTGCCGCCGGCGCTGAATACCGCACAGGGGGCGTCGGTCTTTTCGCTGAGGGCCAGGCAGAGCCGGCGCAGGCTGTCGGGGCTGAGGCCCTCGGCCAGCAGCACCTGCTTTTGGCCCGGCTGCACCTCCTTGGCCAGGGCCTCAAACCAGTGGGTCTCGGCCAGGGCGCACCGCTGCTTCTGGGCGGCCAGCTCTTCGCCCTGCCGCTGGACAGCCTGGGCCACCTGGCCTGGTTTGGCGCTGAGCAGGGCGCTGATCTGGCTTACCTGATCGTGGTCGTGGGCCAGCACCTTCCAGGCGCGGCCCCCGCAGGCCAGGGACAGCCGGGTGCCGCCCTTGTACTTTTCGGCGCTGAGGATCTTGATGATGCCCACCTGGCCGGTACGGGCCAGATGGGTGCCGCAGCAGGCGCAGACATCCGCGCCCGGGATCACCACGATCCGCACCTGGCCTTCCAGCTCCTTTTTGCTGCGGTAGGTCATGGCGGCCAGCTCCTGGTCGGTGGGGTAGAGCACCTGCAGGGGGGTGTCGGCACGAATAGCCGCGTTGGCGGCATCCTCGGCGGCGGCCAGCTGTTCGGCGCTCAGCTCCAGGTTGGCGTCCAGCCGCACGTTGTCGGCGCTGATGCCAAAGCCCACATTCTCCACCCCGTACAGGCTGTGGAGAATGCCGCTGAGGATGTGCTCGCCGGTGTGCTGCTCCATGTGGTCGATCCGGCGGGCCCTGTCCACCTGGCCCTGCACCTCCTGGCCCGGGGTGAGGGGGGCGTCGGTGCGGTGGTAGATCACCCCGTCCCGGATGTGCGCGTCCAGCACATGGGCATCCCCCAGAAGGCCGGTGTCGGCGGGCTGGCCGCCGCCCTCCGGGAAAAAGGCGGTGCGGTCCAGCACCGTGAGCCAGCCCTTTTTGTCGGGCTGGCAGTCCAGCACATGGCCGGTAAATTCAAAGCAGAAGGATTCGTTTTCGTAGATACGCTCGGTAGGCTGCAAACTGATACACTCCATTTCAAAACCGCCGGGGGCGGAAAATTCGCGGGAAAAGGCCGGCCCGGCCAGGAGGGCGGAGCCTGCTTTTTTATTGTACCATATTTGCGGCCCGGTTTCACCGCCCGGGGCCTCAAAACCGCCCCTTTGCTTGAAGAAAAGGCCGGGGGTATGCTACAATAAGCGGGTAATGCGGAAAGTAATAAAGTGAAATTTTCAGCAAAAATCTTCGGGCCGGCAGCCATGTCTCCGGCTGCCGAAAGGGGAAGCAAACCATGAAACGAATCCTGTCCATGCTGGTCTGCGCCGCGCTGCTGGCGGGGTGCAGCGGCCTGAACCTGGCCCCCTCCCGCCCCCAGGAGGAGCAGGCCCCGCAGGGAACCCAGCCCACCCAGGAGCCCACCCGGCTGGCGGTCTCGCTGGGGGAGTCGGACGAGGCCCTCAAGACCCTCTTTGAGGCCTATGGGGCCGAGCAGAATGTGACGGTGGAATACACCGGCGCCGACCAGTGCGACCTGGCGGTGCTGCGGGCCCGGCCGGGAGAGGGCTGGGTCAGCCTGGAGGGGGACTCTCTCTATGAGGCCCTTTGCGGGATGCTGGGGGTGGAGGCAGACCAGAACTGCCTGCCGTTGGGCAGCTACGGATACGGATATCTGGTGAATACCCAGATGCTGGGGGCATTGCTGGGGGAGGGCGCTGTGCAGGACCTTCAGGGCTGCTCGCAGGGCGAGTGGTCGGCCTTCTGCGGGGCGCTGGAAAGCTGGATCGACTCTCCCTCCGCCCGCAGCGTGACCCTGAGCGGCAACGCCTACACCCTGCCCGCCGCGGCGGATGAAACCACCGGCAGCCTGGAGGCGGTCTTTGTCCTGGCGGACGGAGAAACCGATTGCTATGGGGGCGAGGTGCTCAGCTATCCGCTGGCAGCGGCCGGCAGCCTGGACACCCTCACAGCCCAGGCCCTCGCCGGACCGGCCCAGGCCCTGTACGATGTGTTTGAGCGGGAGGCCGGCAGCCTGTGGCGGCCGGAGGGGAGCGATGAGCCCCTGGAACGGGCTCAGGCGGAGGAGGCCTTCCTGAACGGCAAGGCCCTGTTCTACCGGGCGGACACGGTGCGGGGCGGAGTGCTGGCCGGCCAGGGGATGAGCCTGGGGCTGATGGGCCTCAAGCTGGACCTGGCCCAAAGCCAGATCGTGGCACAGGGGGTGCAGGCCGACCAGCTGCAAAATTGGCCGGTGGCGGGCACCTATCGGTATCTGGCCCTGCGGCAGGGGGCGGACACCCAGGCGGCCCAGGCCTTTGTCTACTGGCTGTATGTGTCCCACCAGGGCCAGCGGCTTCTCACCGACACTTTGGGCCTGGTGCAGTCCGGGTTGCGCAGCCCCTCCGGGGAACCGGGCCGCAGTCTGGCGGCCTCTATGGGGGCCGGCGAGACCCTGCCCGCCTTTGCGGGCCAGCTCAGTGAGGAGACTCTGGCCGGGGCGGCGGCCCTGATCCCGGGGGCCGGGGCGCTGGAGTCGGTGAGCCGGCAGAGCTATGCCCAGGGCCTCGGGGTCCTTCTCTGCCCGGCGGGCTGAGAAAAGCGGCCCTGCGGCGGAACAGGAACACAAAAGGGAGGAAACAGCAATGAGAACCTGCGGCATACTGATGCCGGTGAGCAGCCTGGACGGCCCTTTCGGAGCGGGGACCCTGGGCAAGGAGGCCTATGAGTTTGTGGATTTTCTGAGCCGGGCCGGGCAGGGCATCTGGCAGATCCTGCCCCTGGGGCCCACCGGCGCGGGGGACAGCCCCTATCAGAGCTGTTCGGCCTTTGCGGGCAACCCCTGGCTCATCGATCCGCGGCTGCTGGCCAAGGAGGGGCTGCTGGAAGAGGAGGAGCTCAAGGAGGCTCTGGCCCCCAACACCGGCCGGGCGGATTACCGGCTGCGGGAGCGTACCTGCCTGCCGCTGCTGCGCCGGGCCTACCGGCGGTTTCTGGCGGGGCGGCCCCTGCCCGGCTGCGACACTCCCTATTCGGATGAATACTATCGGTTTTTCTTTTTAAACCAGGACTGGCTGGAGGAGTACGCCCTCTACCGGGCCGCCCAGAAGGAGAACGGGGGCCTGCCCTGGAACCAGTGGCCCGCCCCCCTGCGGCTGCGCCGGCCCCAAGCCCTGGAGGAGCTGAAAGAGCGCCAAGAAGAGGAGATCGGCTTCTGGGAGTTTGTGGAGTATCTCTTCTGGAAGCAGTGGAAAGCCCTGCGGGCCTATGCCGCCTCCAAGGGGGTGAAGATCCTGGGGGATATGCCCATCTATGTGTCCATGGATTCGGCGGATACCTGGGCGGGCGGCCCCCTGTTCCAGACCGACGGCCAGGGCCATCCCACCCGGGTGGCGGGCTGCCCGCCCGATTATTTCAGCGAGGACGGCCAGTTCTGGGGCAATCCCCTCTATGACTGGGCCTACCACCGCCAGACCGGCTATGACTGGTGGGTCCGCCGGATCCGCCGGGCCCTGGATCTCTACGACCTGGTGCGCATCGACCACTTCCGGGCCTTTGATACATATTGGTCCATCCCCGCCGGGGCGGCCACCGCCCGGGAGGGCCGGTGGGAGCAGGGGCCCGGCATGGATTTCTTTGAGGTGCTGAGCCAAAAGCTGGGCCCGCTGCCCCTGGTGGCGGAGGATCTGGGGGAGATGTTCGACAGCGTGCGCCGGCTGCTGGCCCGCACCGGGCTGCCAGGGATGAAGGTGCTGCAATTTGCCTTCTCCTCGGGCCCCTCCAATGAGTATCTGCCACACAACCACATCCCCAACTGCCTGGTCTATACCGGCACCCACGACAACAACACCCTGGAAGGCTGGCTGGAGCAGGAGGCCACCGAAGAGGAGCTCCGCTTTGCCCGGCGGTATCTGGGTGCGGCAGACCGGCTGGAACTGCCCAGGGCCATCCGGCGTGCGGCGCTGGGCAGCTGTGCCGATACCTGCATCCTGCCTCTGGCCGACTGGCTGGAGCTGGGCTGCGAGGGGCGGATCAACACCCCCGGAGTGGTGGGCGGCAACTGGAACTGGCGGGTAAAGCCCGGCAAGCTGGACTCGGCTCTGGCCCGGCTGATCCGAACCCAGTGCGGGCTGTACGGCCGCTGCGCCCCCTGCCCGGCCCCTCCTGCCGAAAAAAATCGGTGATTTTTGTATAAAACAGCCCCCTTCTGCAAATGCTCTTTGCAAGGAAAGGGGGCTGTTTTTATGCAGCAGGACAACGAAAATTTGCTGAATACCGTGATCCGGGTCACCGATATGGGCAAAACGACCCTGGACCAGATGATCCCTATGGCCGAGCGGGCCGAGTTCAAGGCGGAGCTGATGCGCCAGCAGAACGGCTACCGCAGCTTCGGCCAGCAGGCCCACACGGCTCTGGACGCCTGCGGCGCCAAGGCCCAGGGCCAGGGCACGGTGGAAAAATGGATGGCCAAAGCGGGCATCGCGGGCCGCACCATGAGCGACCGCTCCACCCGAAAGCTGGCTGCCATGCTGGTGGAGGGCAACCAGATGGGGGTGAACGAGTGTGTCAGCGGCCTGAAAGACTGCCCTGACGCCAGCACCGGCGCGGTGGAACTGACCCGGCAGCTGCAGAAATTTGAGGAACAGAACATCGAAAATCTGCGGCAGTTTTTATAAAACCCCAGCGCGCGCTTCGTCTGCCCCGGCGGGCAGGCAGCCAGGAGCGGGCGTCTGCGGCGAAAAGGAAAAAAGGGCGGCCCGCCGGGGGCCGCCCTTTTTGTGTGGGATTCAGAGCCGGTAGACTGATTTTCAGGGCAGAGGGGGCAGCTCCAGCCCCTCTTTCTGGGCCAGCTTGCGGCCCATGAGCACCCCCATCACGCTGGCCATCATCAGGCCGCGGGTCCAGCCGGAGGAATCCCCCAGGCAGTGCAGCCCCTTCACGTTGGTGTCCAGGTTTTCGTCCATCTTCACCCGGTTGGAGTAGAATTTCAGCTCGGGCGAGTAGAGCAGGGTCTCGTTGCTGGCAAAGCCGGGCACCACCTCGTCCAGCATCTTGATGAACTCGATGATGTTCACCATGGCCCGGTAGGGCATGGCGGCGGTGATGTCCCCGGCCACCGCGTCCTTCAGGGTGGGCTTCAGGTTGGAGCGGGAGAGCTCCTTCTGCCAGGTGCGCTTGCCGTCCAGGATATCCCCGTACCGCTGCACCAGGATATGCCCCGCCCCCAGCATATTGGTCAGTTCGCCCACCTTCTGGGCGTAGGCAATGGGCTGGTTGAAGGGCTCGGTGAAGTTGTGGCTCACCAGGATGGCCAGGTTGGTGTTGTCGCTCTTTAGGTCCTTATAGCTGTGGCCGTTCACCACCGCCAGGTCGTTGTCGTAGTTTTCCTGGCTCACAAAGCCGCCCGGGTTCTGGCAGAAGGTGCGCACCTTGTTCTTCCAGGGGCGGGGATATCCCACCAGCTTGGACTCGTACAGCACTCGGTTTACCGTTTCCATCACCTCATTGCGGCACTCCACCCGCACGCCGATGTCCACGGTGCCGGGCCGGTGGGCGATGTTGTGCTCGGCGCACAGGCTCTCCAGCCAGTCGGCGCCCCGGCGGCCGGTAGCGATGATCACCTGGTCGGCCCGCAATTCTTCCTGGCGGCCCTTTTCCTCGGCCACCACCCCCAGGCAGACCCCGTTTTCCAGGATCAGATTGGTGCACTGCACCCCAAAGCGGAGCTCCACCCCCTTTTCCAGCAAATGGCACTGGATGGCGTAATAGAGCTGCTGGGCCTTCTCGGTGCCCAGATGGCGGATGGGGCAGTCCACCAGCTGTAAGCCCGCCTGGATGGCCCGCTTGCGGATCTCCTTGATCTCCTCGCTGTGGCCGATCCCCTCCACATGTTCGTCGGCGCCGAATTCCAGATAGATGCCGTCCGCGTAGCGGATCAGGCTCTGGGCCAGATCTTCCCCGATCAGTTCGGGCAGATCGCCCCCCACCTGGCAGGAGAGGCTCAGCTTGCCGTCCGAAAAGGCGCCGGCCCCCGAAAACCCGGTGGTGATGTGGCAGTAGGGCTTGCAGTTCATGCAGCGGCCGGTCTCGGCCTTGGGGCAGTGGCGCTTTTCCACCGGCTGCCCTTTTTCCAGAATCAGGATCTTCTTTTTGCTGCCCCGGCGCAGCAGCTCCAGGGCGGTGAAGATGCCGGCCGGGCCGGCGCCCACAATGATCAGGTCATAAGCCATGAGTTTCCTCCTGTATGGCAGGTGATTGGCGGTTCAGTCCCGGTCCTCGTCCACCGGCCGGCTGGACACATCCTGTACCGGCCCCTCCACCCCGTGGCGGCGGGCCTTTTCCTGGGTAATGGCCTCGTCCAGGGCTTCGTCCAGGGCCTGCTGCTGCCGGTGCAGCTCCTTTTCCATCCGGGCCAGGGTCAGCCGGGAGAAGATCTGGCCGAACAGATTGAAAAACCCTTCCACCAGCAGGATCACCCCCACGGCGGCCACCATGGCGGCGGCAGTGGCAAAGGGATTCAGGATCATGAACAGCCCCAGACAGACACTCAGGAGGCTGAGAGCCAGAAACCAGCCCCAGCGGCCGTATCCTGCCCGGCGCAGGGCCATGGCATTCTCAAAGCGGGAGACACTGTCCAGCACCACAAACAGCCCGAACAGAATGGGGAAGAGGCTGATGGCCGCCCCAGGCTGTAAAAACAGGAATAGCCCCGCCGCGATACAGATGATCCCGCACACCAGATTCAGCCGGGGGAAAAATCGGCCCTCCTCCCGCCTCAGGATAAACCGCCAGACCTGGACGGCCCCGCCCAGCAACAGCAGCGCGCCCAGCCCGTAGCAGCAGATCAGGAGGGAGGTGTCCGGCCAGCCCACCAAAAAAAAGCCCAGCAGCAGGTATAAAATGCCCGACAGAGCCAGGCTGCCCTTGAGAGGATTGAACATAAAAGCGCCTCGTTTCTTGTCTGTTTTCAGGATCAAAGGGAAAAGACATACTCTAACTCATATAGTGTACCACAAAGCCCGCCCGAAAAAAAGCAGAGGGACCAAGCGGCAGCAAAAAAGCCCGGAGAAATCTCTCCGGGCTTTTGGAAATATCGGGGCGCAAAGCGCGCGGGCTCACAATTCCGAGGAGGGGGCGTCGGCCAGGGCCTCCCGGCGCATGGGAGTGATGACCCGCCGCCATACCCGCGTCATGAAGACGGCGCACAGGCTCACCGAGGCCAGCTCGGCGATGGGGAAGGCCCACCACACCAGGTTTACCTCACCCGCCAGGCTGAGCAGGAAAGCCACAGGGATCAGCACAAAGAGCTGACGGCCCACCGACACGATCATAGCCAAAAAGCCGTGGCCCAGGGCCTGGAATACCGAACAGCTGATGACCGAACCGCCCGCCATCAAAAAGCTGATGCTGATGATGCGCAGGGCCGGCCGGCCGATGGCCAGCATGTCCTGGCTGGCGCTGAACATGTCCAGAAACAGGTCCGGCAGCAGCTGGAACAGGGAGAAGCCGATGAGCATGATGAGGAAGGCGTACAGGAAGGCCAGCTTGATGGTACGGGCCATCCGATCCGGCTTGCGGGCGCCGTAGTTGAAGCTGAGGATGGGCACCATGCCGTTGTTCAGGCCGAACACAGGCATGAAGATGAAGCTCTGGAGCTTGAAGTAGACGCCGAACACCGCCACCGCCGTAGAGGAGAAGGCAATGAGGATCTTGTTCATGCAGAAGGTCATCACGCTGCCCACCGACTGCATGATGATGCTGGGCACGCCCACGCTGTAGATGCGCAGGATGGTGCCCTTGTGGGGCCGGAAACCCTTGAAGGAGAGATGGATCTCCCGGTTGACCCGCAGGTTCAGGAACAGCCCCATGGAACCGCCCACACACTGGCCGATGACGGTGGCAATGGCAGCGCCGGCCACCCCCATTTTGGGGCAGCCCAGCAACCCGAAGATCATGATAGGGTCCAGGATGATATTGGTGATGGCGCCGGCCAGCTGGGTGAGCATGCTGTAAAAGGTCTTGCCGGTGGCCACCAGCAGCTTTTCGGCCATGGTTTGCAGGTACAGCCCCACCGAGAAGATGCAGCAGATGGAGAGGTACTGCTCTCCGTAGCCGGCAATGAGGGCATCGCTGGTTTGGCTGGCAAAGAAGAGCTTTACCCCGGTGAAGCCGAAGAGCATGATCACCACCATGCTGCACAGGTTCAAAAACAGCCCGTTCACCGCGGCCCGGTCGGCCTGGGCGTAGTCCTTCTCGCCCAGGGACTTGCTCAAAAGGGCGTTTACGCCCACGCCGGTGCCCACGCCGATGCTGATCATCAGGTTCTGCATGGGGAAAGCCAGGGTCACGGCGGTGAGGGCGTCCTCGCTGAGCTGGGCCACAAAGATGCTGTCCACCACGTTGTACAGGGCCTGCACCAGCATGGAGATCATCATGGGCACCGCCATGGAGATCAGAAGTCGGTTGATGGGCATATAGCCCATCTTGTTGTTTTGCGGCGCTGCCGCGGCAGTTTCACTCACTTGGGAAGTCCCTCCTGGATGGCTTTGTAGGCGGTGAGCAGGATATGAGCACAGGTCTCGGTGCCCATGGCCGCGTTCAGGCACAGGTCATAGCTGGCGGCCTCACCCCACCGGTTCTGGGTGTAATAGTTGTAGTAGTCGGCCTTGCGCCGGTCGGCCTTGCGGATGGCTGCCTCAGCGGCCGCATCGTCGGCGGGCAGGTTCTCGTGCTGGCGGCCCCAGGCGATGCGGTAGCTCATGGGAGCGTAGACGAACACCTTCAATACGCCCGGGATGTCCCGCAGCACATAGTCGGCGCAGCGGCCCACGATGACGCAGGGCCCCTTTTCGGCGATCTCCTTGATGATCCGGCTTTGCAGGATGAAAACCTGGTCGGCCAGGGGCAGCTGGTTGCCCATGGTGTACAGGCTGTACATCAGGCTGCCGGTACGGCGCTTTTCGCTGGCGGCGATAGCCTCTTCGGACAGACCGCTCTTTTTGGCGGCAATGGTGATGAGTTCCTTGTCATAGTAGGGCAGGCCCAGTTCCCGGGCGGCCTCTTTCGCAATATCGCAGCCGCCGCTGCAAATCTCACGGCCCAGAGTGATGACGCCATATGCCATAATCATTTCCTCCATTTCCCAGGGGGCAAACCCGGCCCGTGGCATTGATGGGGCCGGCCCCAAAAAAGGGCCGGCCCCATGCGCGGAGGCCCGGGGCCCCGTTTGTTGTAACCAATTATACTATGGTTTGGGGGAATGTGCAAATGGCGCAGCCGCTTTTCTACCCATTGGCGGGCTTTTTCCCGGTGCCGGCGACAGAAAATGTGAAAAGCGCCCGGCAGCGCGGGGGGCCAGCGCCGCGCTGCCGGCTGCCGGCCCTGACAGCCCGGCCCGCCGCTCTGCCAGGTTGGGCGAGGGCGGGGCTCCCTTTTCCTTTACCCGGAGGCCGGTTTATGCTATGATACATTTGTATGTGAGAATTTTCGCGGCAAGGCCGGAAATATGGCAAAACAGCTAAAAATGCAAGGAGGAATGTATCTTGGGGATGACCATGACCCAGAAGATCCTGGCGGCCCACGCCGGGCTGGACAGGGTGAAGGCAGGGCAGCTGATCGAGGCAAAACTGGATGTGGTGATGGGCAACGATATCACCGTGGCCCTGGCCCAGCCGGTGCTGGCCAAGATGGGGGCCACCCGGGTGTTTGATAAGGAAAAGGTGGTGGTGGTGCTGGACCACTTTACCCCCAACAAAGATATCACCAGCGCCATGCAGAGCAAGACCTGCCGGGATTTTGCCCGCGGCCAGGGGCTGACCCACTTTTATGATGTGGGCCGGATGGGCATCGAGCACGCCCTCTTGCCCGAACAGGGCATTGTGGCGCCGGGTGAGGCCATCATCGGCGGCGACAGCCACACCTGCACCTACGGGGCGCTGGGGGCCTTCAGCACCGGCGTGGGTTCCACCGATCTGGCCGTGGGCATGGCCACCGGCGAAAACTGGTTCAAGGTGCCTGAGGCCATCCGCTTTGATCTCACCGGCAAGCCGGGCAAGTGGGTCTGCGGCAAGGACGTGATGCTCACCATCATCGGCAAGATCGGGGTGGACGGGGCGCTGTACAAGAGCATGGAGTTTGCCGGCCCCGGCGTGGCCGAGCTCTCCATGGATGACCGCTTCACCATCTGCAACATGGCCATCGAGGCGGGCGCCAAAAACGGCATCTTCCCGGTGGACGAGCGCACCCGGGCCTATCTGGATGAGCACTGCAAAAAGCCCTATACCGTCTATGAGCCGGATGAGGACGCCCAGTATGAGCAGGTGATCCAGATCGATCTGTCGGCCATCCGGCCCATGGTGGCCTTCCCCCATCTGCCCAGCAACGTGCGACCCATCGATCAGGTGGGGGACGTGCCGCTGGATCAGGTGTACATCGGCAGCTGCACCAACGGCCGACTGGAGGATATGGCCATGGCCGCCTCTATCCTCAAAGGGCGGAAGGTGGCCCCCTTCACCCGCACCATCGTCATCCCCGCCACCCAGGAGATCTATCTCCAGTGTGAGGAGAGGGGCTATCTGCGCACCTTCATCGAGGCGGGCTGCGCGGTGTCCACCCCCACCTGCGGGGCCTGCCTGGGCGGACATATGGGCATTCTGGCCGAAGGGGAAAAGTGCCTGTCCACCACCAATCGGAACTTTGTGGGCCGTATGGGCCATGTGAAGAGCGAGGTCTACCTGACCAGCCCCGCCGTGGCGGCCGCCTCGGCTGTGGCCGGCCGGATTGTGGACCCGGATGTGATTATGGGAGGGAATGACTGATGCAAGCAGCAAAAGGCACCGCCTTCAAATTTGGCGACGACGTGAACACCGACGTGATCCTGCCGGGCAAGTATCTCAACCTGCAAGACCCCCAGCAGCTGGCCCAGCACTGCATGGAATCGGAGGACCCGGAATTTGTCCACAAGGCAAAGCCCGGCGACATTATGGTGGCGGGCAAGAATTTCGGGTGCGGCTCTTCCCGGGAGCACGCCCCCATCTCCATCAAGGCGCTGGGCATCAGCTGTGTTATCGCTTCCACCTTTGCCCGGATCTTCTTCCGCAGCGCCATCAATATCGGTCTGCCCATTGTGGAGTGCGACGAGGCGGCCAAGTCCATCCGGCAGGGGGATGAGGTGAGCGTGGATTTTGACACCGGCCTCATCACCGACCACACCACCGGCCAGCAGTGGCAGGCCGACCCCTTCCCGCCCTTTTTGCAGAAGCTGATTGCCGCCGGCGGACTGGTGGAATACAGCAAGGCGAAGTTGAAATAATTATACAGACAGGAAAATTTGCCGGAGGATGCGGAAGGCCAGGCCTTTTTGTCTGGCCGGGCAGGCCGGCCCGGGATGTGTCCCCGGAAAAATCTGAATAGAAAAGAATCCATACAAAACTCCCCCACCCGGGAAAAAACGGGCGGGGGAGTTTTGTATTGGAAACGTTTAGTTTAAAGCCCGGCGGACCAACTCGATAAAGACATCGGCGCAGGGAGGCGGCGGGGCGCTTTTCAGGCTCACTGCCGCATAGCTGGTAGTAAGCCTTTTTTCCTCAAAGCAATACCCGATGAGCCGGCCTTCCAGACTCATTGTGCTCAAAAGAGAATCATACAAAAAAATCGCTCCGTATCCCTGGCTGGCCAGCTCTGTCACTGTCTGCAAATTGCCCAGGGTCAGCACCTCTGCGTCGGGCAGGTGGCGGCGCAGGGCGGCCCGACCGTGCCGCCCCAACCGATGCTGAGAAGTGAGAAGCAGGAAGGTGATCCCGGCAAGGGATTCCAGCGGCAAAAAGGAAAATTTATCATTTTCCAGAGGCTTGGCCTGGGCGGCTGCCGGGTGATGGGGAGAAAGAGCCACCAGAATCTCTTCCTCCCGCAGTACCTGATATTGGAAGGTGGGGTCGATCTTGCTCATGGCAAAAAAGCATAGGTCCAGTTCGCCACGGCCCAGCTCCTCATTCAGCACATCGGCAACAGCCTCTCGGAGAACCAGCTTTACATGGGAAAACTTCTGACGGAAAGCGGGCAGTACCAGCGGCAGGAGCGTGGCCGCCCGCATAGGAGAAAAGCCTACCCGCAGACTGCCGGAGTCTGGATCCTGCAGGCGGGCCAGCTGAATGTCCAGCGCGTTTTTTCGGTCCAGGATTTCTTTGGCGGCAGCCAGATAGGCCATCCCCGCATCGGTGGGCAGATAGCGGCCCCGCACCCGATGGAAAAAGGGGATGCCATATTGATGTTCTATTTGTTGCAAAAAATGGCTGAGGGAGGGCTGGGCAATATACAGCTCTTCGGCGGCGCGGCTGATATTGCCTGCCCGGGCAATGGCTGTGATATAGGTCAATTCCCGAAAATCCATTCCGTATACCTCCGATCTGCAAAACAGAAAAGACGGTTCCATATATTTAGTATATCCTCTTCAAGGGAAAAAGTATAGATTTATACTATAAATTATATGAAAAACATGTATTTTACATTATGCCTTGCATAGGCATATAATGGAGGCAAGGAAGAAGAGAAAAATCATACGAAAAATCGAGAAAAAATTGGCGTATCTCTGCGGCCTTTTTTCATTTTGGTTGCAGAAGGAGAAAGGAGAAACACATGACTACATTGTATGGCGGCACACCCAGCCAGGGCGTTCCTGTGGGAATTTTGATGGTGGATTCGGTTCTTCCCCGGATTCCCGGTGATGTGGGCAACGGGTTTACCTATGAATTCCCCGTGCGTTTTTACACCGTGAAGGGAGCCAAGGCGGTTCGAATTGTGGAGGGGAGCGACCCGGCCCTGCTTCAGCCCTTTATCGACGGGGCCAAAGCGTTGGAGGCAGAGGGGTGCAAGTGTATTTCCACCTGTTGTGGTTTTTTGATCGCATTTCAGAAGCAGATTGCTCAGGCAGTGAATGTACCGGTCATTACCTCCGGGCTGCTGCAGGTACCCATGGTTGCATCCATGCTGCCGCCCTCCCAGAAGATCGGCATCCTCACCGCCAATTCCGAAACCCTGGAGCCCAGGCATTTTGCAGAGAATGTGCCGGTAGAGCGGCTGTGTGTGCAGGGCATGCAGGAGACCAAGCATTTTTACAAGACTTTCCCGCTGAACGCACCTTCCTATGTATATGAAGAGGTGGAAGCGGATGTGGAGTGGGCGGCCCGCAAACTGATGCAGGAGCACCCGGATGTGGGCGTTATCATCTGCGAAGGGACAAACTTCGCCCCCTTCAATCCCATGGTAAGCCGGGTGACCGGTGTGCCGGTGTTCGACATCGTGACCCTGATTCGGTGGGCGGCCAGCGGCATTCTGCGCAGTTACACTTCTCCTTTCCGCAATCAGCTCACCGGCGGACCGATGCTGGGCGCGTACGGGAAGATCCTGTAACCATTCCCTAAGGTAGAGGGGCGGACAGGGGGAAAATCCTGCAGTCCGGATATAATCAAAGGAATACAAACCCCCAATCAGAACAAAAGGAGATGAATGGATCCCATGAAGAAGAAACACTGTAGCAAAGGTCTTTTGTATCTCACCGCAGGCGCATTGCTTCTGTCTATGGCAGGCTGCTCTGGAGGAACCACCAGTTCTTCTGGCTCAGCATCCCCCACGGCATCGTCCGAATCCTCGACGAGTTCCGCAGCGGCTTCCACTTCCGTGGAATCCTCCTCCGGTTCTGAAGAGGAAGCTACTTTTGATCAGGGCCCCGGTACGATGGATGAGGCCGGGATCGTGCACCCTGATGGGTTGCCGGAAGATTTCCCCTCCAAGAACATCACCTATATCTATCCCTTTGCGGCAGGCTCCATCAATGACGCCTATGTGCGTATCCTGGGCGAAAAGGTAAAAGAGCTGGAAGGCTGGGACGTGTCTGTGGTGATTGAATACGCAGAAGGCGCTTCTGGTGATGTGGGCTGGAGCAAGATCGCAAACGCTGAACCGGACGGCTATACCCTGGGCCACACCCCCACTGCCACTTTGATTTCCGGCATTGCCAACGGCAAGAACTATACCATGGAAGGGCTGGACATTGTTTGCTCCACCATGATCGACCCGGGAATCATTTGTGTGGCCACGGGCAGCCCCTACAATACACTGGAAGAATTGATCGAGGCGGCAAAGGCCAATCCCGGTTCTGTTTCCATCGGTGTAACCTCGGTCACAGCGTCGGAGGGCCTGGCGGTAAAACAGCTGGAAACCGCGGCAGAGTGCCAGTTCAATATCGTTCCCTTTGAGGGGACCAGTGCCGTTATGACGGCAGTTTCGGGTAACCACTGCGACGCGCTTTGCCTGAATGTGGGTGACGTGAAAACTTTTGTGGATGACGGAAGCCTGAAAGTGCTGGCTACGGGCGATACCACCCGCAGCGAGTATTACCCGGACGTGCCCACCTATCAGGAATGCGGATATGATGTCATCCAGTCCAACTGCCGCGCGATCGGCGGCCCCAAAGGAATTGATCCTGCCATTCTGCAGTATCTTTCCAACTGCTTCTGCGTGGCGGCCCAGCAGGAAGATGTGAAGGCCAAGGCCGCCGATATGCAGGCGCCCGTTGTGATTATGGATACCAAAACGGTCACAGAACTGTTCAATAGCATGGAGCAGTCTTACAGGGACCTGTGGGCTACCTCGCCCTGGGTATGAGCCCGGAAAAAAGATGTTCCCTGAAAGGAGGAACAGAAGCTAAAAAATAGCAACAAAAAATTCGCTGCAGAATCTCTGTATTCTGCGGCGAATTTTTGCCGCCTTAAAATGCCTATAGGCGGATCTTCGCCAACCTGTTGATTTTACATTCCTTTGACGAAGAGATATAATCAGATGGAATGTCAAAAGATCGCCAACTCAAAACGGGCGGCAGCAGGAAAAGGAGCGAGGATATGACCCGGAAAGAACAGTGGAAGAAAGCCCTGTGGCTGTACCTGTATTTTGCCAAGGTGGGCTGCTATACTTTTGGCGGCGGATGGAGCATCATTGCCCAGATGCAGAAAGATTTTGTGGCCAAGCGGGGATGGACCACCGACGAGGAACTGCTGGACAAGATCAGCGTGGGCCGCAGCGTGCCCGGTACCATGATCAGCAACGTGACCCTGCTGTTTTGCTATTCCCAGGCGGGGATCCCGGGGGCTATCCTGGGGGTGCTGGGCATCATCACCGCCCCGGTAATCATCCTCAGCATCCTCACTTTCTGCTACACCCGATTCCGGGACAATATCTATGTGGCCCGGGCCCTGGTGGGGGTGCGGGCCGCGGTGGTGCCCATCATGGTGGTGTCCATGAAGAGCATGATCAAGAGCGCCTTCCCCTATAAGCTGTGCTACGGGGTCACCCTGCTGGGCTTTGTGCTGTGCACCTTCACCAGCATGAGCAACGCCCTGGTGGTGGTGCTGGGCGGCGTGTGCGGCCTGGCCATCATGCGGTGGATCGATGCCTCCAAGCCCACTGCCAAAACCGGGAAGGAGGGGTAAAGTATGGTCTATCTGGAATTGTTCTGGAGCTTTGTGAAGATCGGCTTCACCAGTTTCGGCGGGATTTCCATGATCCCCCTTATCAACCATGAGATGGTGGGGCACGGCTGGATGACCCTGGAAGAGGTGGCCGACATCGTGGCTATCGCCGAGATGACCCCCGGCCCTCTGGGCCTCAACTGCGCCACCTTTGCCGGGATGCGGGTGGCCGGGCTGCCCGGCAGCCTGGTGACGGTGTTCGGAGTGCTGAGCCCCACCTTCACAGTCTGCCTGGCAGCGGCCATCGCCTTTGAAAAATTCAAGAACAGCAAGTTCTTGACCAATCTGCTCACCGGCATCCGCCCCATGTGCCTGGGTATGATTGCCTCGGTCATCCTCAGCCAGGCCATCTCCAACTACACCGACGCAGGCAGCCCGGTGTGGCCGGCGGTGTTCATCGGCGTGCTGGGCATCATCCTGCTGGACCGCTTCAAGTTCACCGTTCCCAAGCTGATCGTGCTCTCAGCGGCGCTGGGTCTGGTGCTGGTGCGCTGAGCGGCGCTGTCCTCCGTCTCCCCAAAATACAAAGCAAGGCGCGGCCCTTTCGGGGCCGCGCCTTTTTGGATGGATTCAGTTTTGAGGTAAGGGGAAGAACTGGCCGTTCAGCTCCACCCCTTCCAGGGTGTCGGTGTCCACCAGATGGGCAAAAGAGCAGAGAATCCGCTCCCCCGCGCCGTAGAGGTGGGCGGCGTTTTCTCCGGCGGCGTCTGTCCCCGCAATGACCTGGCGGGTGCCGTCCTTGAAGAGCAGGGCGGCCTCTACCCCGTCCAGCAGGCTGCGGGAGCCGTCTCCCGAGCCGGTCAGTTCCAGCTCCAGGCAGAGGGGAGAGAGGCTCAGGCGGGTCAAGGGTGCCGCAAGGCCCAGGTCCAGCCCCTCCGGCGACTCAAACAGCAGGGTGCTGGTGTCGGCCTGGGGCAGCCGGAAGGTAAATTCAAAACTGCCCTTCACCTGGGCGGTGTCGTCGTGGTACTGTCCCCCGGCGGCCGGGTAGGCGAACAGGTTGCGCAGATGCAGAGAGGCCTTGCCGCCGCCCACGTCCTGATCGGTGACGGCCTCCAGCACAAAGGAGAGCTGGTTGTCGGTGGGGTCCGGGTCCTCCAGAGGCCGGAGGGTGCAGGCGGAGCTGCCGCTGTCCTCAAAAAGCACATAGGCCTCGTCGAAGGAGCAGCCCTCCGGCCCGCCCAGCACGCTGCCCTCCGGCCCGGTGACCGTGAAGGGGAAGTAATAGGTTCTGCCGGAGCCGATCACTCCCTCCAGGGTGATGGAGGAGTCCCCGTTTGTCTCGGTGAGGGCCAGGCTCTCGCCGGGCAGCCCCAGTTCCTGGGCCCGGTCCTGGGGCATGCCCAGGGCGTTGGTGAGAGCCTCGCCCCAGTCCAGCCGACCGGCAGCACCCACGGTGAAAAGCCCGGCGGCCAGAGCTGCCGCCAGCCCCAGCGCCAGAAGCGGACGGCCCGGCGACCGGGAGGGGAAGGGCATCCCCTGGCGGCCCAGCTGCTTTTTCAGGGCGTTCAGCTCCGAAGGGGACAGGGGGGAATCGTCCAGCCCTTCCAGATTCATGGAGGCCAGATTCAGGGCATCATACTCATTTTTCATGGGAGATCTCTCCTTTCCTCAATGCGGCCAGCTTCTTTTTGGCCCGGCTCACCCGGGTGTTCAGGGCGCTCTCGCTGAGGGAAAGCCGCTGGGCAAGCTGGCGGGGAGAATAACCGTAAAAATAGCGATTTAAAAGAAGATCCCGGTCTGCCGGGGGCAATCCCCGGAAAAGATCTTCCAGCTGGGAGCGGAAATATTCGTCCGGGCCCGCGGCTCCCAGGGCCTCCAGTTCGGTGTGCTGGCCGGCAGGGATCTCCCGGGCGGCGGCCCGCACCGCGTCGATGGCCCGGTAGCGGGCTACTGCCCCTGCCCAGGCCCGGAAACTGCCGGAGCCGTCAAACCGGGAGGCGTTCTGCCAGATGGCAAGCACTGTGTCCGAAACAATGTCCTCCCAGTCCAGCCCCGGGGCCCAGCGCAGGGCGATGCTCTTGAACAGCCCTCCGTATTCCTCCAGAAGCACCTGGGCGGCCCGGGGTTCCCGGGCTTGCAGGGCCCGCACGAAGGAGGCCTCATCCTGATAATAATCCATTGACCTGCTCCTTTTTTCAGAGTCGAAAGCGCCTTCTGTTTATTGATACGGACAAGACCCCCGGTTTCTTACATCGGACTCCCAAAAACCAAGGGAGCAGGCCGGGCGCAAGCTGCCCTCACCCTTGCGCGAGAAAGCTCTCTCTTGTATAATACAAATATGTATGTAAAAAAGCGAGGATCTGCCGCCCGCTCTTTTGCCCTTTGGGGGGCATCTGTCAGGAAAGAGGAGAAGCGAATATATGAAATTAGGTATCGTGGGCCTGCCCAATGTGGGCAAAAGCACCCTGTTCAACGCCATCACCAGCGCCAAGCACGCCCAGGCGGCCAACTATCCCTTCTGCACCATCGAGCCCAACACCGGGGTGGTGGCGGTGCCCGACCCCCGGCTGGACAAGCTGGCCGAGATCTGGGATACCGACAAGAAGACGCCGGCCATCGTGGAGTTTGTGGACATCGCCGGCCTGGTGAAGGGGGCGAGCCAGGGCGCGGGGTTGGGCAACCGCTTTTTGGGCAACATCCGCAACTGCGACGCCATTGTCCATGTGGTGCGCTGCTTTGACGACGACAACATCGTCCATGTGGTGGAGGATGTGAACAAGCCGGTGGCGGTGGACCCCGCCGCCGACATCGACGCCATCGACTACGAGCTGATCCTCAGCGACCTGGAGGTGGTGCAGAACCGGGCCGGCAAGATGGCCAAGGCCGCCAAGACCGGCAACAAGGCCGCCGGCGCCGAGGCTGCCTGGCTGGAGGAGCTGGCCGACCACCTGGGCCAGGGCAAGAGCGCCCGCACCTTCCCCCGCACCGAGGGGGACGAGGCCCAGGCTGCCGCCTTCCGGGAGATGGGGCTGCTCAGCGACAAGCCGGTGATCTACGCCGCCAACATGAGCGAGGACGACCTGATGGAGGGCATCGACAAGAACCCCCACTACCCGGTGGTGGTGGAGCGGGCCCGCATCGAGGGGGCCCAGGTGATCCCCATCTGCGCCAAGACCGAGGAGGACATCGCCGACTATACCCCGGAGGAGAAGAAGGAGTTCCTGGCCGAGATGGGCATTGAGGCCACCGGCCTGGACAATCTGATCACCGCCAGCTACAAGCTGCTGGGGCTTATCAGCTTTTTGACCGACGGCAAGAAGGAGTGCCGGGCCTGGACCATCCGCAAGGGCACCAAGGCGCCCCAGGCGGCGGGCAAGATCCACTCGGATTTTGAGCGGGGATTCATCCGGGCCCAGGTGGTGAGCTATGAGGACCTGGCCGCCTGCGGCTTCAGCATGCAGGCCGTGAAGGAGAAGGGATTGCAGCGCACCGAGGGCAAGGACTATGTGGTGAGAGACGGGGACATCATCGAGTTCCTGTTCAATGTATAAGGAGAAGGTCATGGAAATTTTCGGCATTATGGGGGCCATGCCCGACGAGGTGGAGCAGCTGTGCAAAAAGCTGCGGGACGTGAGCGTGGAAACCTACGGCGGGGTGGAATACCACCGGGGCTTTTTGGATGACAAGGAGGCAGTGGTCTGCTGCGCCGGTATGGGCAAGGCCAACGCCGCCGCCACCACTCAGTAGCTCATCACCCGGTACGGGGCCGGCCGCATCCTCTTTTCCGGCATTGCTGGCAACATGAGCGAACAGATCGGCATCGGGGACGTGGTGATCGGCAAGACCGTCTTCTACCACGACGCGGAGGACAGCATGATCTGTCAGAGTGCCCCCTTCCTGAAAGAATACCCCGGGGATGAGGCCATGATCCAGGCGGCCCGGGCTGCCTGCGAGGAGGAGGGGGTCCGCTGCCTGGTGGGGCGGATCGCCACCGGCGACACTTTTGTGGGGGACGCCGAGACCAAGAAAGCCATTGCCGCCAAATGCTCCCCCGACTGTGTGGAGATGGAGGGGGCAGCTGTGAGCCAGATTGCCGCCAAGAACGGGGTGCCCTGCGTGGTGCTGCGGGCCATGAGCGACAACGCCGATGAGGCGGGCCACGAGCTGCTGGTGGTAAAGAAATTCAGCATTGCCGGGTATGTTTCCACGGCCACTGCCATTGTGGCCGGGATGCTGCGCCGGCTGTAAGGAAGAACAAAAGCGAGGAAAACAATGTCCCAGCAGAATGATATGGAACTCAGCAAACGGATTTTTGGTTTGGACGAGGCCTATGCCATCCGCTCCGGCTGCACCAATATGCCCTATGTGCGGTGCAGCGAGCAGACGGTGAATGACCAGGTGTTTTTGTTTGAGGACGAGGGGCAGGCAAAGGAGTTCTGCTCCTCCTGTCAGGATACAGCCGGCCCGCTGGCGGTGATCCCCCTGCACACCCGGCCGGTGCCGGGCCAGCAGGGAAAAGCGGTGAGCGAGGTGCGCAGTTTCCTGGCCTCGCTGCCCACGCTGGATGTGGATGTGGTGTTCTTTAAGGGCAGGGAGATGGCCGAGGGCCAGGAGTGCTATGTGTCCGACATCCTGCCCGCCGGCTTTGCCCAGAAGCTCACCAAGGGCGGCATGTACAATCCGCTGCTTCAGCTGACGGGGATCTTTTTCTGCCAGCAGGCCCGGCTGCCCAAGGAAAAGCAGGACCGGGAAGAGTTGCAGCTGGCCGAAGAGGAATTCTCGGCAAACCTGGTCAAGAGCAGCCTGTTCCTGGCGGTGCTGCCCCCGGAAGGGCAGGATGCGGGCGAGGGGCTGGCCAAAGTATCCCTGGCCAAATGCCGGTTCCCCTTTATCAAGAACAAGAAGGGGAACGTGTTCATGCCGGTGTTCACCGACATCGCAGAGCTGCAAAAGTATGCCCACGGCCGCAGGATGGCCGCCATGCGGGTGGCTTTTACCAAGCTGCACAATTACATCCTGAAGGACGCCGAAAGCTGCCTCATCAACCCGGCGGGATTTGCTTTGCCCCTGCCCAAAAAACAGCTGGCGCCCCTGGCGGCCCGCTTTGGCCTCAAGATGGAGGCCCCGGACCCGGGCCTTGCACCCGCCGGCCAGCAGCCTGCCCCGCAGCAGGAACAGAATTCCTGAGAACAGCCAAAAAGGCCGTCCCTCACCAAAGAGGGACGGCCTTTTTCCTTGAAAAAACGCTCACAGCAGATGGGCCTGCCGCAGGCTGAGCCGCAGGGTTTTGCCCAGCAGGTGGGCAACCACCATTTTGACCAGATCGGCAGCAATAAAGGGGAAGACGCAGACCGTGAGGGCATACCAGAGGGAGCAGTTCATCAAATAGACAAACCAGGCGGTGCCCAAGGCGTAGCACAGGGCGGTGCCCAGGATCATCCCGCCCAGATCCGGCAGGAATTTGCCGCCGGAGCGGTCCACAAAGACGCCGGCCACCAGCACCATCAGAAGAAAGCCGACGATGTACCCGCCGGTGGGGCCGGCCAGCTTGGAGAGCCCGCCCGAAAACCCGGAAAAGACCGGCAGCCCCACCGCCCCGATGAGCAGATAGACCACCAGGCTCAGGGCCGCCCGCTGAGTGCCCAGCAGGTAGAGGGACAGGTACAGCACCAGGTTGGTGAGGGAGATGGGTACCGGGCCGATGGGCAGGGACATGGGCCCCAGCACGCAGGTGAGCGCGGTGAACAGGGCCATGAGGGTCATATTGCGGGTGGAAAAAAGTTGTTGTTTCATGGGAAATTCTCTCCTTGGCAAGCCGGTATTGCCCGGCAGGCGCGCCGGGAAGCTGTTTTTATCTTACCGGCAGAGAGAGGAAAGGTCAACAAATAGATTTCGAAAAGGTTTACATCCCCCGCTTTTCTCAGGTCAGCTCAAAATCCTCCGGCAAAAGCAGGTCCAGCGGGGCCTGGGGCTGGCCGGCCAGGCGGCGGCTCTGGTTCAGGATGGCGGCCTCCAGGGTGTTGCGGGCCAGCCGGCCGTTGCCGGCCTTGGCGGCATCCTGGGCCTGGCGGCGGGCATAGTAGGTCCGCAAAGGATCGTCGCAGCCCTCCTCCAGCCGATAGCCCTTGTCCTCGGCCTGGAGATGGGTGATCTGGAGCAGCTCCTCGGCCGAGTAGTCGGGGAACTGGATGAAGTTGGGGAACCGGCTGGCCAGGCCGCTGTTGGCCTCCAGAAAGACCTGCATCTCCCGGGTGTACCCTGCCAGGATCACCACCAGCTCGTCCCGGTGGTCCTCAATGCCCTTTACCAGGGTATCGATGGCCTCCAGCCCGAAGCTGTCCTCCCGGCCCCGGTAGAGGCTGTAGGCCTCGTCGATGAAGAGCACGCCCCCCAAGGCGGAGTGGATCACCTGATTGGTGAGGGGAGCGGTGTGGCCCACATACCGCCCCACCAGGTCAGCCCGGCTCACCTCCACCAGCTGCCCCCCCGAGAGGGCGCCGATGGCCTTGAGGTAACTGCCCACCAGCCGGGCAATGGTGGTTTTGCCGGTGCCCGGGTTGCCGGCAAAGATCATGTGCATGTTCAGCCCGGCGGTCTTGAGGCCCTGGGCCCGGCGGCGCTGCTGCACCGCCACGTTGTCGGCCAGACCCAGCACATATTCCTTCACCGGGGCCAGGCCCACCACCCGGTCCAGCTGGGCCCGCACCGCCTCCACCTCGCCGGTGTAGGCCCCGGGCAGCAGGGCGAACAGGTCCACCGGGGCGGCGTCGGGGGCAGGCCCCTCCGGCCCGCCGAAAAAGGCCAGTACCCGGCCCTCCCGCACTTCCAGCCGAACGGTGCCCCCGGCGGGCGGGTCCTGCTCCAGCATATACTGGCTCAGGGCTTTGAAGAGCTTTTGGGTATAGCTCAGCACCGGCTCGGCGCCCCGACGGGCGCTGCCCTGGGCGGCCGCCGCGCTCCGCAGGTCCTCGCCGGCCCGCAGGGTCAGCCCCAGCCGGGACTTCACCCGCTGGGCCAGCTCGTTCAGCTGCCGGGCTGCCAGGGCTGCCAGATCTTCCTCCCGGAAGGCGGCGGTGGCACACACATCCCCCACCCCGTTCACAAAGGAGGCCCCGAACACCCGGGCCAGCTGCCCGGTGCCCTGGTGGCTGAAAAAGACCAGATACTTGCCCCGGGCCGAGAGACTGGAGACCGCGTTGGGCACCAAGGCGGTGCCGGCGTCCACCAGCATCCCTTTTTGCAGCACATACCGATTGTCCAGCGGGGCGCTGCCCTCCAGCGACAGCTGAGCCAGCAGCTGCAAAAAGGCCGGGTGGCACTGCTCGTATTCGTCAAAGGCCAGGATCTGGCCCGGGGCGTTCAGGGCCCCGAACAGATCCTGCAAGAAGAGCTTTTCGGCGGAGGGGTCCGGGTAGGCGGAAAGGTCCATCCAGGCAATCTCCGGGCTGCTCAGCAGCCCCCGGGCCTCCATCTCGGCGGCCAGACACCGCAGGGCATAGTGGCGGCCGGTGCCCTCCGGCCCGCAGATCAGGATCAGATTCCGGGGCTTTTCCTCCTCAACCCCGGTCACAAAGGGGCGGCGGAAGGCCATCACCAGCTTTTTGAGGAATTCCGGCTGGCCCAACACCTTTTCCTCCAGCGCCTGGCGGATGGCCCGGAAGGCTTCGCCGGAGGAGTCCGGGCCGGAAGGAGAGGCCGGCGGGGCCGACCGGGCGTCCAGCAGGCCGTCCTGTTCCATCTGTCGGGTCAGCCCATCCCCCATGGCCGCGATCTCCCGGGCCTGGCGGGCCAGGGCCTCGTCCAGCTTTTGGGCGTTTTGCCGCAGCGCCCCCAGCCCGTCGGTATCCTTGGGGCGGGATGCGCCGGGTGCCGGGGCGTCAGGGGTTTTCTGCTCCTGCGGGGCAGAGGAGCCCCGGAACCGGCCTCCGCTGCCGAAGACCCCGTTCATCAGAGTTTCCCAATCATTGAAGCTGCTCATGGCCAGTCCCTCCTGAGGCGGCAAAAGGGCCGCAAAATGGTTCTTGTAAGATTGTACCACACCCGGCCGCCAGAAAAAACAGAAAATGAAAAAGCCGCCGAGAGATCGGCGGCTTTTTCAAAGAAAAAAGAAAAAGGGTAAGGAGATAGCAAATGAAAGCGGACCCGGAAAGATCCGACCGAAGAAGGGCTCAACAGCGGGCGTTATATCCCCGCCGGAACACTCTCATCCTCAGCAAGGCTGAGTATAACACAGACTTTCTCGAATTGCAACGGGTTTGTTAATTAAAATATTAACAACTTTTGGAGGAAATATTCTTCAAATTCCAACAAAACCCACAATTTACCGAAAAAATCACGCGAAAATGCCTGTGAGCGCCAAAAATCAAAGAATCGGCCCCCGAAAAAGCCGGCGGCTCAGGGCTGGCAGCGGGGTATGGTCATGGGAATGGTGGCCTGCGCCGTCTCGAATTTCAGCCGGCAGCCCCAGGAGGCGGACTCCTCCAGAAAGCTCTCCCGGATGCGGCGGGAAACCCGCTCGCAGTCCTGCTGCTGAAGCCCCATCAAAAGGATCAGGTACTGGTTGGGGCTGTAACAGGTGTACACGTCGCTGCCCCGCAGGGAGCGGCCGATGCTGGCCTTGAGCGCCTGGGAAGAGGCCTCCTGCCGGGGGCTTTTTTCCAGAGGGGCACCGGCCACATCGGTGAGGGTGCACAGCATGAGGAAGCCGGTGCTCTTTTCCCGGGCGAGGCCCCGGGTGGCCAGCCGGTAGCAATCCACAAAGCCGGGATAGCTGCAAAAATAGCTGGTGGAGATGGATTGTTCCCACAGATCGGCCTGCACGGCGGTCAGGTCGCTGGGGGCAAAGCGGAGCTTGGAGCTCAGCTCCTTGAAGCGGCGGATCATGGCGTTGGAAGGGGCCACGCCCTGTTCGCTGGCCAACCGGGAGACTGCGTCCTGATAGATCTGCATGGCCTCCTCGCAGCGCCCCAGATCGATCAGGCAGTCCAGCCGGGCAAGAGTCCATTCCTCCTGGTTCGGCAGCAGCTCGGCGGCCCGGGAGGTCAGCTCCAGCAGTTCCTCCAGGCGTTTTTCCTGGCGGAAAGCAGGCTCCAGGATCCGTACGCACTGTAAGAACAATTCTTCCAGCCGGCCGGCCTCGGCCCGGATCACCGGGTCAGTGCTGTCGGGCAGAAGGCGGCCGGTGTACAGGGCAGCAGCCCGGGAAGCCGCATCCACCCGGCGGGGGCTTTTCTCATCGGGGATTTTTTCCGCAGCCTGCAAAAAGCGGTGGGCGTCCACCAGGGGCCGGGGCCCGGCCCACATGTATACGCCTCCCCGCACCCGCACGTTCCGATTTCCGTCCAGCCCGCGGCTGGTGAGGAAACGCCGCAGACGGAACACCAGCGCCCGCAGGCTGTTGGCGGTCTCGTCGTCCACCCGGCCATACAGGCGCTGCTGGAGGTCGTCCCGGGGGACACCCTGTTCCCCGGCATACAGCAGGGCCTGCCATACCATCAGGACCTTGGCGCCGGCGTTTTCCAGGTCCAGAGGCCGCCGTCTCCACACCGGCACAAAATCTCCCAGCATGGTGACGCGAAGCTTCATCTCATACATACAGTTACCTTCCTCCCATCCAAAATAGCGGAGGGAACCAAAATATTATTTTTAGCACCCAAAAGCAACGGCTGCAAAATATATAATGATCTAAAATAGTATAAAATGGAAACAGGACAACTGTCAAGGTAAAGGGGTAAAGTCTTTTTGAGAGAATTTGTAGAAATGACAAAAATTTCCCGCCGTCCCGAAAAAATTCCGGGGCGACGGGGGAAGAAAGAGCCTGCCGGCCGGGTTTTTGCCGGGGCGAAAAAAGGGGGGGTTTTCAGGCAGATCCGGCAGACGGAACATGCAAACGCAAAAACTTTTCAGAGCCCGAAGGCGGGCCGGTCGGCCCTCTGCCAGCCGGTCAGCTCCAACCGCGGCAAAAGCGAGTCGCTGCGGGCGGGAGCCGGGGAGGCCAGGGTGGTGGAGAGATATTTTTTGTTGTCATCGGCAAAGACGGTGGCCACCGGCCCCAGGCCCTGGCTGTCCAGCAGGATGGCGCCCGGCAGGTTGGCCCCCGAGGAGATGCCCACCCCCAGGCCCAGTTCCCGGGCCAGGCGGGCGGCCATGAGTACCGCGTCCTCATCCTGGATGCTCAGGGCCCGGTCCAGCAGACGGCGGTCCACAATGGGCGGGATGAAGTCGTCTCCGATCCCCTCGATCTTATGGGGGCCGGTGACCTGGCCGCCCTGGAGCAGGGGCGCGGCGGAGGGCTCCAGCGCGGCGATGAATACCCCCTGAGGCCGCAGACGCCGGGCCACACCCATCAGGGTGCCCCCGGTGCCCACCCCAGCGGCAAAAGCCCGCACCCCCGGCAGTTCGGCCTCGATCTCGGCGGCAGTGGTGTAAAAGTGGGCCAGCACGTTTTCCTCGTTTTCAAACTGCGAGGGCAGGAAAGCCCCCATCTCCCGGGCTGCCTGCCGGCTCAGCCGCAGCGCCCCCTGGAATCCCCCCTCCCCGGGGTGCACCAGATGCAGCTGTGCCCCGTACATTTCCAGCAGCTGGCGGCGTTCCCGGCTCAGGTGGTCGGGCATGAAAATGTGTACCGGGTGGCCGGTGAGCGCCCCCAGGGCCGCGAAGGCGATGCCGGTGTTGCCGCTGGTGACCTCCACCAGGGGCTGGCCCGGCCGCAGGGCGCCGGTCTCCTCGGCCCGTGCCAGGACCCTGGCGGCCACCCGGTCCTTGATGCTGCCGGAGAGGTTGAAGCTTTCCAGTTTGGCAAAAACTGCGCCAGGCCGTCCATCCAGTCGGTAGTCGATGCGCAGGAGCGGGGTATGGCCGGACAATTGTTGGTAGAATTTCATTTGGGTCTCCTTTCCAAAGCCGCAAGAGCGGCAGGGAGGGGGAGCGCGTCCCTCAAACGGGTGAGAAAGGCGCGCCCTGCCAAAACAAAAGGGCTGTGTGCCTGCGCACACAGCCCCGAAAAAAGTCCGCTCCCGGCCAAAAGGAGGCAGAATGCCGCCCTGCTCTCGTCGCGGGCCGCAAAAGGGAAGGCTGGCAGGCAACACCGGCAGGGCCGCCTGCTTGATGCCTTCGGTACCCATGGGCCCGAAACGCGCGAAAGCAGCCGTCCCTCAACAGCGACAACGACAGATGTTCTGTTTTTTAGAAAGAAGATAGACCGAATTCATCTTAAAAACCACCTTATTGGCACACGGTACCACAGAAGAACTCCTCTTGTCAAGTATGCCCGGGGCGGGCCTGAAGCATACAGGCCCGCCCCGGGCAAAAGGGGATGGGAGATCAGTTCAGGGGCAGGGTCACAGCCTCCTGCTCGCCCAGGGTGAGGGTGCCGTAGCTGGAGTACTCCACCTGGGTGATCTGGTCGAAGCCCTCAAAGGGCTCGTAGTAGGACAGGCTGTAGGTCACCAGGCCGGTGGTCCGATCCACGGTAGAATTCATCAGGCAGCGGGGCAGTTCCACCTGGTTGCCCTCACTGTCGCAGGGCCACAGCTCCAGGGCATGGTCGGCAATCCGGGGCAGGGGACCGTAGGGCTGGAGGGTCACGGTCAGCTCCCGGTCGGTGCTCAACACGCTCTGGATGGTGTAGCCGCTGAGGGAGTTGGTGGCGAGGACGCTGCCCTCTTTCAGGGGGGATTTCTCAAAGCCGCCGTCCTGGCCCAGGGTGTAGGGCAGGAAGGTGATGCTGCCGGCATTTTCCGCAAGGCCCACGTATTCGGAGGCATAGGTATCGTCCAGAGAATAGCCGGCCAGAGGCACCGGGTAGAGATAGTTGCCCCCGTCGTCCCGCAGGATGATCTGGTTGGCCCAGATATACCCCTCGGCAGGGCCGGCGTTCTCGGGCAGGGGGCCCTCCTCAGCCATGGGCTGCTCAAAGCGGGCCACGGTGCCCAGAGCGGAGGCGCTGAACTGGTTCAGCTCCAGTTTGCCCGAGGAGAAGGTGAGAGTCTGGGCGGGGATGGTCTTCTGGGCAAGGTCGGAGATGTCCACCGGGATGGTGAAATCCCACTGGCCAGTCACGCCCATGAAGGTCCCCGGATGCTCGCCCTCCTCGTCGGTATATCGGGGGCTGCGAAGTTCCAGGGTGAAGGTGTCGGGCAGGGGCTGGGAGGCCACAAACCGCTGGGCGGCCTTGTAGGTGTACTCGTCGGTCAGGTAGCCCTGGGTCTGGTCGGTGGCGTAGACGGTGTCGGTCACATCCTGACCGTCAATGACAAAGGAGAACTGGCCGTTGAGGGACAGGGAGAGCTGGCCGGCCAGGTCCTCGTCCAGGGCAAAGGGCGTCTCAGAGGTAAAAGTGGAAAAGACGTTGATGAAGTTGTGGTCCACCGAGATCTCGTCTACCCGCACGGTCAACCCGTTCTGGGTCTGCTCCTGGCCTACCTCCAGGCTGTGGGCCTCCAGC
This sequence comes from uncultured Oscillospiraceae bacterium, assembly GCA_949295465.1. Lineage (GTDB taxonomy): Bacteria > Bacillota > Clostridia > Oscillospirales > Ruminococcaceae > JAFBIO01. The sequence goes on from CASFKY010000059.1 coordinate 60,029, forward strand.
AGGGAGGCCATGGGCTGGTAGGTGGTGGACTGGCTCTCGGCATCCTCCCCGTGGAAAAATCCGATCAGGTTCTGAGTCATCCGGCCCAGCTCACCGCTGGCGGCCAGCACCGAGAGGGAAAGGCAGCACCCCAGGGCGGCGGCGATGAGCAGGGTGCGGCCGACCCGGCCCGCCCGGCGCAGGGGCACAGGCGCGGACTGCCGAGGAGGCAGAGAGGCGTACACCTGGGACATTTTCTGACGCACCCATTCCGGCTCGGGCGTGTCCAGCAATTGTTTCAGTTCGCGGATTTCCGGGTCATTTCTCTGAATGGTCATACGGGTACCTCCTTGCAGGATACATATTGACGGCGAAAGCGTTCCCGGGCGCGGGTCAGCCGGGTGCGGACGGCGGATTCCTTCAGGTCCATCACAAAGGCGATCTGGCGCACCGAGAGGTCGTCCAGATAGAACAGGGTGAGGATCAGCCGGTCGTTTTCGGCCAAGGACTCCAGCACAGCCCGCACGTCCAGGCTCAGGTCCCGGTCCTCCTCCTTGCCCTGTTCCGGCACCGATTCCAGCGAGGTGAGCCGCTTTTTCCCCCGCAGGATGTCGCAGCAGCGGTTCACCAGAATCCGGGTGACCCAGGCCTTGAAAGAGGTATCTTCCCGCACCTCTCCCATCCGCTGCCAGGCCCGCAGGGCGGTGTCCTGCATGGCGTCCGCCGCGTCGGCCTCGTTTTTCAGGATGGCCAGGGCCGCCCGCCAGAGGCTCTGCTCCTGGGCCTGCATCAGGGCGGTGAATGCGCCGGAATCCCCCTCCCGGGCTTTTTTGAGTAAGGTGTCCATCGCAATTCTCCTTTCTTGCACAAAAGACGGCGGAGCTGCCCCGAAGGTGACAGCTCCGCCGGAAAAGAGGGAAAAGAGGGGGTCGTAAATGAGGGGGAAAATGCGTTCAAGGGAAAATCAACCAAAAAAGGGGAAACCCATCCAAAGAAAAGAGGGGGAATCAAAAGGGATAATCCTGCAAAAAGCTTCGGGAGGGCCGGCTCAATGGGAAGCGTCCATACCGGCCAGGTATTCCTCCACAAAGTGGCTGGCGGCGGCGCCGTCGCCCACCGCAGTGACCACCTGACGCACCATCTTGGTGCGCACATCGCCCACCGCAAACACTCCGGGCAGGCTGGTGCGGGTGGTCTCATCCGCCCGGATATAGCCGCCCTCGTCCAGCTCCAGCTGGCCCCGGAACAGCTCGGTGGCCGGCGAGCGGCCGATGCTCACAAAGAGGCCGGCGCAGTCCAGCCGGGTGGTCTTGCCGGAACCGCTCTCCCGGATCTCCACCCCGGTGAGCCGGTCCTCTCCCAGCAGGGCGGTGACCTGACTGTTCCAGCGGAACTCCAGGTTGGGGGCCTTAAACAGAGGTTCATGGTAGATCTTGGTGGCCTTGAGGGTGCTGCGCCGGTGCACCAGGATCACCTTTTCGCACAGCCGGCTCAGCAGCAACGCGTCTGCCGCGGCGGTGTTGCCGCCACCCACCACCACCGCCGTCTTGCCCCGGCAGGCCATGCCGTCGCAGGCGGCGCAGTAGTAGAGCCCCCGGCCGGTGAAGTCCTCCTCCCGGGGCAGGCCCAGAGGCCGGGCGCCAGCGCCGGTGGCCAGGATGACCGCCCGGGCCTGCAGCAGCCCCTCGCTGGTGTGGATCTTCTTGACGGGGCCTTCCAGTTCCACCGACTCGGCCTCGGCCAGCAGGGTCTGGGCGCCGAAACGCTCGGCCCCCTGCTGCATCTTTTCGCCCAGGGTGAAACCGTCGATCCCCTCTTCAAAGCCGGGATAGTTGTCGATCTGCTGGGTCAGGGCCATCTGGCCGCCCGCCGAGAGCTTTTCCACCACCAGGGTGTCCAGCCCGGCCCGGGCGCAGTAGAGGGCGGCGGTGTATCCGCCGGGGCCTCCGCCCAGAATCAGCGCGTCATAGATCTTATCCATCACAAATACCCCTTTCTCACAGGTATTGGGCCAGGAAAGCCTCGATCTTGGCCTTGGAATCCGGGGCCACGATCCGGCCCACAGGCTCCCCGTCCTTGAAGAAGAGGAGAGTGGGCACCACTTCCACCTGGTAGCGGTCGGCCAGCTGGGGCTGGTCGTCGATGTTCAGCTTGCCGGTCAGCAGGGCGGAGCCCTTCTCCTCGGCGATCTTGTCAAAGGCGGGGCCGATCCGGCGGCAGTACACGCACCAGGGGGCCATGAATTCCACCAGGGCGGGCTGTTTTGCCTCCAGCACCTGGGAACGGAAGGTATCAGCGTTCAGTTGAATGGCAGACATAAGAGGGCTCCTTTCTCATTCTTACTTATCAGGTATCCGGGCCGGGGGGCCCGGGTCTTTCTTGCTATGGCTACAGTATACCCCAACAGGGAGGGAATTACTGTGATTTTGTCACAATCATTTGACAGCGGCCCCCAAACCGCCTTATACTCGGGCTGAAGGCCAAGAAAAAGGGGAAAAGGAAATGGAACAGGAAATGGAACTTTCGGCGTATTTCCCGGTGTGGGATCAGCTCAGCGCCCGCCAGCAGAACCGGCTGGCCGGGGCGGCCCGGATCCGAAAGGTGGAGCAGGGCGGCATCTTGCAGGAGGGCCGAGGAGACTGTCTGGGCCTGGTGCTGGTGCGCCGGGGGCGGCTGCGGGCCTGCAGCGCCTCTCCCGAGGGGCGGCAGATCACCCTCTACCGTCTGCTGCCCGGGGACATCTGCCTGTTTTCCGCCTCCTGCATGATGCGCAGCCTCCAGACCGAGATCCTCCTGGAGGCCGAGCGGGACACCGAGTTCTGGCTCATCAACCCGGAGGTGTACCGGCAGGTGATGGAGGAGTCGGCGCCGCTGGCCAATTTCACCAACGAGCTGATGGCCGGGCGGCTGTCGGAGGTGATGTGGCTGGTGGAGCAGATCATGTGGCAGAGCATGGACAAGCGGCTGGCGGCCTTTTTGCTGGAGGAGGCAGGCCTGGAGGAGAGCGACACCCTGACCCTCACCCATGAGCAGATCGCCGGCCACCTGGGCACCGCCCGGGAGGTGGTGACCCGGATGCTGAAGTATTTTCAGGGCGAGGGGATGGTGCGCCTGCGCCGGGGCGCGGTGGAGATCCTCTCCCGGGAAAAGCTCCGGCAGCTGGCTGGCTGAAGAGAAAAACGCAGAGGGCCCGCCTCCCCGATGGGGAAGCGGGCCCTCTGCGTAACAAACCAAAAAAAGGGAACAATGAGAAAATGTCAGAAATCAGGAGCCGCTGCTCTCGCCCAGGGTCACGTCCATGGTGAGCAGCTGCCGGTCGCGGCTGACCTGCACGCTGAGCACATCGCCCACCTGATGCTGGCTGATGATGTTGGTGAGGTCGGACGTGGAGGAAATCACCGTGTTGTCCGCGCTCACAAACATATCGCCCGGCTTCAGGCCGGCGGCCTCGGCGCCGCTGCCCTCGTTGACCTGCACCACATAGACGCCGTAGTCGCTCACGCCGTACTGGGCAGCGGTCTGGGCGTCACTGACGGTCACCACGGTCACGCCCAGGGCGGGCCGGCCGGTCACATAGCCGTTTTCCATCAGGTCCTGCGCCACAGGCAGGGCGGTGTTGATGGGGATGGCGAATCCCAGCCCTTCGGAGTAATCGCCGGTGGATTTGGCGTTCACGATGCCGATGAGTTCACCGGCCGAGTTGAACAGGCCGCCGCCGGAGTTGCCGGGGCTCACTGCCGCGTTGGTTTGGATCACGCTCATGGTGGAGGAGTTCACCTGGATCTGCCGGTTCAGGGCGCTGACGATGCCGTTGGTGACGGTGCCGCCCAGTTCACCCAGGGGGTTGCCCACGGCCACCACGTCCTCACCCACGGCCAGGGCGTCGCTGTCGCCCATCACGGCGGGGGTCAGGCCGGTGGCGTCGATCTTGATCACCGCGATGTCGCTCTGGGTGTCAGAACCCACCAGGGTGGCGTCGTATTCGGTGTTGTCGTTCAGGGTCACTTTGATGGAGGAGGCGCCGCTCACCACATGGGCACAGGTGAGGATGTAGCCGTCCTCGGTCATGATCACGCCGCTGCCGGCGCCGCTCTCCACATACTGGCCGCCGAACCAGTAGTTGCTGGTGACCACCTGTTCGGTGGTGATGACCACCACGCTGGGGCTCACCAGGCTGGCCACCTGTTTGGTGCTCATGGCCTGGCCTTCCGGCACGCTGCCGCTGGAGGAATCTCCCTCAGCCCGGTTGACGCTCTGGTAAATCACCCGGCTGGAGCCGCCGCCCAGGCGGGCGCCCACCATGCCGCCGGCAAAGCCTACCGCTGCCACCAGTACCAGGCACAGGGCACGGGTCAGCCATTTCTTGGCGCTGCCGCCCATCTTGTGGTGCTTGGGCGGCTGAGGCTCCAGGGGGGAGGGGTTGTTCTGGGGGGCCGCCGGCCCGCCGGGGCCGCCGCCCGCCGGGG
>CASFKY010000060.1 GCA_949295465.1 uncultured Oscillospiraceae bacterium
GAGGACTGGGAGGATGCCACCAACGGCCTGAAGGGCGCCCTGGAAAAACTGGGTCTGCCCTACACCATCAACGAGGGCGACGGCGCCTTCTACGGCCCCAAGATCGACTTCCACCTGCAGGACAGCATCGGCCGTACCTGGCAGTGCGGCACCATCCAGCTGGACTTCCAGATGCCTCTCAACTTCCATCTGGAATATGTGGATGAGAACGGCGAGAGGCAGCGGCCCATCATGATCCACCGTGTCTGCTTCGGCTCCATCGAGCGGTTCATCGGCATTCTCACCGAGCACTATGCCGGCAAGTTCCCCACCTGGCTGGCTCCCATCCAGGTGAAGGTCCTGCCTGTATCCGAGAAGAGCATGGACTATGCCCGTCAGGTCACCGACCAGCTGAAGGCCGCCGGCGTGCGGGTGGTGCTGGACGAGCGCAACGAGAAGATCGGCTACAAGATCCGGGAGGCCCAGCAGGTGGACCGCGCCCCCTATATGCTGGTGATCGGCGCCAAGGAGGCCGAGGAGAAGAACATCAGCGTGCGCAGCCGCGACACTGCCGAGACCACCACCATGCAGCTGGAGGACTTCATCCGCTCTGTGAAGGAAGAAATCGCCGAGCGTCGCTCCTGATTTTTCCTGCTTCAAAATTCCCCAAAAGGCCCGTTTCCCCCTCGGGAAACGGGCCTTTTCCTCTCGTTTTTCCCTTCGGGTTTCGGCCCAAACCCGACGTGCTGTTGCGGATCTTTCTTGACATCCTCCCCAAAAGCCATTACAATAATATATGGCAATTTACAATCTGATGATTTGCGGCAGGTTCGTTTCCGCTTTGCTGTTTTATTGGGGCCTTTGGGCCCGTTTTTTTAAATAGATCACAAAGCCACTCATTCGGTATTCTTAACGCTTGACAATTCCATACGTGTGCCATGAGGCGTACCCTGCCGGCGATCATCCCGATACACCATCTTATTTTAGGGAGTGAAACAACTGATGAGCGACACCTTTATAACGGTGGCGGTCACAGTCGTTATCGCTGTTGTCTGGGGCGCTCTCTTTTTTGTTGCGGGCAATATTTACCGCCGCAAAACCGCCGAGCAGAAGATCGGCGGCGCTGAGGAAGAAGCCAAGCGCATCGTTAACGACGCCATCAAGACCGCTGAACAAAAGCGCAAGGAAGCTGTCATCGAAGCAAAGGACGAGGCGTTCCGCCTGAAAGCGGACGCTGACAAGGAGATCAAGGAACGCCGCAGCGAGATCACCCGCCAGGAGCGCCGGCTGGACCAGAAGGAAGAATCGCTGGACAAGAAAAACGCCGCCCTGGAAAAACGGGAGGAGGACCTGAAGAGCCGCACCGAGCTCATCGACGCCCGGCTGGACGAATTGGAGCAGATGCGTCTGCGCCAGGCCGAAAAGCTGGAGACCATTGCCGGCCTCTCCCAGGAGGACGCCAAGCAGCTGCTGCTGAACCGGCTGGATGAGGAGCTGACCCATGAAAAAGCCATGCGGATCAGCGCCTACGAGAGCAACCTGAAGGACGAGTGCGACACCATTGCCCGGCAGATGATCGGCCAGGCCATTGCCCGCTGCGCTGCCGACCACAGCAGCGAGGCCACCGTGAGTGTGGTTCCTCTGCCCAGTGACGAGATGAAGGGCCGGATCATCGGCCGTGAGGGCCGCAACATCCGGGCCCTGGAGACCGCTACCGGCGTGGACCTGATCATCGACGACACCCCCGAGGCCATCACCCTCTCCAGCTTTGACCAGACCCGCCGGGAAGTGGCCCGGATGGCCCTGGAAAAGCTGATTGCCGACGGCCGCATCCACCCCGCCCGCATTGAGGAGACGGTGGACAAATGCCGCCGTGAGCTGGAAGTGACCATGAAGCGGGAGGGCGAAAAGGCTGTGATGGACGTGGGCATCCACGGCATCCATCCCGACCTGGTGAAACTGCTGGGCCGGCTGAAATACCGCACCAGCTTTGGCCAGAATGTGCTGAACCACTCCATTGAAGTGGCCTGGCTCAGCGGGCTGCTGGCCGGGGAGCTGGGCGTGAACGTAACCCAGGCCCGGCGGGCCGGCCTGCTCCACGACATCGGCAAGGCCCTGGACCATGAGATTGAGGGCAGCCATGTGCAGATCGGCGTGGACATCGCCCGCAAGTACAAAGAAAATCCCGCCATCATCCATGCCATTGAGGCCCATCACGGGGATGTGGAACCCAAAACTCCCCTGGCCTTTATCATCATGGCTGCCGACGCCATCAGCGCCGCCCGGCCCGGCGCCCGCCGCGAGAACATGGAGAGCTACATCAAGCGGCTGGAGAATCTGGAGGAGCTGAGTTGCAGCTTTGAGGGCGTGGAGAGCGCCTTTGCCGTCCAGGCCGGCCGTGAGGTGCGGATCATGGTAAAACCCGACGCGGTGAACGACGACCAGCTGATCCTGCTGGCCCGGGCCATCACCAAGAAGATCGAAGAAGAGCTGGATTACCCCGGCCAGATCAAGGTGAACGTGATCCGGGAGAGCCGCGCGGTGGAATACGCAAAATAAGGCTTTCTTTTCCGCAAGACAGAGCAGCGCCCCCGGGGTTTTTGAAGTCCCGGGGGCGCTTTTCTGTCCGCATTTTTGGTTTTTATTTCCCGGCACAAAAGCACCCCGCAGCGATGGGTATCGCTGCGGGGTGCTTTTTCTTTGTGCGGAGCGGACACGCCTCAAATGGCGCAGAAATCAAAGCCCGCATCCTTGTTCATCACGGCCACCCGCTCAAAGCCGGCGGCTTTGGCCACCTCGGCGGCCTGCTCATAGCCCCAGCGCAGGTTTTCGGTGCTGTGGGCGTCGGCGGTGATGATTACCTCACCGCCCAGGGCCTTCCACTCCTTCAGCAGGAAGGCCGAGGGGTAGAAGTCGCTGCGGTAGCCCCGGGCCACCCCGCCGGTGTTGATTTCCAGCACCTGCACCCACTGGGCGCACTCCTTGAGGGCGTCCATGGCCGCCTCTTTGTAGCGGGAGCTGTTCTCGTCAAAGTAGGTGCTCACCAGGTTGAGCTTTTTGATCAGGTCAAAATGGCCCAGGATGGTGGGTTTCTGGGCGGCCACCTCCTTCACCGAGGCAAAATAGGCCTCGGCCATGGCCATGCCGTCCCCTCCGAAATCCTCCCGCATGCAGGCCATCAGGTCCTGGGGGCGGAAATCGATCTCATAGTACCGGCCGGTGCAGGGCCCGCACAGGTAATGGACGCTGCCGATCCAGTAGTCGTAGCCGCGGCGGTCATCGTCCGAGAACTGATCCCATTCCAAACCGCACAGGATGTTCATCTTTCCCTTGTACATGGCCTTGAGCCGGTTGATCTCGGCCTTGTACTTGGCGGTGCGGCTGGGGCTCATACAGTACTCCAGATCGCAGGGGGTATGGCTGTGGCCGGTGAAACCCAGCACCTCAAAACCCTGCTGCCAGGCCGCCAGGGCCATCTGCTCCAGCGTGTTCTTGCCGTCACAGAGGGTGGAATGATTGTGAACCGTGCTGTTCAAATAGGAAAGTTCCATTACTGCATCCGCTCCTGTTTTACTTTATGGTCAATCACATGGCGTTTTTCTTCTTCCCGTGTGATATCCTCCACCGAAATGCCCAGTTCCACCATCAGAACCAGCACATGATAGGCAAGGTCGGCAATCTCATAGATGGTCTCCTCCTTGTCCTTCTTGGCGCCGGCAATGATGACCTCGGTGCTCTCCTCGCCCACCTTTTTCAGGATCTTCTCGATCCCCTTCTCAAACAGGTAGGTGGTGTAGCTGCCCTCCTTGGGCTGGGTCTTGCGGCCCCGGATCAGCTCTTCCAGGCCCTGCCAGCTGAACTGGCGCACCTCGTCGCTCACATAGACGGGATTGAAAAAGCAGCTCTCGGCGCCGGTGTGGCAGGCGGGGCCCTTTTTGATCACATCCACCACCAGGGCGTCCCCGTCACAGTCGGCAGTGATGGAAACCACCTGCTGGGTATTGCCGCTGGTTTCCCCCTTGCGCCAGATCTCCTGGCGGCTCCGGCTCCAGAACACGGTGCGCTTTTCCGCAATGGTCAGCGCCAGGGTCTCTGCGTTCATATAGGCGAGGGTCAGCACCTCTTTGGTGTAATGATCCTGGACAATGACCGGGATCAGGCCTTTTTCATCAAACTTCAGTTCCATTGGTCTTCCGCTTCCTTCTTTTGTATCAGTATACCATCCCGAGGCCCCATATGGCAACGGGTCACAGACGCATTTCTATTCCGCAGCTTCTCAGATATTCCTTCAGGGGGCGGATCTCCACCTGTTTGGTGTGGAAGATGCTGGCTGCCAGCCCCGCATCCATCCCCTTGTGGCGGAACAGCTCGGCGAAATCTTCCTTTTTGCCGGCGCCGCCCGAGGCGATGATGGGCACGCTCACCCGGGCGGCCACCGCGTCCAGCAGCTCCAGGTCAAAGCCGTCCTTCACGCCGTCGGTGTCGATGGAGTTGATGACCAGTTCCCCGGCGCCGTTTTTGACGCCCTGCTCGATCCAGTCCAGGGCGTCCATGCCGGTGTTCTCCCGTCCGCCCTTGGCAAACACCATGAACCGGCCGTCCACCCGCTTCACGTCGGTGGAGAGCACCACGCACTGGTCGCCGTACTTCTGGGCTGCCGCCGGAATGAGCCCCGGGTTGCGGATGGCCCCCGAGTTGACGCTCACCTTGTCGGCCCCGCACTTCAGCACCCGGTCAAAATCCTCCAGGGTGTTGATGCCGCCCCCCACCGTGAGGGGGATGAAGATCTCCCGGGCCACTCGGGTGAGGATGTCGGTAAAAAGGGTGCGGCCCTCGGCGCTGGCAGTGATGTCGTAGAACACCAGCTCGTCGGCCCCCGCCGTGTTGTAAAAACGGGCCATCTCCACCGGGTCGGCCATATCCCGCAGCCCCTCGAAGTTGGTGCCCTTGACCACCCGCCCGTTCTTCACGTCCAGGCAGGGGATGATACGTTTCGTGATCATGGCTCGCTTCCTCCTTATTTGCTCTGTACCGCCTGGATCACCTTGGCCAGGTCCAGCTTGCCGGTGTACAGCGCCTTGCCCAGAATGGCCCCGTAGACGCCCATTTTATCCAGCTCGGTCAGCTCGCTCTCAAAGCTGATGCCCCCCGAGGCAATGATTCGCAGCCCTTCGATCTGTACCAGCTGGCGGTACAGCTCCAGGTTGGTGCCCTGCTCGGCGCCGTCCCGGCTGATGTCGGTGTAGATGACGGTCCTGACGCCCCCGTCCCGCAGGCGGCGGCAAAAGTCGGGGCCCTTTTCCCGGCTGTTTTCCTTCCAGCCGTTGATGGCCACCCAGCCGTCCCGGGCGTCCACCCCCACGGCGATCTTGTCGCCGTATTTTTGGGCCATGCGGGATGTAAAGTCAAAATCCTGTACGGCGATGGTGCCCAGGATCACCCGGCCCACCCCCAGCTCCAGGTAGCGGCAGATCCGCTCCTCGGTGCGGATGCCGCCTCCCACCTCCACAAAGAGGCCGCCCTGGGCCAGGATGGCCCGGATGGTCTCGAAATTGGCCAGGGTGCCGTCCTTGGCGCCGTCCAGGTCCACCAGGTGGAGGTTGCGGGCCCCCGCCTGGGCAAAGGCCCGGCTCTGGGCGCAGGGGTCCTGGCCGTATACGGTCATCTGGTCATAGTCTCCCTGAAACAGGCGCACCACCTGGCCGCCCCGCAGATCAATGGCAGGCAAGATCTCCATGGTTTTCCCTCCTCACAGCTCGCCAAAGGCTTTCAGAATCCGCAGGCCGGTGTCGCCGCTCTTTTCCGGGTGGAACTGAGTGCCCCATACCAGGCCGCTGCGCACCACCCCGGTCACCGTCAGGCCATACTCGCTGTCGGCCAGGGTGCTCTCGGCGCAGTTCTTGCCGTAGAAGCTGTGCACATAGTATACATATTCCCCGTCCCGGATATAGCGGAGAAGGGGGTCCTGCCGGCGGATGTGCAGGGCGTTCCAGCCGATGTGGGGCACTTTCAGGGTCTTGTCGGGCAGGTCCTCGGCCAGGGAGGCGATCTCCCCCTTCACAAATCCCAGGCCCTGGTGCTCGCCGTACTCGCAGCTCTTCTCAAACAGCAGCTGCATCCCCAGGCAGATGCCCAGCAGGGGCTTTTTTTCGGCCTGGCTGCGGATGAGGGGCACAAGGCCGGTCTGGTTCAGCTTGTCCATGGCGTCTCCGAAGGCGCCCACCCCCGGCAGGATGATCCGATCGGCGGCCTCGATCTCCTGAGGCTTGCCGGTCACCTTGCTTTCCAGGCCCAGATAGGCCAGGCTGGAGGTAAGGCTGAACAGGTTGCCTACCCCATAGTCGATGATGGCGATCATGGCGTCTTCCTCCTTTATACCAGGGTGCCCTTGGTGCTGGGCACCTCGTCCTCAAAGCCCTCCTCCAGGGCTACAGCCTGGCGCAGGGCCCGGCCCATCCCCTTGAAGCAGGCCTCCAGGATGTGGTGGGTATTCTCCCCCGCCATCTGCTTGAAGTGGAGAGAGGAGGGGCAGGCCCGCACAAAGGCCATCCAGAACTCCTTGCCCAGCTCGGTGTCAAAATCGCCCACCCGGGGGCTGGGCAGCTCCACCTGCCAGCCCAACCAGGCCCGGCCGGACAGGTCCACCCCGCAGAGCACCAGGGTCTCGTCCATGGGCAGCAAAAAGCTGCCGTACCGATTGATCCCCTTCATCTGCCCCAGGGCCTGGGCAAAACAGCGGCCCAGCACGATGCCGCAGTCCTCCACGGTGTGGTGGGCGTCCACCCTCATATCTCCCTTGCACTGCACGGTCAGGTCAAACCGGCCGTGGCGGGCAAACAGTTCCAGCATATGGTCCAGGAATCCGCAGCCGGTGTCCACCTGATACCGGCCCCGGCCGTCCAGATTCAGCTCCATCCGGATCTGGGTCTCGGCGGTGTTCCGCTCGATTTTTGCACTGCGCATGCTTTGTCTCCTTCCTGCTCTGGGCCTCAGGCGCCCAGCTGCTTCAGGGCCTCGATGAGGGCCTCCATCTCCGGGCGGGACCCGATGGTGATCCGCAGCCGGTTGCTCACCCGCTCGCCCTCAAAGTGGCGCACCAGAATTCCCTTCTGCCGCAGGGCTTTTGCCAGGGCGCCGCCCTCGATGCGGCTGCTCTGGGCAAAGAGGAAGTTGGTGAGGGAATCGGTGAGGGTGAAATCCATCTCCCGCAGTTTCTGGGCAGTCCAGGCCCGGTTCTCCCGGATCTTCCCGGTGCAACTGGCAAAGTACTCCTCATCCTCCATGGCGGCGATGCCGGCCAGGCTGGTGAGCCGGTTCACATTGTAGGGGTTGAAGCTGAACTTGATCCGATTCAGGTCGGCGATCAGCTCCGGGTCGCCCATGGCAAAGCCCAGCCGGGCGCCGGCCAGGTTCCGGCTCTTGGAAAAGGTCTGTACCACCAGCAGGTTGGGGTACTTGTCAATGAGGGGCAGGCAGCTCTCGGCCCCGAAATCCACATAGGCCTCGTCCACAATCACCACATGGTCCGGGTTTGCTTTCAGGACTTCCTCCACCTGCCCGGGGGTAAGGGCCAGGCCGGTGGGGGCGTTGGGGTTGGTGAGCATGATGGTGGCACCCAGGGACTTGTATTGGCCGATGTCCACGGTGTAGTCCTCTTGCAGGGGGATCACCTTGGAGGGGATGCCCATCAGGCTGCACCACACCTTGTAGCAGCCATAGGTGATGTCGCTGTAGGCCAGGGGGGTGTCTCCGTCACAGAAGGCCCGCAGCGCAAAGGCCAGCACCTCGTCGCTGCCGTTGCCCACCATCACCTGCTCGGGGCGGATGCGGTTGCGGGCGGCAATGGCGGCGATCAGATCCCGGCAGGCGGGGTCAGAATAGAGCCTCAGCTTTTCCACTTCCTGGCCGGTGATGGCCGCCACCACCCGGGGGCTGGCGGCGAAGGGGCTCTCGTTGGTGTTCAGTTTGATGTACTGCTGATCCCGGGGCTGTTCGCCGGGGGTGTAGGGTTCCAGAGCCGCAAGGCTCTTGGTAAAATACTGGCTCATCTCAGCTTCCCTTTCCGGCCCTTGGGGCCTGACCCGAAACGGCGGGCCGCTCAGTCTTTCTTTTCCTCAAAGCGGATGGTCATGCTGCGGGCATGGCCGTCCAGCCCCTCCCGATGGGCAAAGTCGGCGATCCGGCCCTGCACCTTCCCCAGAGCCTCGGGGGTGTAGTAGATGAAGCTGGACTTCTTGACGAAATCGTCCACGCTCAGGGGGCTGGAGAAGCGGGCGGTGCCGCTGGTGGGCAGGGTGTGGTTGGGGCCGGCGAAGTAATCGCCCAGAGGCTCGGGCACATGCTTGCCCAAAAAGATGCTGCCGGCGTTCTGGATGTCGTTCAAGAGGCTGAAGGGGTCGTCGGTGCAGATTTCCAGGTGCTCGGGGGCGATGATGTTCACCGCCTCCACCGCCTCTTTCAGGTCCCGGCAGACCAGGATCTTGCCGTTCTGCTCGATGCTGGCCCGGGCGATCTCCTGCCGGGGCAGCACAGCCAGCTGCTCCTCCACCTGGGCCTGTACCTCCTTGGCCAGCTGGGCGCTGTCGGTGACCAGCACGGCGCTGGCCATCTTGTCGTGCTCGGCCTGGCTCAGCAGGTCGGCGGCCACCCAGGCCGGGTTACAGCTGCCGTCGGCCAGCACCAGGATCTCACTGGGGCCGGCGATCATGTCGATGCCCACCTTGCCGAACACCTTGCGCTTGGCGGTGGCCACGAAGACGTTGCCGGGGCCCACGATCTTGTCCACGGCGGGCACGCTCTCGGTGCCGTAGGCCAGGGCCGCAATGGCCTGGGCCCCGCCTGCCTTGATGATCCGATCCACCCCGGCCACTGCGGCGGCGGTGAGGATCACCGGGTTCACCCGGCCGTCCCGGCCGGCGGGGGTGGTCATGACGATCTCCTTCACCCCGGCCACCTTGGCGGGGATCACATCCATCAGCACCGTGCTGGGATAGGCGGCGGTGCCGCCGGGCACATACACGCCCGCCCGCTGGATGGGGGTGTACTTCTGCCCCAGCAGGATGCCGGGCTGGTCGTTCAGCACAAAGTTTTTGTGGAGCTGGTTTTTGTGGAACCGGGTGATATTCTCCGCCGCCATCCGCAGGGTGGTGACGAACTCCGGGTCGGCGGCGGCCATGGCCTCGTCGATCTCCTCCTTGGTGACGGTGAGGCTGTCCAGCTTTACATGGTCGAACTTCTCGGCATACTCCCGCAGGGCCTCGTCCCCCTTCTGGCGCACCCGGGCGATGATCTCATCCACCACCGCCTCCACGTCGGCCTCAGCCCGGATATCCCGGTTCAGGATCTCTTCCGGGGCCAGCCCCTCAAACTGTAAAATACGGATCATCTCAGATTACCTCCTGCAATTTTTCCAGCAGCCGGTTGAGCTCCCGGTTCTTGAACGCGTAGCTGGCCTTGTTGGCAATGAACCGGGCGCTGATGGGCATGAACTCGGTGATCACTTTCAGGTCGTTTTCTTTCAGGGTGGTGCCGGTCTCCACAATATCCACGATCACATCCGAGAGGCCCAGGATGGGGGCCAGCTCGATGGAACCGTTCAGCTTGATGATGTCGATGTCCCGGCCCAGGCCGCCGTAGTACTCCTTGGCGATGTTCACGAACTTGGTGGCCACCCGCAGCGCCCGGCCCGGGTCGTCCTGGAAGTCCTTCTTGCCGGCCACGCACATCCGGCAGCGGCCCAGGCCGGTATCCAGCAGTTCGTACACGTCGGCCTGACTCTCTGCCAGGATGTCCTTGCCCACGATGCCCACGTCGGCAGCGCCGTGCTCCACATAGATGGCCACGTCGCTGGGCTTGACCAGGAAGTACCGAATGCCCGCCTCGGGGTTTTCCACCACCAGCTTGCGGGTGTCGTTGTAATTTTCGGGGCAGCCGTAGCCCACCTTGGCCAAGAGATTGTATACCTTATCCCCCAGCCGGCCCTTGGGCAGGGCCACGTTCAGCATCTGGCGGCCGTCGGCCTGGGGCTGGGGCTGCACCGACTCCAGCCGGTCCAGCTCGTTCAGGTAGAGGGCAAAGCCCACCGCCGAGACCCCCGGCGTGAACTTGCGGGCCAACAGGTCGTACCGGCCGCCCTTCAGCACCGGGGCGGGCAGGCCGTTCAGATATCCGTGGAAGACCAGCCCGTTGTAGTACTCCATATCCCCCGCCAGGGAGAGGTCCAGCCAGATCCGCTGCCGGTCGGCCCCCTCCAGGCTCTGATAGAGGCCCTTCAGCTCCTCCAGCGCCCGGCCCATGGTCTGGCCCCGGGCCAGCTTTTCGGCCCTGGGCAGCACCTTCTCAAAGGGGCCGGTGAGCTCCAGCAGGGCATCCAGCATCTCCTCGGCCCCCGGGGCCAGCCCCGCCGCCCCGGCAGCCCGGCGCAGCTCGTGGGCATTCTTGCCCCGGATCAATTCCAGCAGCTGGGGCCTCTTTTCGGCCCCGGCCCCCAGCTCATCCAGCAGGCCGGTGATAAAGTCCATGTGGGAGAGCTCCAGCACGAACTCCTCCCCGCACAGGGACAGCGCGTCCAGGGCCAGGCCCAACTGATCCCGCACGTCTTCCGGCTCCACCTTGCCGATGCACTCCAGCCCCATCTGGTCGATCTCTCGGAAGGTGTGACTCTCCCGGCTGGGGCGGTAGACGTTCTCGCTGTAGTAATATTTCTCACACTGGCCGGGGGCCGGCTGGGCGTTTTTGGCAATGGAGAGCGTCACGTCCGGTTTGAGGGCCAGCAGCCGGCCGTCCAGGTCCGTGAAGGTGAGCACCTGGTCGCTGGCCAGGAAGCTGCGGTTCTCCTGGTACAGGCCATACTCCTCAAAACGGCCCATGTGATACTTGCGGTAGCCCGCCTTCTCAGCCCGGGCCCGCAGCTGCAGGGCCATCCGCTCGGCCCTCTTGAGAATGCTCCAGTCAAATTCCATCGGATTTTCCATCAAAAATTCTCCCCTCCCGGGCCGGCTGTCCCGCCGGCCCAAATCCTGCCCCCTGCCGGGGCGTGCCGGAGCCTCAGACCCCGGCCAAAAGCATACGCCTATTATACTTTACTCTGATAAAGATGTAAAGTAGTAAAGCAGCCTTTTGTGAGTTTTGGGGAAAGTTTCCCACTTTGAAGCCCCGGAATACAGCAAAAAGGCAGCCCGCCGGAAGGTTCCCGGCAGACTGCCCTGTGGGATATTCAGCTCTTGCAGCCCATCTCGTCCCAGTCGGCGAAGTCAGAGGCCTCGGCCACCTTGGTGGGGTCGATGCGGCCGTCCGGCCCCGTCACCTCAGAGGGCTCGGGCCGCAGCACCGGGTTGGGGTTGGGGCCGGCGCTCTCCCGGGGCTCTTCCTCCCGGGCAGGGACCTGCTCCGCCGGAGCCTCCTCGGCTGCCTGAGGGGCCTCTTCCTGCTCCTCTGCGGCGGCCTCCTGGGGGCCGGCTTCCTCCTCTTCCGGGGCGATCACCCGGTACTCCCCTTCCAGCTGCACCTTTTTCTCGTAGCGGTTGATCAGCTTATAGGCCAGCAGCCCGGCCGCCAGGCCGGTGCCCACCGAAAACAGTCTTCTCATGATGCCCATGGTATTTTTCCTCTCTTTCCCGCCGCGGCGGCCTCTTTGGTGGGGGCGGCCCTCAGCTGAAGGTCACCACGTCCTCTTTGGGTTTCTGGCCCGGCTCCACCTTGAGGGCTGTGAGCACCGGGCCCTCTCCCCTGAAAATGGGGTGATATTTCACGTTTACCTTGGCGGTCAGGCGGATCCAGTCCCGCTGTTTCAGCTCCTTGTAGGCGTCATACCGGCAGGGGAAGCCCACGAACTGGATATCCTGCACGCAGCAGGTCATGGCAAAGCGGCCGGGCACAAAGCTGTTCTTGCCCGCCCGGGCAGTCTGGCAGACCTGGGCGGTGAACCGCACCGTCTTGCCGGCGTACTTTTTGGGGTCATCCTGACAGTCCATATACCAGATGCCGAAGTCCTCGTCGGCAATCTCCACCACCGGGGCGTTCAGGTCAAAGGGCAGCGGGTCGGGGATGTCGTCGTAGGCCACGCTGCCGTCGGCAAACTCATAGGCGATGTCACACCGGCGGCTGGCCTGGCGCACCAGCTTGTGGACGAGCATCCGGCTCTCCTCGTCGTTGACCTCCTCGGCCCGGTTCACCACGATCAGCTCGCTGCGGCTGATTTTGTCCAGCAAGAGCCCCCGCATGGCGTTGTCGCCGGCGTATACCTTGATGGTGCTGCCGTCGGCGGTGGCCAGACACTGGTACACTGCCCAGCTCTCGGGCATGGCCTCGAACAGATCGTTCAGCATCCACATGCCGTTGTACTCCACCACCACCCGGCCCGCGCCGGATTTTTTGGTGAGCTGCTCCAGATAGGCCCGGTTGAGCTGGCTCTTGTCCTCCAGCACCTCCACCGTGACCCCTCCGAAGGCGAACTTGTCCGGGTCGTACTCCTCTTCCCCCTCCTCGCAGACCAGCAAAAGGGTCTTGTCGCCGGAGTCAAACTGGGGGTCCTCCATGGTCTCCTGGATGAACTTGGTCTTGCCCGATTCCAGGAAGCCCACAAACAGATAAACCGGGATCTCGTATGCCATCTCGGTCCCCTCCTCAGCAGTGGAAGAGCTGGGCCAGCCCCTCCTCCTTCAGGTCGGAGCCGATCACGCACAGGCGGCCGGCCACATCGGGAGAGCAGGCGCGCACCTCGTGCTCGCCGGGGACATAATCGAACTGGTACCAGCCCTCGTCGCCGGCCACGATGCCCTTGGCCCGCAGCACCGCGCCGAACTCGCCCCCGTCCAGGCTGTTCAGGGCAAACTCCAGCTCGGCCCGGGTGTACTTCTTCACGGTCTCACGGCCCCAGCTGGTGAACACCTCGTCGGCGTCATGGTCGTGATGGTGGCCGCAGCCGCACCCCTCATGGTCGTGGTGATGATGCTCGTGGTCGTGATGGCAGCACTCGCCCTCCTCATGATCGTGGTCATGATGGTGCTCGTGCTCATGGTCGTGATGGCACTCTTCCCCATGCTCGTGATGGTGGTGGTGCTCGTGCTCTTCATCGGCATGGCTGCGGGCCTCTTCCAGCAGCTTAGCCACAAAGTCGTCGCCGCTCTCCATGGCCTTCACGATCTGGGGCCCCTGCAGCTGGTCCCAGTCGGTGGTGAGGATGAGGGCGTCGGGGTTCTTCTGGCGCAGCAGCTCCACCGCCGCCTGGATCTTCTCCTCCTTGGCCTTGCCGGTGCGGCTGAGGATGATGGCGTTGGCGTGGCTGATCTGGTCGTTGTAGAACTCGCCGAAGTTCTTCATATACAGCTTGACCTTGTTCACGTCTGCCACGGTGACAAAGCTGCTGAGCTTCACGTCCCGGTCCTCGGCGATGGTCTCCACCGCTCTGGTCACGTCGCTGAGCTTGCCCACGCCGGAGGGCTCAATGAGGATGCGGTCGGGATGATACTGGTCGATGACCTTCTTCAGAGCCTCCCGGAAATCCCCCACCAGGCTGCAGCAGATGCAGCCGGAGTTCATCTCAGTGATCTGGATGCCGGCCTCCTTGAGGAAACCGCCGTCGATGCCGATCTCGCCGAACTCATTCTCGATCAGTACCACCTTTTCGCCCTGGAAGGCCTCCTTGATGAGCTTTTTGATAAGGGTGGTCTTGCCGGCCCCCAGAAACCCGGAAAAAATATCAATCCTGGTCATGTTGTATTGCCTCCTGTCGCCGTGCCGCCATACCTGCGGCCTGCTTTTTCCCGTTTTTGAGCCGACAGGAGGGCCAAAAGCATAAATACCGCCCCTGCCGCCGGGCATACCCGCCCGTTTTGTACCTTATTATTATAACAAACCTGTCAACACCTTTTGGGAGAATACAAGCCCAAAAGCGGCTGCCTCAAAAGGACTCAAAAAGCCTCAAAAAGTTGGAGTCACAAGGTCGACAAAGCCTTGCCCTTCATGGTAAAATAAAAAAGTATTTTTACAATCGAAAGAGATCGAAAGCCGGTCCCGTGAAAGGCAGGAGGCCGCAGCCTCCCCTTCCCGGTCCGCAGCTTTCGCTTTGGGCAAGGAGGGGGTACTTTTTATGACGCTGTTTTTTCTGCTGCTGGTTATGTGGCTGATCCTGTGTTCCCGCTTTACCCTGGAGGTGCTGCTGATCGGCG
Source organism: uncultured Oscillospiraceae bacterium (assembly GCA_949295465.1). Taxonomy (GTDB): domain Bacteria; phylum Bacillota; class Clostridia; order Oscillospirales; family Ruminococcaceae; genus JAFBIO01. The sequence continues at coordinate 14,148 of CASFKY010000060.1, forward strand.
CCGCCCTGTCGGCGGGGCTGTCCTGGTTCTGCCACGCCCAGCGCATCTGGCCCCACTGGATGGACCGGGCTACAGTGCGGCTCTCGGGCCAGATCGTGCGGTATCTGTGGCGGCTTCTGGGGCATATGATTTCCTCCTCTTTGCGGGTGTGCGCCATCATCCTGAGCCCCACCCTGGACGAGGTGGAGCCCAAGCTGCTCTTTTTTGAGCCTCCCCTGAAAGAGGAGGGCACCCGGGTGGTGCTGGGCAACTCCATCACCCTCACCCCCGGCACCTTCACGGTGGGGCTGTACGGCAACAGCATCCTGTGCATCCACGCCCTGAACGGGGATATGGCCGAGGGGGCCCGCCACATGGACCTGACCCCCCGGCTGCAGCAGATGGAGGGGATCCTGCGGGAGGAGCGGGACCGGGATCGGAAAAACAGCCAAAAGGAGGACCGAACCTCATGATGAATCTGGTCTACCCGGTGGTTTTGACCGTGATGGCCCTGTGCATCATCGCCTGCCTGGTCTATGCCGCCATGGGGCGGCGGTTCACCGACAAGATCGTAGCCGCCAACCTGGTATGTACCTTTACGGTCAACATCATCTGCGTGCTGGCCGCCTACAAGCTGGAAGACTATGTGCTGGACATCGCATTCCTGTTCGCGCTGCTCAGCTTTCTCAGCGTGCAGATCCTGTGCCGGGTGGTGGTGCTGCACCACAAGGGCCGGCTGCGCCATTTGAAGGAACGTCACCCGGAGGAATCGGCCCAGGAGGTCCTGGACCGGCTGGAACGAGAGGAGGAGGACAGACCCAGATGATCCGCACCATCATAGGGGCAGTGCTGCTGGGGGCAGGCTGCCTGGTTTTCATCATTTCCATCATCGGCGTGTTCCGGTTCCGCTATGTGCTCAACCGCATCCATGCCGCCTCCCTCAGCGACACCCTGGGCACCCTGCTGGTGATCGCGGGGCTGATCGTACTGAAGGGGTTCTGCTTCACCAGTCTGAAGTACCTGCTGATGCTGGTGGTGCTGTGGATCACCGCCCCGGTGGCCACCAATCGGATCGGAAAGGCCGAGGCCACCACCAACCTGTCCATCCATGACGAGTACGAGGTGGAAAAATGATCTACCTGGAATACCTGTTGCTGATCTTTCTGATCGTCTGCGCCATTCTGGCCCCCCTGTGCCGCCGGCTGCTGAACGCAGTGCTGGTGTTTGCCGCCTTCAGTACGGTCACCGCCATTCTCTGGCTGCTGATGCAGGCGCCGGACCTGGCCATCACCGAGGCGGCGGTGGGTGCGGGCATCGACACGGTGCTGTTTCTGCTCACCCTGAAAACGGCCCATTTTCTGGACGGAACGAGGGATAAGAAATGAGTGCAAAGGAACTCTGGGGCCGGTTTGCCGCCTGGGTCAACGGGGAGGCGGCGCCCGCGGCCCGGTTTGAAAAGGACTACCGCCCCCACCTGCCCTCTCCCCGGCGGCGCAGGCAGGAGGAGGACTCCACCGGCCATGCCAAAACCCACGAAGTGCTGCTTTACCGGGTGTCGACGGTGCTGGCCTCGGTGGCCCTGATCGGGATTCTGCTGGCCACCGTGACCCAGCTGCCCCTCCACGGCACGCCCGGCACCCCCGATCAGAATGAGGTGGCCCTTCGCTATGTGGAAAAGGGCCTGGAGGAGACGGGGGCGGTGAACCTGGTGTCCGGCATGATCCTGGACTACCGGGCCTTTGACACCTTCGGCGAGAGCTGCGTGCTCTTCCTCACTGCCATGAGCGTTTTTGTGCTGCTGTGGAATGACAAGCACTCCCTGCCCCCCAAGCTGGAGGCCGAGCGCAAGGAGGATGACCAGATTCTGGCGGAGGAGGAGATGCACCTTTTGCGCCACGCGGCCCACTTCCTCACCCCCTTCATCCTGCTGTTCGGCATCTATGTGGTGATCAACGGTCACCTCTCCCCCGGCGGCGGATTCTCGGGGGGGATCATCATCGGCAGCGGCCTGATCTTTTACGCCACCGCCTGCGGCCAGAAGGCCGTCTCCCGCTTTTTTGACCGAAAGGCCTTTTACATCCTGAACTTCATCTGCCTGGCCATTTATGCGGGGGCCAAATCCTACAGCTTCTTTCTGGGAGCCAACCACCTGGAGAACCCCATTCCCAAGGGGATCCCGGGAGCCATTCTGTCCGGCGGGATGATCCTGCCGCTGAACATCTGTGTGGGCATCGTGGTGGCCTGTACCATGTACGCCTTTTACGCGCTTTTCAACAAAGGGGACTTTTAAAGGGGATTTTGACGACAATGAAGGAGATCGCTTCGGTTCTTGCACAGAATCACATCCTTGCGGCTTCGGTGATCCTGTTCGGCATCGGGTTTGTGAATCTTTTGCTGCAAAAGAATCTGATCCGCAAGATCATCGGCCTGAACATCATGGACACCGCCATCTTCCTGCTGCTCACCAGCTTTGGCTATATCGAAGGGCGATATGCTCCCATCCTGGTGAGCACCACCGACCCGGCCCGGGTGGAGCAGTATGTGAACCCCATCCCCACCGGCCTGGTGCTCACCGGCATTGTGGTGTCGGTGAGCTGTACCGCCTTCATGCTGGCCCTCACCCAGCGGCTGTACCTGCACTACCACACCCTGGACATTGACGCCATCCTGATGATGGTGCGGAAAGGGGGCAACTGATGCTCCCTTTTTACCAGAACATCCCGTTTTTTTCCATCCTGCTCTCCATGGTGGGGGGCGTGATCACCAGCCTCATCTGTTCTCCCCGGTGGGCGGCCCGGCTGCACCTGGGCATCCTGGCCCTCTGCTGCGCCGCCAATGGGTACCTGGCCTGGGTGCTGTTCCACACCGGGGAGAGCTTCACCTACATGCTGGGCCACTACCCCGCCCCCTGGGGCAACGAGCTGAGGGCCGGCCCGCTGGAAGCGATGCTCTGCTCCCTGTTTGCCCTTGTGATGTTTTTGTGCGTATTGGGCGGGCTGGAGGACATCCAGCATGACATCCTGCCCAAAAAGCTGCCCCTCTACTACCTGATGCTGAACCTTTTGTGGTCCAGCATGCTGGTGATGGTGTACACCAACGACCTGTTCACCGCCTATGTGTTCATCGAGATCAACACCATCGCCAGCTGCGCCATCGTGATGGCCAAGGACACCGGCCACACCAACATGGCCACCATCCGCTACATCATCATGAGCCAGCTGGGCAGCGGCCTGTTCCTGCTGGCCCTGGCGCTTCTGTACGGCATCACCGGCCAGCTGCTTTTTCCCAGTCTGCGGCAAGCCATCGAAGTGCTGGATACCACCGGCAATTACGCCCTTCCCCTCACGGTGCTCACCGGCCTGATGGTGCTGGGCCTGGCCATCAAGAGCGCCCTCTACCCCTTCCATGCCTGGCTGCCCGGCGCCCACGGCAATGCCACCACCGCCTCCAGCGCCATCCTCTCGGGCCTGGTGCTGAAGGGGTATATTGTGCTGCTCATCAAGATCCTCTATCAGGTGTACACCCTGCCGGTGGCCCGAAAGACCCATATCTTTGACGTGCTGTTTGTACTGGCTGTGATCGCCATGTTCATGGGCAGCTGGTACGCCATGAAGGAAAACCACCTCAAGCGGATGATTGCCTACTCCTCGGTGGCCCAAGTGGGATATATCTTCCTGGGCATCGGCATGGGCACTGCCGCCGGCATGACCGCCGCGGTCTTCCAGATCATGGCCCACGCCTTCACCAAGCCTCTGCTCTTCGTGTCGGCGGGAGAACTGATCCGGGTATCCGGCCACCACAAGCAGCTGTACTACCTGCGGGGGGCGGCCCACCGGGCTCCCCTGGCCGGGGTGGGCTTCACCATGGGCGGGCTCTCCATGATCGGCCTGCCCCTTTTGGGAGGCTTCGTCACCAAGCTTTTCCTGGCCCAGGCCAGCCTGGAACTGGGCTGGCAGAACCTGCTGGCCTTTGGGGTGCTGGTGGCCAGCAGCGTGCTGAACGCTTTGTACTACCTGCCGGTGATCCTTTTGATCTGGACCCACGGCAACCCGCTGAAAGAGGAGCTGGACTCGGGCGCCCGCACGGCCCCCTGCCGCTCCAAGCCGGTGGTCTTTGATCTGCCCATGCCTCCCGCCTTTGCGGCGTCTGCCCTCTGCCTGATGGCGGGTGTGGTCTTTCTGGGGGTCTTCTTCAACCCGGTATCCGTCCTGATCCATCAGGGCCTGGCGCTTTTGTAAAGGAGGGCGGAGCATGAATTCTTGGTATTTTCTGGTGCCCGTCCTGCTGCCGGCCCTGATGGGGCTGGCGCTCCCCTTTGTGGCTGCCGACAAAAAAAATCTGCACCAGTGCGTGGGCTTTGTGCTGGTGCTGGAGGTGGCCAGCTGCCTGATGGCCGCCCTCCGATGCAGCGGCAGCCTGAGCCTTTTGCGGCTGGGAGACTTTGCTTTTCTTCTGAGCGGGGACACCCTGGGCAAATTTTTCTCGGTGCTGTTCAGCTTTGTCTTTGCGCTGGCGGGCTTTTTCGGCTTTGAATATTTTGAGCACGACGAGCGGGAGAAGAGCTATTCCGTCTTTTACCTTCTCACCCTCACCAGCCTTCAGGGACTGTGCTATTCGGGTAACCTGTTCAGCTTTTATATGTTCTATGAGATGATGACCCTGTTCAGCCTGCCCATGGTGCTCCACGAGCGCACCGAGGCCTCCCGCCGGGCGGGGATGCAGTATCTGGGGTACTCGCTGCTGGGGGCTTGTCTTGCCCTGTTCGGCTTTTTCTTTGCCCAGCGCCAGTGCTATACCACCACCTTCACCCCGGGCGGCGCTCTGGCCGAGGGGCTGGCCGCGGCCCGGCCGGAACTGACCCTGCTGGCCGCCTTTGCCATGCTGCTGGGCTTCGGGGGCAAGGCGGGGCTTTTACCCCTCCACGCCTGGCTGCCCATCGCCCACCCGGAGGCTCCTGCGCCCGCCTCGGCGGTGCTGTCCGGCGTGATCACCAAGGGGGGCGTATTGGGCATCATCCGGGTGATCTACTATGTGTTCGGCCCGGATTTTCTGCGGGGCAGCTGGGTGCAGTACACCCTGCTGGCCCTGGCCCTCACCACCATCTTCATGGGCAGCATGCTGGCCTATAAAGAACAGCTTTTGAAAAAGCGGTTGGCCTGGTCCACCGTGAGCCAGGTGAGCTACGCCCTGTTTGGGCTGTTCCTGCTCTGCCCGGTGGGCTTTTGGGGGGCTCTCTTGCAGATCACCTTCCACGCCCTGGCCAAAACCTCCCTCTTCTTGTCGGCCGGCGCCATCATCCACGCCTCCGGCTTTGTGCGGGTGGGCCAATTGCGGGGCATCGGCCAGCGGATGCCGGATGTGCTTTGGTGCTTTGCCCTGGGCTCCCTCTCGCTGGTGGGCATCCCGCCCCTGGCGGGCTTTGTAAGCAAATGGTACCTGGCCGAGGGCAGTTTTGTCCAGCTGGGCAGCTGGGGCTGGCTGGGGGCGGCGGTGCTGCTGGTGAGCGCCCTGCTCACGGCAGGATACCTCCTTTCCATCCTGTCCGCTGGCTTTTTCCCCGGCAAGGACTGGCCGCTGCTGCCCCGGCTGCGGGTTTCGCCCCTCTCCGCCGGCGCTCTGGTCACCGGGTGCGCGGGGCTTTTGATCTTCGGGCTCTGGCCCGCCGGACTGCTGGAGCTCTTCTCCCGCATTTCCGACACGATTTTGTAAGGAGGCGGCACAGATGAGTTCCTGGTTTTTGCTTCTGGCCATCCTTCTCCCCTTTCTGGGCGGCTTCGGGCTGCTGGTGCGCCCCGCCCGCACCCGCCGGGGCCGGGACAGCTATGTCTTCTGGCTCTGCCTGGCCAACAGCCTGCTGGTGGGGGCATTGCTGGTGTTCCGCCCCGAACCCCTGACCCTCTTCTCCTTTGGCCGCCATATGAGCCTTGCCCTCCATCTGGACGGCCTCTCCTTCGTGTTTGCGGCCATCCTGGCGGTTTTGTGGCCCATCACCAACCTGTATGCCTTTGAGTACATGAGCCATATGGAGGGGGAAAACCGCTTTTTCGCCTTCTTCACCATGACCTACGGGGTGGTGCTGGGCATCTCCTTTGCGGCCAACACCTTCACCCTCTACCTGTTCTATGAGCTGCTCACCCTGTGCACCCTGCCCCTGGTGATGCACGAGATGGAGGGCACCGCCCGGTATGCCGGCAAAAAGTATATTCTCTACTCCATGGCGGGGGCGGCCATGGCCTTCCTGTCCATGGCGGTGCTCTACCGCTTCGGCAGCCTGGATTACTCCGCCGGCGGCAGCCTGGACGGCAGCCTGGCGGCCGGCCACGAGAACCTGGTGCTGGCCGGCTTTGTGCTGGGCTTTTTCGGCTTCGGGGTGAAGGCGGCCGTCTGGCCTCTCCACGGCTGGCTGCCCACCGCCGGCGTGGCCCCCACCCCGGTTACCGCCCTGCTCCACGCGGTGGCGGTGGTCAACTCGGGTGTGTTTGCCATCCTGCGGCTGATCTACTACAGCTACGGCGCCGACTTTGTGCGGGGCACCTGGGCCCAGAACCTGATGATGGCCTTCACCATCGTCACCCTTCTGTTCGGCAGCATCTCCGCCTGGCGGGTGCCCCACCTGAAACGGCGGATGGCCTACTCCACGGTGGCCAACCTCTCCTACATCCTCTTTGCCGCCAGCCTGATGAACACCGGCGGCCTTACCGCAGCCCTGGCCCATATGATGGTCCACTCGGTCACCAAGATCACCCTCTTCTTCTGCGCCGGCTCTATCCTCTGCCAGTACCACCACAAGGGATATATCTGGCAATACGAGGGGCTTGGTAAGAAAATGCCGGTGACCTGTGCCGCCTTTGCCCTGGCCTCGGTGAGCATGATGGGCGTGCCGCCCCTGCCCAGCTTTTTCAGCAAGTGGATGATCGCCGAGCGGGCCGCCCTCACCGGCAATCCCCTGGCCTGGCTGGGCGCCTTTGCGCTGGTGATCAGCGCCTTCCTCACCGGGCTGTACCTGGTGCAGGTGCTCATCGTCTTTTACTTCCCGCCCCGCCAGGCGGACCTGGCCGAGGTGGAGGAAGTGACCGAGGCCGGCTGGCCCATCAAGATTTCCCTCATCCTGCTCTGCCTGCTGGCGGTGGGGATGGGGCTGCTCTTCACCGATCTCTCCCGCCTGCTGAGCCTGTGTGCCGGCGGCCTGCTGTGAAAGGAGGAAGCTTTGGATTCCGCACTTTTTTTCCTTCCTCTGCTGCTGTTTCCCTTTTTCAGCGCCCTGGTGTGTTATCTGGTGGGCCGGCTGAGACATCTGGCCGGCGCCTACGCCATCTTTTCGGCTCTGGTGCAGTTCGGGGCCATGGCCTGGGCGGGGTATTTCCTCTTCCGGGAGGGAGGCACCCTGGAACTGCCCGGCGTGCTGGGCATGGGTCTGCATTTTTCCCTCACCGGGCTGCAATACCTTCTGTGCATGCTGGCCTGCCTGCTCTGGCTGGGCTCCACCCTGGCAGCCCGGGAACAGCTGGCGGCCTACGGCCGGGTGGCCCGGTATCACTTTTTCAGCTTTCTCACCCTGGGGGGGATTCTGGGGGTCTTCATGGCCTCGGATCTGTACACCCTGCTGGTGTTTTTTGAGATCATGAGCTTTTCCAGCTGGCCCCTGGTGCAGCATTCCGGCACCCGGGAGGCCCGCCGGGCCGCCGACAGCTATCTGGCCTTTGCGGTGTTCGGCGGGCTCGCCACCCTGATGGGGCTGTTCCTTCTGTACAGCCTCACCGGCACTCTCCGCTTTGGGGAGCTGGCCGAGGCCGCCCGGCCCTGGCAGGGCACCGCCGCCCTCTACACCGCCGGAGCCCTCACCGCCGCCGGCTTTGCCAGCAAGGCGGCGGTCTGGCCGCTGCACACCTGGCTGCCCACCGCCCACCCGGCTGCCCCTGCCCCCGCCTCGGCCCTGCTCTCCGGCATCATCACCAAGGCCGGCATGTACGGGCTGATCTTTCTGGCGGCGGGGCTCTTTGCCGCGGATTTCGGCTGGGGCATGGCCACCCTGCTTTTGGGTACCGTCACCATGCTCACCGGCGCGGTGCTGGCCCTGTTCAGCGTGAACCTGAAGCGGACATTGGCCTGCTCCAGCATGAGCCAGATCGGCTTTATCCTGGTGGGACTGGGCATGCAGGCCCTTTTGGGGGAGGAAAACGGCATCGCCGTGGCCGGCCTGACCTTGCACATCTTCAACCACGCCCTCTTCAAGCTCTCCCTCTTTGTGGGGGCCGGCGTGGTGGCCGCCCAGATCCACCACCTGAAACTGGAAGAGATCCAGGGCTTCGGCCGGGGCAAGCCCCTCTTGATGTTCTCCTTCGGGATGGGCGCCCTGGGGCTGATGGGGGTGCCCCTGTTCAGCGGCTATATCAGCAAGACCCTGCTCCACGAGAGCATTGTGGAGTACATCCACCTGCTGGAACACGAGGGGCTGGCCACCGGCCTGTTCACGGCGGTGGAGTGGCTGTTCCTGCTGGCGGGCGGGCTCACCGTGGCCTACATGACCCGGCTGTTCCTCTGCCTGTTTGTGGAAAAGAACGCCGACCCGGCCCGGCAGGCGGATTTTGACGCCCGGAACGGCCATTACCTGCGCCCCCTCACCGGGGCGGTGCTGGCCCTGGCGGGGCTGGCCATCCCGGTGCTGGGCCTCACGCCCCACCTGACCATGGATCGGATCGGCGCTTTGGCCAACGGCTTTTTTGCCAGCCACGGCCTGGCCCACGCCATCGCCTATTTCTCCCCGGTAAACCTGGAGGGGTCGGCCATCTCCCTGGCCATCGGCGCGGGAGTCTACCTGCTGGTGGCCCGGCCCCTGCTCTCCCGCCGCCGGGCGGACGGCGGCCGGCTTTACCCGGACCTCTGGCCCAAGGCGCTGGACCTGGAAGAAAAGCTCTACCGCCCCTTGCTGGCGGGCCTGGCCTTCTGGGGCGCCTTTGCAGCCCGGCTGACGGCCAGCCTCTTTGGATGGGCGGCCCGGCTGGCCGACGGGATCATTCACTGGGGCCAGGGGGCAACGGTGCGCTTCCCCGAGGATGAGTTCTTTGCGGTATATGAGGCCGAGCCCAAGGGCCGATTCGGGTTCCGGGGCAGCCTGGCCTTCAGCCTGCTTTTGTTCTGTATCGGGTTTGCCGGCGTGATGTTCTATATGCTGCTGGCATGACCCTTTTGCCCCTGCCCCGGTTTTGGGGCAGGGGTTTTTTGGCAAAATTTTTTGAGTGTTTTCTGCCGTAGAGGTTCCCCGGCCCTCGTTATATAGGCAAGACCGGTCAAAAAGGAGGGAGCCCCGCGGAAGATGACAGCTGCAGAATTCACGGTTCTGGTGCAGAAGCATCAGGGGCTCGTATACACCGTCTGCCGCCAGCTCACCGGCGATGAGGACATCGCCCAGGATCTGGCCCAGGAGACCTTTTTGTCGGCCTGGAAGAGCATCGACCGATGTCCCCCCGGCGCCCAGCCCCAATGGCTGGCCCGCATCGCGGCCAACAAAGCCAAAGATTACTTAAAAAGTGCCTGGCACCGGCGGGTGAACGCCCCGGGGGACGAGATTCTGGCCCTGTCGGGGGCGCCGCCGGAACACCAGCCCGAGCAGCGGCTTAGCGACAAGGTGGGCGAGGAGGAGCTGCGCCGGCTGGTGCTGGCCCTTCGGGAGCCCTACCGGCAGGTGTGCATCCTCTTTTTCCTGGAGGAAGTACCCCAGCCGGAGATCGCCGCCCGGTTGGGGCGGCCCCTGCGCACCGTGAGCAGCCAGATCTCCCGGGCCAGGCAGATGCTGCAAAAACAGATCAACGAAAGGAGCGCCGGAAACAATGGAACTGTTTGATTGCCAGGGCTGTCTCACCGACGAGGGCCTGCGGGCCTTGATGGCCGGCAGCCTGGACGAGCTGGGCCGGCTGGAAGCCGCCGAACACCTGGCCTACTGTGACCGGTGTTTGAAGCGATATACCGATCTTCTCAGCGGGCAGGCTCTGATGGAACCTCCCCGGGATCTGGCCGGGCCGGTGCGCCGCAGCCTGATGCTGAACCTGATGCGCTCGGTGTGGGGCCGGGGCCTGGTGGCAGCCGCTGCCGTGCTGATCTCCCTGGGGCTGTGGCACGGCGGGTTCTTCGATTACTCTGGCCTGAGCAGCCGGGGCCCCGATCTGCCGGCCATCTCCCAGGATACCGGCTTTGGCCAGGCCAGCGACGCCTTTTTCGACGCTTTCAGCTCCCTGCGCCGGGGCCTGAGCCAAGCTTTCACCTTACCATCCGCAACCCAACAGGAGGGACACTCTCATGAGACATAAAAACGGATTCTGGACTTTCTGCTTTTCCTTCATTCCCGGCGCCGGCCAGATGTACCAGGGGTATATGAAGCGAGGGCTCACCCTTATCACCCTTTTCTGCCTGTTCATGGGGCTGGGGCTTCTCACCGACGGGCTGCTGGCGGTGGTCACGCCCATTGTCTGGATGTACAGCTTTTTCGACACCTTCAATCTGCGCAGCCAGCTGATGGAGGGCACCGCCCCGCCGGACGACTACCTGATCCATGTGGAAGAGGGGGCTCTGAGCCGGATCCTGACGGTTCGACCCAAAGTCCTGGGCTGGTGCCTTATCCTGGTGGGGGCCTACTCCCTGTATGAGATCTTTATCTCGCCCTTTATCTGGGATCTGTATCACATCTTCGGCCTTTACTGGCTGGCTCTCCTGTTGGACCGGCTGCCCAGCCTGGTGCTGGCCCTGGCTCTCATCGGGGTGGGTCTGTGGCTGATCCGCGGCAAGCAGGCCTCCCGCCACACCGAGGAATTCCCCTACTACCAGGGGGGAGGCGAAGACCATGGAGACAGGCAATAAACCCCGCCGCCGGGTGGGCAGCTTCACCCTGGGGCTGTGCCTGATCCTGGCGGGCGGCGCCATGCTGCTGTACTACTTTTGGCCCGGCTTTGATTTTCTGCTGGCCGCCAAACTCTCCCCCCTCATCCTGGTGGCTCTGGGGGTGGAGATCCTGCTCACCTCTTTC